>NC_014960.1:2890127-3211252 GCF_000199675.1 Anaerolinea thermophila UNI-1
AATGGAAAGACATCCAAATCATAGGCTCTAAATAGAGTAATTCCCGTATCCGAAATCAAATCAAATCCTAACAAAATATTTTTTGTTGGAAAGGCGACATGATAATTTATACAAAACTTAAAAGAGGAATTTAGGTCGATCGAATTTGTTCTTACATCATCTTGTATAAGATATATTTCCTTGATAGTGATGCTACCTACAGTTAATCTATTCTCTGATGAATTTTGTAATGACATAGAACTCAAATATTTTCTAATCATATCTGATGAGACAGATTTGTCCACTAATCTCCCTTGATACAATAATATTGACTTCAGGGTCAACTGTTGCACTGCCGCCATATTATGGCTGACAAACAGCACCGTCCGACCTTCCTGAGATGCCACATCGCCCATTTTACCCAGGCATTTTTTCTGGAAGGCGGCATCGCCCACGGCAAGCACCTCGTCCACCAGCAGGATTTCGGCGTCCAGGTGCGCGGCAACGGCAAAGGCGAGGCGCACGTACATGCCGCTGGAGTAGCGCTTGACGGGGGTATCAATGAACGGCTCGATTTCGGCAAAAGCCACGATTTCATCGAACTTGCGGTCAATCTCTTTGCGGCTCATGCCCAGAATGGCGCCATTGAGGTAGATGTTCTCCCGCCCGGTCAGTTCGGGGTGGAAGCCGGTGCCCACTTCCAGCAAACTGGCAATGCGCCCCTTGACCCTGACCACCCCTTCGGTGGGCGCGGTGATGCGCGAGAGAATCTTGAGCAGGGTGCTCTTGCCCGCGCCGTTGCGCCCGATCACCCCCAGCACCTCGCCCTGCTCCACGGTGAAGGAGACGTCCTTCAGCGCCCAGATGATTTCGCCGTCGCGGTTGCCGTGGTCTTCCTGTCCAATCTTGAGCAGGGGATTGGGCTTGCCGCGCACCTTTGCCCACCAGACTTTCAAATCATTGGCAAACGTGCCGGTGCCAATCTGCCCGAGGCGGTAGGCTTTGGAAAGATGCTCAACGGAGATGACAGAAGGCATATGCAAGAAACCTTATCAATGTTAGATATAAAACCAACTTTTTAACCGCGAAGGCGCAAAGAACGCAAAGATAGGATATTTTTACACCGTATCCATGAACGTCTGCTCGACGCGGTTGAAAATGACCGCTCCGAGGAATACCAGCACCACCATGAACACGAAGCTGTAGAGCAGTTGCCCGGCGTTCACCGTGCCTGCGCCCAGAAAAGCAAAGCGGAAAGCTTCGACAATGGGCGTCATCGGGTTGGCTTGCAGGAGCGGCTGGAAGCGCGCCGGAATGGACGAAACCGGGTAAATCACCGGCGTGGCGTACATCAGCAGTTGCACTCCAAACTGCACCAGAAAGCGCAAATCGCGGTACTTGGTGGTCAGCGAGGAAATGATGATGCCAAACCCCAACCCCAGCCCTGCCATCATCAACAACAGCAGGGGCGAGAGCGCCACCCAGGCGAGATTCATGCGAATAGGCGTGCCGCGCAGGGCAAAGAAGCCCACAAAGCCCAAAAACAGCACAAACTGCATCAGGAAGGTGATGAGATTGGAAATGAGGATGGACACCGGCACCGCCATCCGCGGGAAGTACACCTTGCCGAACAGATGCGCATTCTGCACAAAGGTATTCGAGGTCTTGTTCAGGCACTCGGCAAAGTAGGACCAGATGACCGTGCCGGACATGTAAAAGAGGAACTCCGGCAGTCCATCGGTGGGCAAACTGGCAATCCTGCCGAAGATCACGGTAAAGGTGATGGTGGTCAGCAGAGGCTGGATGAGATACCACAAGGGACCCAGGATGGTCTGCTTGTAAGCCGCCACAAAATCCCGGCGCACAAACAGCAGGATGAGGTCGCGGTAGCGCCACAATTCGCCCAGGCGCAAATCCAGCAGGTTGCGCTGAGGCTGAATGATGAGATCCCAGTCTTCGGTTTGGGGTTGGAGAGAAGTGGTTTTGTTCATATCCAAAAAAATCGGCTTACAGGCGCGCTCCGCCCTTTCGACAGGAAACGCGCTCCAGCCGAAGGAAGTCCTTTCTGTGATGCGCCGGACTGCCTTCCAGCCTTGCCGGGCGAAGGACAATCCGCGCGTTGAGGTACGAATAAAAGGTCACACCCTTCAGGATAGAACTACCGATAACCCTGCCCATCCGCCGCCCCTGTTTACGGCAGAGGGAAAATCCAGAAAAGCCTCTCCGTTCAGAGGCTTAACCTGCATTCCAGGATATCCAACCAGTGAAATGGGAACGCCATACCCTCAGCCCTGCGAATCAAGTGGATGATGTGCAATGTCAATCATTGGCGAAACCTGCCCCCAAGAAACCCCCTTGGATGTTGTAATGGGCTCATGAAAACGCCTAATTTCATTCTAGTACAAGCCCAATCAAAGGGCAAGTTACAAAAGGATTAAAATTTTCCCGCGCAAAGATGAACGGGCAGGGTAAAATTAAACCCACATGGACATGCCTTCCCTCTTTCCCACCCCCGCGCTGAGCGTCAGCGAACTGACCCGCCTCATCCGCTCTCTGCTGGAAAGCGAACCCGCGCTGAGCGAGATCTGGGTGGCGGGCGAAATCTCCAACTTCACCCGCGCCGCCTCCGGGCATGTGTACTTCACCCTCAAAGACAGCGGCGCGGCGCTCAAATGCGTCATCTGGCGCAATGCTGCGCGCACTCTGCGCGTTCCCCTGCAGGACGGCATTGCCATCGAAGCCTTTGGCTCGATTGGCGTGTACGAGCAGGGCGGGAACTATCAGTTCTACGTCACCGCAGTCAGACCGGCGGGTGAAGGCTACCTGTACCAGCAATTCCTGCGCCTCAAAGCCCAACTGGAAGCCGAAGGGCTGTTTGCCGAAGAACGCAAGCGCCCCATCCCAACCTTCCCGCGGCGCATCGGCGTGGTCACCTCGCCCACCGGTGCGGCGCTCCAAGACATCCTCAACACCCTGCGGCGGCGCTATCCGCTGGTGGAAGTCATCCTGGCGCCCTCGGCGGTGCAGGGCGAAGAAGCCCCCCTGGAACTGGTGCAAGCCCTGAACGCCCTCAACCGCATCCCCGACCTGGATGTAATTCTGCTGGCGCGCGGCGGCGGTTCAATCGAAGATTTGTGGGCGTTCAACGATGAAGGCGTGGTGCGCACCGTCGCCGCCTCACGCGTGCCGGTTATCACCGGCGTGGGACACGAAACCGACTTCACCCTGGTGGATTTTGCCGCCGACTTGCGTGCCCCCACCCCCACCGGGGCCGCCACCCTTGCCACCCCCGACCGCGCCGAACTGCTGATTCAAGTGGAGCGCACCCTGCAACGCCTGAACCGACTCATCTCTCAGCGGGTGAATCTGGAAAGCGCCCGCCTGAATCAACTGGAGAGCCGGCTTCAGCGCGCCTCACCCGTGCGGCGCATTGAGGATAACCGTCAGCGGCTGGATAACGCCATTCTGCGCCTGCAAAACACCGCCGCGCGACTCATCGCTCAGCGGCAGGCGCACCTGCAAGCCCTGAATGCGCATCTCAGCGCGCTCAATCCGCTGGCGGTGCTGGAACGTGGCTTTGCGCTGATCGAACATCCCGAGGGGGGCATCCTCACCCGCGCGGCGCAGGCACAAGCCGGAGAAACCGTGCGCATCCGCTTGGCAGACGGCGCACTGACAGCAAAAGTGGAACATGTCTTGCTCAAGCCTGAAAAGGGAGTGGAATGATGGATTCTTTAAGTGAAATTGCGAACCTGTCGTATGAAGATGCCGTGCGCGAACTGGAAGCCATCCTCGAAAAACTGGAAACCGCTCAACCCTCACTGGAAGAGACACTGAGACTGTACGAACGCGGGCAGGCGCTGGCAAAACACTGCGCCGCCCTGCTGGAACAGGCAGAACTGCGCATTCAAACGCTCAACGGGAACGATTTGTCCGAATCGGGATAAGGAAATGTTTCAGGACTTGCTCTCCAATCACGTCTTATGGATCAGTCTGATTGCCTGGGGGCTGGCGCAGTTTCTCAAGCCGTTTCTGGAGTATCTGGAAACGCGCCGCTGGGTGTGGGGATTGTGGTTCTCCAGCGGCGGCATGCCCAGTTCCCACTCTGCACTCATCGTCAGCGCCATGGTTGCTATCGGCTTGTTCGAGGGCTTCAACACTCCGCTGTTCGCTCTGGCGGTTGCCATGGCGATGATTGTGGTTTATGACGCCGCAGGCGTGCGCCGCGAAGCCGGCAAACACGCCGAGCGCATCAACCTGCTCATCGAAGAGTTTCTCGCCGGGCATCCCATCAGCGAGCAGGAATTAAAAGAGGTCATCGGTCACACCCCGGGCGAGGTGATTGCCGGAGTGGTTCTGGGTATCCTCTGCGCCCTCATCGGCTTTGGTATCTGGGGCTAGGGCAGGGTGTAATTTTTAAAAATGGGAAACAGGATCAGCCGGTAAGGCATATACTGTGGGCACACTGCCGGGGTCAGGCGCAGTTCAAAGCGCGTCACCCTGCCGGTATCCGCAATTGCCGAGTCCACCACCCACAAACGCCATGTTCCTCTGGCAGATATCCCATCCAGGGTACTCAACGGCTCTTCGGGCTTGAAGGAACCGCTGAACGGCGGGCTTCCTTGTGAAATGGGCAAAGAGGCTTCATCATCAAATACAGTGCTGGTGAAATTATCCCCGTACTCACCCCGACGGTTTGCCAGTAAAACTTGCCTGCCGTCGGGGACAAACAGGCGGAGCGTCAAATCTCCGGTATAGGAATGTTGAATGTTGACCAGCACATCCACATCGTAGATGCGGAAGTCCTCGGGAACTTCCAGCGGCACTTCCACCCCCGACGGATTGTTATCGGGAATATCTATCACGGCGGAGTTGAGATAAGTGCTCAGCGTGCCAGGCTGAGCCGCGGCAGGCAAACGAATTGTCCCGTGGAGCGCTTCGACCTGCCCCATGAACACCTGCAAAACCAGTTGCGGAACGAGAAAGCAATCGTTTTGCAGTCCCACCTGAACACGGAAAGCCGTCAGGTTCTCGCGCGTCTCTCCCGCCGGGATGGAAGGATAATCAGACTGAGACTGCAGGACGTCCACCACCCCCGCCGCGCCCTGAAGCGCCGCCTTTACTCCATCTGCCGATACCGCGCCGATATTGCGCAGAGAGACCCAAACCTCTCCCGTCTCGCCGGGCTGAAGAATCCCATCCGCATTGCCCATCACTTCCTGCACCCGCAGTGAGTTCATCACCAGCAGTGCCTGCGGCGCAGTCACCTCGGCGTTGCTAATCACCAGCGCAAAATCCTGATCGGTAGCATCGGCATTGCCCGGCACGCCGTCCCCCGCCAGGTTGTGCGCCAGCACCCGCACCAGGAATACCCCATTCCCCGCCCGCTCCAGCACCACCCGCTCCACATTGTTCAGGTCATCCGCCGTACCACCCGGCACCGAGAATTCCCCCTGAAAGCGATTGCCCACATACTGCGCGCCCTGAGCAACCACCTGTAAGTCCAGGTCATTGACCAGCGCCTTGCCTGCCGCCGGGTTGCCCGGTGCATCCGTCCACACCAGTGTCACCGCCAGCGGCAGATCCGGGTTGAGCGGGCGCAGGTAAAATTCCACCTGCTGACCGGTTTCCGTCAACAGGATATCCTGATCGCGGAGCACCCATCCGGGCATGTTGACAATATTTTCCAGGGCAGGCATGCCCCATCCCTGCCCCGGCGAAGGCAAATCTGTTCCAGCATCCTGCCCGGTCAGGTAGCGGGAAGAGTGGATGATCAACCCCTTCAGCATTGCCGGACTGGGCGATTGTCCCGGCGCCAGCACGCGCCCGTAATACTCATAGAGCAACTGGGCGATGCCTGCCACCGCCGGCGTTGAATGGCTGGTACCTGAGGACCAGGTGTACAGAGACTGCCCGGCAGGGTAATACGCCGGACCGCACACCGAACTGCCATTGTAAGCCGGGTCGCGCGAAGCCGGACCCTGCACATGCGTCCCCGGCGCCACCACGTCGGGCTTGGCGCGACCATCCTCGGTTGGACCGCGGGACGAGAAAGAAGCCAGATCATCCGCACTGTCGCCATTGCTTTCCCAACAGCCATCGAACACCCCTGAATCACGCGGGTTTTCGGTGGCGCCCACCGCCAGCACATTCTTTGCCGTGGCAGGCTCATTGATGGTGGTATCATAAGGCCCACTGTTCCCTGCGGCAAACACATGCATCATTTGCTGATTGCCCGGCGTAGAAGGCAGAACATCCCGGGTCAGCGCATCGTAGATTTGCGAATCGACGGTGTATTTTCCTTCTCCAGATCCACCCCAGGAATTGCTGGTCAGCCGCGCCCCCGCCTGATAGGCCGGCTGGAGAACCCCCGCATACGATGAAGAACATTTTGTCCAGGAAAACGAACCGGTATTGGTGAAGAGTTTGGTCGCCGCCACCCGCCCAAATGGTGAGATGCCCAGCCCCAGTTGATACCCGCCGGCTTCGTAACTTTCTGTCTGAGCATCGTATCCCACGACAATCCCCGCGTTGAGCGTGCCATGCCCGCCTACATTGTTTCCCGAAGGATCACTCGTGCAGTTGCGAATATAGACCACCCGATCGGGATTGGCGGTTGAACCCCATTGATAAAAGTTCGGGTGCAGAGAAGTATTAGGATCCCCGGCATCCAGCCCATCGTCCATCACATCCACCAGCGGATACGCCGCCGGGTCGGTGGGGAAACCATGAGCGATCAACCAATCCATGTATCCAGGGGATTCGGCAACTGTTTTTCCCGAAAAAACAGCGATATTACCCGCCAGCACCTGTCCCTGAATCTCATCCAGCAGTTCAAATTGAGGCAACGGCTCTACATTGACCACGGCGGGAAGCACAGCAATGTCCTTCAGGCGCTCAACAGGCATACGCAGGCGCAGGTTGACCAGATTCAACAGCGGCTCGCGCTCGCCGTAACGGGCAGATGCCCATCCTTCCAACTGCGCCAGCATAGCGTCCAGATTGTCCGCCCCAGCAAACACCTGCACGGTCACATCCACATCCCCCTGCGGAGCCGGTTTGGCATCCGGGCGCAGTGCCGGCGCCAGACGATAATACGGGTGATAAGCCCCCTGCCAGTACAACGCCTTTGCTACAGCAGTCGGCAATGTCGAAAGCCGTTGAGCAGGCGCGCGCCCGTACACCAGCAGGGCATGGTCGGGAACATACGCCACGGAAGTCAACCCTGACTGTTTCAGCGCCTCCAGCCATTCATCCTTCAACGGCGCGGCAAACTGCACCAGCCATAACTGCGCCCCCTCATCCCCACTCAGAGATTGCCGCCATCCTTGCGGCAGACTGGGTTCTACACTCTGAGAAGAGGTATCAAGAGTCACTCCGCGCAAATACACCCTGGGAGAGAGCATTTGAGCCGATGCAGGGAGTTTTGTCTGTCCAATCGGCAACCGCCAGACCGAAAATGTCCCGTAATCGGCAATTTTCTGAGCGTTTTGTCCTTCAAGCCAATGGGGATGTACTCCAAAAGAAATTTCCACCAGAGTCGGCAGTTCCTCAGGCTCTCCCTGTGCCCCAGCGCTCCCCACGAGATTTGTCCACCCCCAAAAGAGGACGCATAACAATATCAGTGCCAACCTGAGAAACCTTTTCATTCTGTAAACTCTTTCCATGGAACCGAGCAGTGGATAAAAATAATTATACCTGCTGGAGAAGTGAAAGGGAACACTCTTTTTTATAATGACTTTCCAATAATAATAAATTTCTAAAGATTGACAAAATCGCTCATCGGGAGTATAATATCATCACACAAAATTAAGCAAAATGGCTTAAGTGTGTAAAAAAGATATACTTTCCAAATCTATCGTAACTTTTTCGGGTAATAATCATCAGAATACATAGAATTTTTTAAGAAGAAAGTGAGGTAATGAACCATGTCTGAACAAATGCAAACCCCTGCTTTTCCCCGTTTGAACGAACCCGCCCCCGAATTTGAAGCCGTGACCACTCACGGTGTCCTGCGCCTGTCCGATTTCCGCGACCGCTGGTTGATTCTCTTCTCCCACCCTGCCGATTTCACACCGGTTTGTACCACCGAGTTCATCGCCTTTGCCGAAATCTACCCCGAACTGCAAAAGCGCGGTGTGGATTTGCTCGGCTTGAGCATCGACAGCGTGTACTCGCACATCGCCTGGGTGCGCAACATCGAAGAGAAAACCGGCGTCAAAATCCCCTTCCCGGTGATCGCCGACCTGAACAAAGAAGTTGCTACCCTCTACGGCATGATTCAACCCGGCGCCAGCAAGACCGAAACCGTGCGGGCTGTCTTCATCATTGACCCCAAAGGCATTCTGCGTGCCATGATTTACTACCCGCTGACCACCGGGCGCAACATGCAGGAAATCCTGCGCCTGATTGACGCCCTGCAAACCAGCGACCAATACGGCGTTGCCACCCCCGCCAACTGGAAACCCGGCGACAAGGTCATCGTCCCGGCGCCCAAGACCGTGGACGCGGTGGACGTCTCACCCAAACCGGGCTACGAGGTCATCGACTGGTACCTGGTGAAGAAAGAACTGAAGTAAGCCTATGGCATGCGTGAATCCGGATGGAACGCTGACCCCATCAGCGCTGACAGTACTGAAAGCAGTACAACAAGCCCCGCAAAAAGCCGAGGTGCTGGCTGAGTCAGTGGGCTTGCCCCTCTTCCGCGTGCGGAGCAGTCTGCGCGAACTGCGCGAAGCAGGACTTCTCAGCGAAACAGATGGAATGTACGCCATCACACCGCAGGGTGAAGAAGCCCTGAAAAAGCAAAGTTAACTCTCCCAAGCCAGAGGAAAATTGAGGGAGCCTGTTGAAAACGACAGGCTCCCTCTATCTAAGCCTTCTGCAGGACAATCCTGCCGGAATACGTTCTCACCCGAACCTGTCCCGAAGGGGACATACCCAGCGTTTTTCCTTCCGCCACCCGATATCCGCTCAGGGTCAACTGCATGGTACTATCCGTTGGCTCGACCTGCAAGATAAGGCTGTCTTCCGTCTCAAATACCCCGGTCACCTCGCCGGTAGAATCATCTACGCGCAAGCCGGGACGCACCTGCCAGTCCAGTGGCAGAATCAACCCGCGGCGGGCGGGCAGGCGCACAGGCTCACCACCAAACAATGGTTTCCCGCTCAAAGAGATTAACGCTTCCACCGGGTCATCCTGATAGTTATTCACGAAAAGGAACTTACCCTTCTCCCCTTCGCTGAGGCGCACATCCAGCCAGTCGCTCATCTCGAACAGCGGCGAGCACTCCATGCGCTGTGCCATGCGCTCAAAAACCGCCAGGTCTTCCAGCGTATTCGCCGCCAGCGCCGCACCCAGCATCATCACCCTGCCTTTGCCCAGCGAACGGACAAAGCCCACGATCTCCCCCTGAACCGTGTGGGCAAATACCTCATCGAAATCGCCTTCGAAACGCTCCACAAATGAAACCGGGATATCGAGCACATCCATAATGTGGATAGTCTCGCCGCGGAAAGGTTCAGCATCATGCACAGCACGGATCCCCAGGGCATCCTTCAAGACGGTGCAGGGATGATGCTGGAAATCTTCCTCGCACAGGCGCCCTGCCAGAATCAGCCTCCCCCCCTGCCGAACGTACTCCACCAGTTTGTGCTGAACGGGAACATCGCACTGTTTTTCCATCATCACCCACAGTGTAGGGGTGCGGGTGGCATCCAGCGGGGCGCGGCTGAGTTCCAGCGCATCGAAGGGACGATGCGTAAGCGCCAGACCGCGGGCAATAAAATCAAACAGTATCACCTCGCGCTGGTGAGTCAGCACATCCGTCTGCAGACGGGTGAAGGAATTGTTGACCTCGGTCATGAAATCATCCAGCACAAACCCGATAGTGGTCACCGTGCGGGGTTTTGCCAGCGTCAACGCCTCACCGTATGTCTGAAGCACCCGCGAAAGACGCGGATAACGGTGATAGTGGCGGCGCAGGGTGCCGTCCTTGCGCACCGGATGCCCCCAATCATGGCGCTTAACCGGGCTGAGGATGGGATGATTCTCCCCGTCAAAAAACAGATAATGGTTGATGGCGCGCATGCCCGTCGACACGCACAGGCGGGTGTGCAAATCGTAAAACGAAGTCTGCGCGCCGCCAAAGTCCTGATTCCCGCCCGCCTGAAACTCGATGGAGAAAAGAGGCTGTTCGGGATGGTGCAGGGCTCTGGTCATCTCGTTGACCAGTAGAAGTTGATGAAAGTTGCCCTCTCCAATCCCCAGAGGATAGACATCCGTGGCGCTGAGCATGCCGGGAATCTGCATCACTTCGGACAGTTGAGAAAGCCCGATGGGGAAAGTCTTTCCGCCATTGCCAAAGCCGTGAATGTTAATCACCGGCGGTACTTCCAAACCGAAAGAATGCGCGCAGTCCACCAGCCATTCGGCATACTGGCGCAAATATGTGCGGTAAAAGCGACGATACTCTTCTACCACCCACCCGCCATGTTCGACATCGGGGTTTTGTAACTGCCGGTGGAGAAATTCCTCCAGTCCATCCATGGGTGCGTTGTCCGGTAAGGTATCTTTCTCTCGCAGGTATGCCGCAAAACGCGCCAGTGTGTCGGGATGGGTATCCAGCAGATTGCGCACCCAGTGAATCATGCCCATTTCGTTGTCCAACTGCACCAGCAGGATTTTGCCCCCGCGGGTGACCTGACGCGGCACCAGCACCCCAAATACCGCGCGATACCACTCCCGCGCCCACGCGAGAAAATCCGGGTGCAGGTAACTGACGATGTTCTGCGGCTTGCCGTCCTGCCCAATTAAAGCCACCTGCGGAGAGCGCACAAAAACCCAGGGTGGGATCCCCTCGTTGATAGTCTCTGCCATGATGTACGGTCCCGGACGCGGGATGATCCACAGGCCCATCGAGGATGCCAGATCCAGGAAACCCTGCAGATTTCGCATGGGATGGGTGTGCCCGTCCAAATCCACCCACTCGGGCTCGGGCTGATGCCACAGCCAGGGAATGTAACTGGCAACGGCGTTGAAACCGGCTTGTTTCAGCAGGTTCAGGCGGTGTTCCCATTGATCGGGCGGTGTGCGGAAATAATGAAATTCCCCTGCCTGCAAAAGCAACGGTTTACCATCCAGCCAGAATTGTCCCTGCTTAACGGAAAATTGTGCCATGCTCCACCTCTCTTCGCGGCACAAAGCGTAAAATTTCCAATGCCGATTGAATCAGCGGACTGTGAGTATAAACGTCCCATATCAACCCGCTGAGGTAATTCTCAATCATGATCATCGAAAGCCCTTTGTTAAAGCCGTAGATATCCTTGCCATACCAGGGCGGAAGCACGTCCAGATTGTAGGCATCGAAAAAGCCATACCTGCCCCAGGTTTGCGGATGCTGATGGTAAAGGTACTCCGCCATTGACAGCACTTCCTCGGGGGCAAAGGGCAGAGATGCCAGCGCTCCGGCAATGGAAACTGTGCCGTCGTGCTCCGGCTCATACAAAGATGGCGCACTGCCATAGACACGATACCCGAAGGGACTATCTCCAGCGTTCAAGCCCCAGGAATTGGCATGATAGGTGCGGTAGCGCAACGCATGCTGCATGCAAAAGGCACGGTCGGCAAGGGTTGCCAGGCGGGTGTTTTCAAACCAGTCCACCCCATCGGGGTCAAGGTACGTACGCACATCCAGCCAGGCTTCGCTCAACTGATAACAGAAGAGATTGCCGCCGGGGTTGATGATGACAGGCTTACCCTGAAACTCGCCCATATCGCGGTTGAAGCCGGCATAAAGCGCCCGCGCCGTCTCCGGCGTGAGGTATGGCGCCGCCAGCAGGTACATCATCTTCTGTTCCGCCGCCATGTCCCACTGGTGAATGAATCCCGGATCGCCATGGACATAATCTCCATCGCGGTCGGGGTTATACGCCATACGGAACAGGGCCTTACCCTCTTTCTCAAAGACAATAAAATCCCAGTCCACACGGTTGAGCAATTCTTGTGCCACCTGCTGGATTTCTGCGTCTTGAAAATAGGCTGCGGCGGTTACCACACCGTTCAGACAAATGGCAGTATCAATGGTAGAGTATTCGCATTGATGAAGACGCTCAGCGGTTTCCATGTTCAGGAAATGGGCAAAAAAACCGCGATGATGCGGGACGTTTTCCAGCAGGGTGCGCAGGGTGCCACGGGTGATCTCCAGGGCGCGCGTGCGGGTCAGCCGATTGCGCTCATAGGCAATAACCCAGCCCGTCAAAGCAAACCCCACACTGGCAATCGACGAAGTATGAGGATCTTTTGTACTGTCCAGCGCCAGCCCAAATCCACGGCTGGCAGGATTCAAATTGGTGGTTTCCAGAAAAAAGTCAATCGAGCGATTCAGTTCCTGTTCGATGATCTGCTGTGCTTTCATGATGTTCCTGTTTAAGCCTTGATGAAGGGGAAATCAGCGAAGAACGGCGCACCACCAGACGGGTGGGCATACGCTGGCAGGTGATAGGCTTGCCTTCTTCGAGAAAATCAATTAACTGCCGCGCAGCGCGGATGCCCCACTGGTAGCGGGACATATTGACCGAGGAAAGCGGCGGGGTGAGCAATGGCGCGACAACAATATCATCAAAGCCCACCAATCCCACATCTTCGGGAATGCGCAAACCGTGTTCCTGGAAGGCTCTCATCAACCCGATAGCCATTTGATCGTTGGCGCAGAAGACGGCATCCGGCACATCCTGAGCCTGAATCATCTCCAAGCCGGCTTGATACCCGGATTTTTCGTTGAAATCCCCCTGATAAACGCGGTACTGCACGCCGTGCTTGTCGGCTTCCTCCATAAAGGTAAGCATACGTTCGCGGTTATCGAACGAATCGCCCGCGCCAGAGACAAAGTTCACCCGCCGCGCGCCCTGCTCCACCAGATGCGCCATCACCTGGCGAACACCGTTGACGTTATCCATCAACAGGGGGAAGAAATAATCCACCTTGAGGAAGCGATCCAGCGCCACAATAGGAAAACGTTGCGAAGCCAGACGGGTCAGAGTCTCGTTTGGGATGCGGGTATCGAAGACAATTGCCCCATCTACCTGGCGCTGAGTCAAAATTTTGCTGACCGCCCGACTGGATGGACAAACAATCAGGTCGTACTGCGTTTCCACCGCTACCGCATGAATACCATCCAGAATCTGCTCAAAGAACAGACCGCCAAACCCGGTGATGAAGACGCCGATGGTGTGGGTTTTGCGCTTCTTCAGATGACGGGCAAAGGCGTTGGGATGGTAATTCAATTCCTCTGCGGCTTTAAGCACCCGCTGACGGGTGGCATCGCTAATCGTTCCCGTATCGTTAAGCGCATAGGAAGCCGCGGCAATGCTTACCCCGGCATGCCGCGCCACATCTTTGATGGTCACACCGTCTTTTTTAGCCATGTTTGTTCAACTGCAGGCGCTCCAATCCTTTGAGAATGTTGGGATTCTGCATCATGACCCGCCAGACCATCTCATCTTCATAATTTGCCAGCATCAGCAGTGAGATGCCCTTATCAATGCCAATCACATCGCTGGCATACCATCTGGCAGTCAAATTATACGCATCTTTAAACCCGTATCGTCCCTTCAGGTTTTCCAGAGTGTAGTAATGAAGCATAGCGCGCAGAGAGTCCTCCGGCGTGAAGACGATTGAGCCAATGGCACCTGCAGGCGGAACGGTATCGTCCACATAATGGGCTTTGTTGTCGAAGCCTGACGGCGGAGCGCCGTACCTGCCTTCATATCCCTTGGGACCATCGCAGGCGGTCAAACCCCAGGCATTGGGACCCAGCGTTAGATACTTTGCATCCATAGCCTCCGCAAAGCGCACTTGCGCCAGCGAGGCTTGCACCGAGTTATCAAACCAGTCCACACCTTTCTGGTCGGTATAGCCGCGAAAATCAATCCAGGCATGGCTGAACTGGTAGGTAAACAGGGAGCCAAACCAGGAATGAATGAAGGGCTTCACCCCTTCCCCATATTTGGCAGTATGGCGGGTGAAGGTGTAGTAAGGTGTGGCATCCACCGGATGAGTGTCCGACCCAGCCGCCAGCACGTAAAGCATCAACTGCTCGGCGTAAAAGTCCCAGTGCCCTTCAAAGCCCTTTTCGGGGCGGTATGCCATGTAAAACATCTGACGGGACTCATCCAGAAACCAGCCCCAGTTCACCTCATCGTACAGACGCTGAGCCTTCTGCTGGACTTCCCCGCCAAAGTACTGCCCCGCCGAAAGCACTCCCATGAACAAGATGGCCGTGTCAATACTGGACACTTCGCTCTGCCAGGCGCGTTTGCCAGTCTGCATATCCACAAAATGGTAGTAAAAGCCCTCCACCCGTTCCATGTTTGCCAGCGTATCCAGTGTGCGGCTGACCCGCTCATAGGCTTGCTCGCGGGTGATATAGCCTTTCTCCACGCCGATGAGATACGCCGTCAGCCCAAACCCCAGCGACGCCATGCTGGCAATGCCTTCCGAGCCGGGGAAGCGGTCGCGAATCAACCCGTAGCCGGGGCTGTCCGGATCGGTATTGGCTTGCTCCCAGAAGAAATCGAACGCCCCTTTCATCTCGTAAGCGATGACCTCTTCAGGGGTGGCAAGAGTCGGGGTTGGCGATGGAACAGGCGAAGGCTCTGCTGTAGGCGTGAAAGTGGGCAACGGCGGAGTGGACGTAGCGCTTGCTGTCACCGTTGGATTCGGTTCAGGAGACAACGTAGCAGAAGGCACAGCGCAGGAAGAAAAAACAAACGCCAGCAGAGAAAGAAAGACAATTAATTTATTCACCGGTAATTCCTGACCTTTCTACAGATTCGACGAACCATTTCTGCATCACAAAGTACATCAGCAGAAGTGGCAAAATGTTAAGGAATGTCCCGCTCATTTTCACCGCTTCGTTGATTCGGTCAAAAATATTAACCATACCCGGCGGATAGAGGTTTTCGTACGCCTGGGTAAACTTTGCCAACTGCATGGGCAGAGTCTGGATTCCCCCTTCGAGGAAAATAACCGTCAGATACGTCTCATTCCAGTACCAGACGATGGAGAAAATGATAGAAATGACATACGCCGGAATTGCCGTCGGCACAGCAATGCGCGCAAAGACCAGCCAATCCGAAGCCCCATCCAGGCGGGCGGCTTCCTCCAGCACTTTGGGCATGGAGATAAAAGTCTGATAGAAGATAAGGATGAAAATGGCACTGCGGTAGCCCTGTCCAAAGGTGGCTGGCAGGATGAGCGACAGAATATTGCCCAGCAACCCCAATTCGCGGTAGGTGAGCATCTGCGGGATGACGGTGGTCTGCGGGGGGATGATGAAGGTTGCCAGAATCAAGCCCATAACCAGGTGCTTGCCTGGAAAACGATAGCGCGCCAGCCCGTAGCCAATCACCGAACACACCAGCGTCTGGATGAGAGACGGAGCTACGCTGACCAGGATGGTGTTCATCAGGTTCACCGGGTAGTTCAGCACCCGAAAGGCTTTGACGTAATTGCCCAGGTACAACTCGGTAGGCACCCACTGCACCATGGGGTTGAGCAAATCCTGCGGGCTTTTGATGCTGGTGACAAACATGAACAACAGCGGGTAGAGGTAAACAAAACCAATAGCAATGAGAAGCAGGTAAAGGAACACGGTGAAGAGCGCTCCGTAACTGGTGCGGCTTCCCAGCAACCACACGCGAATACGTTCTCTGTTCAGCGGAATCTCCATATCCCTCCCTTACCGTTCCTTTGTACCAAAGGTCAACCCGCCGTATACCACAGCCAGCAACAGCACCAGCGCCAGGAAGAAAATGTACGACATAGCACTGGCGTAACCGATACCCCCCTGCACATCATAAGTGCGGGAGTAAATGTAACGGATAACCTCATTCTCAGAGAAGTGCGATAGGGTAATGATCGTATACACCGCGTTGACAATGGTGGTGGGCGTCAACGCCGGCAGGGTAATCTTCCAGAACGATTCCCACGCCGAAGCGCCGTCAATGGCGGCGGCTTCGTAGATGCTGTGATCAATCTTCTGGAAACCTGCCAGGTAAATCAAAATCTGTACACCGGAAAACCACAGAATAAGAATGAACGAGGTGAGCAGGTACTCCACCGGATTGCGCAAATACGTGGGCAGTCCCTGCAGGAACTGCATCACCGCCGCAGAGGATGCCACCTGTGGAGCCGATGCCGCTCCCTGAGCCGCCAGTTCCTTGATGACCGGTCCGCTGGTGATGACCACCGGCAGGAAGAAAATGGTGCGGAACACCCCGCGCAGTTTGAAGCGCAAATTAAGCAACAAGGCAATGATCATGGAGAAAATCAGCACCACCGGCACCGAAACCAGCGTCTTGATGACATACTCAATGAGCAGTTCAACGAAATTGGGGTCGGTGAACAAAGCCCGGGTGTAATTCTGCCACTCACGGAAGTCCATGACGATCCCTGTAGCGGTCACGGTAACCTCATTCATGCTGTAGCGCAGGGTTTCCACCATCGGCGCCAGGGTAAACACCAGAAAGCCCACAATCCAGATGAAGACGAAAGCGTAGCCATGCAGGGCTTCGCGCGTGCGATGCTTCATCTCCCCGCGGAGCAGTTTCTGAACGTTCATGGCGCACCTCCTGTTATCTCGCCCTCCAGCAAAAGCGCGTCCCGCGCCGGGATGGTTACCCCGCCCACCTGCACCGGTTGAGCCGTGTAATTGACCGCAATCTGTTTGCCGTTGCTGTAGGTCACCAGCACCACCCCTTCCTGCACCACCGTCCGCGCAACCATGCTCGCCCCGCGCACCGCGCCTAGACGGGCATTCAGCCAGGCATATACCCGCTCGATTTCTCCGCGCCACTGCTCAATGGATGAGGTATAAATCCAGCGCGAACGGGTTTCAAGGATTTTCGCCGTCTCTTCCTGCGTCACAAAGAACGAGGGATATGCCCCAAAATCGGCGTGGCGCAAGAGGTCTTCCTGCAAATCGGGCGAGAAGTTAAGCGCCTGCCCGTAGTAAGGCACGGAACCGGAAAGCACAATCTGCAAAAACGGCACGGTGTCGGTAGTGTAAAGGTAACCACTGCTGGAGATGGGAAGGTCATATACTGCACTGGCGATGCCCCACAAATAATCATTGGGCGCATACAAGCCTGTAGAGACCGGCAACCCTCTCAGAAAATCCTGATAAGCAAGAATGGTTTGCTCACGGTTCAGCGGTGGTCTGGTACGGTAATCGCTATAGAGCATCCCGCCGATACCGTCCAGCGCCAGCCCTGCCGAAGGGAAATCCCGGGAAAGGTCTGCACTCAGGGACTTGAGGCGGTCGCTGAGCGCCTCAAGGTTGAGGAAGTACTGGGCTTTGTAGCGGTTGTAGCCTGTAAGGTTAAGGTTGGCAATGGAACGCGCCAGGTCAAAACGCGGCGAATACCCGGGTTCGTCCCACACCGCCGCCTGCGGATCAAGGTAAAGGGAGAGACGCCCGCCCTGCTCTATGACTTGCTCTACCAGCGCGCGCAAATCTGCCTTTGAACCCAGCGCTGATTCCAGTCTGAGCGTGCGCGGGAACATGCTCGAAGCGCCCAGTGTCTGCCAGCCGTACAGAATCACCTCCGGGTGATTAACCTGTAAGGACTGGAGAATCTGTCTCATCTGTTCGAAAGTAGTCATGGGAATGGCTTCGTTCCACAAAAGTACCTTCTTGCGTTCGGCGTTGAGGAACTCCAGGCGGATACCGATGTTCTCATCCGGCACAGGAATGGATTTCAACGCCCCCTGGTCTATCAGATACTGCCGGTAACTGCGCGCCATGCCCACGTAATCGCTCTCCCCGCCAGTGAGGAAGCGGTAATGCAGAATCACGTCAAACGCGTTCGTTTGCGGTTGCAAGACCGTCACGCCGGTCCCGGCGCGGTTGGTGGGCTGGAAGTAACTCTCGTTGTAGATGAAAGCATAATGCAGGAAGTTGAACTGGGTGATTATCCCTGCCGGATGGGCTTGAATTTCGGCATACCCTGCGCCGCGCTCCAGCACCGCCAAGTAAGCGTTCTGATGATAGCCATGCACCATGCCAATCACCGGGACAGAAACCCGGAAAGGTCGGCGCAAATCGGGATCGAACGGCATGGAAGTAGTCATACCCAAATCCGCGCCGTACACCCTGCCGTAAAACATGTTCTTGGCTTTGGTCTGCTCGCTGAAGCGGATGAGCGCACCGGAGCCATCGGGCAGGAACATATACCCAGGCACCTCATCTCCACGGGTGGCGGCAAAGAAGGGGTAAACGTACAGCACCCCCAGTTTGAATTTCTCATTCTCCTGACGAATGCGCTCAAAAGGCACTTCCACACGCACACCGTCTTTTTCGAGAATCAGGTTAACGCCAATGGTAATTGCCGGTTCGGTAAAGGTGACCTGCGCCTCGATTCCCTGCTCCACCGGAGTGACCTCGATGGTATGCTTGGCATTGGTGATGGAAGCCCGCTTGGGTGTGGCTTTCTGATCCAGATAATCTATGCTGATGCCGCTTTGCGCAAAGGCTGTCCAGGTTTTGTTCAGACGATCCTCGCGGGTCACTTCGTCCAGATTGGAGTGCCAGACATAGCCACTGCGCCGATCCACCACCTTGAACGCCAAACGCTCAAAATCCACAAACAAACGGTAGGTCTCGTTTTCCGCCACCAGACGGTAAGACTTGGGGATGTCCTGACGAATCTCCCAGTCGGTGCGCAGGGTATCCACATGGGTGTACTGATTGGTGGAATAGGTATCGGACAGGCGCATGGCTTGGAGCGGTTGAACCCCCACGCTCAACACCAGCACCACCAGCAAGAGCACTTTTCCAGAAAAGTTCAGCGCTTTAGCCACGGAGTCTGACCTCCTGCAAAATACCATGAACGAAGTCAAATAACTGCCCGAAAAGCACGTAGAGGATGTAGCCCGTGAGCAGGAACATGCCCATGGTGAAGAGAGTGATGAGGATGTTGCGCACGGTTTCGGAGAACGAATAATTATGAATTTCCATCACCATCAGGAAAAGCATCAAACCCACCCAGGCATACATCAACTGCATGGAGAAGGTGTAGATAAACACCTCGTTGAGGGTTAAGACGTTGGAAAGCAAAGCAATCGGCACACAAAACAGCGCGTAAGGGAATAAACTGTACGCCGTGCCAATGACTACATCGCGCACCCTGCCTTCGCCGTCGCTGATGGTCGAAACCAGGTAGTTGGCGGCGTTCCACAGGAAAATCAGCCCCAGCGTGTAGAGGATTTCATTCTCCACCCGTATAAACGTAGGAGAGGCATACGGATTGAAGGGAAAAGCAGTGAGGTACAGCGAGAGAACACGCGAGGCCACCACCCAGGCATAAATCACAAAGGCAAATCCCAGACTGCCTCGCAATTTCTTCTTGATGTAGTAAAAACTATCGGCTGGCTGTTTAATGAAGCGGAAAAGGAAGACAAAATCATCTACCCACTGATAGCGAGCCAGTCCACCCAGCCACTGCCGCAGAGGATCCAACCAGCGTTTACGGCGTTCGACACGCTGGAAAATGCTCTGCGCCAGCGAAAAGCCAATCAATCCTAAAATAAAGGGAGAAAGGTACTTCTGCAACACCACGTTGCGCAGTTCCCAGAAGGCTTGCGAGTATCCCTGGCGGTCGTAAGCGTAACGGTAGGACTGCAATGCGCGCGGAAAATCGCGCTCTTTGAAGTAGGCATCTGCCAGTGCCTGATACGCCAGGATAAACGAACCGTTATAGGTGAGAATTTCCTGGAAATACGGCTTGGCTTCACTGTAAAAGCCTTCCATGTACAGGCGCACGCCCTGATGCACGCGGTTGGCAAACTCGGTGGCTTTGTAAATCACCACCGCGTTCTTGTCCTTATCTAGCACGTAAATCTGTCCCTGATAACGCGCCACTGCCGTGGGATTGACGAGCGTGCCCATGCGCTGATCGCCCTGGTCTTTGGCTTTGAAGCGGAAGAGCAAAAAGCCCTTGGTGTCGTACTCGTAAATCTCACCCTCGGCGCTTACCGCTACCAGCAAGCCATCCTCGCTGACATGAACATCGCGGAAGGCGGATGAACCCACCATATCGGGGAAGATATTCTTGCCCGCAATGGTAAATTTGCGGATGCTTTTGTTGGGGGACGTCCCAGCAGTGATGGTGTACACCATTGCCTGATGGTCAATGGCAATGTTGGACGGTGAGGCGGCTTCGTTCTTGACGAACTGCTCCAGTTGCTCTTTGGTGAGGAACAGGCGTTGCAACACCATCTTGAGCGACATGGTAGCCGTGTTCGCGCCAAAATAGCCGATAAAGCGTCCGTCCATGTTCATCTGCACCACGCCGTTGACCGAGCCTTCGCTGATAATATAGAGATTCTTGCGCTGATCCACGGCAATCTTGCGCGGGAGAAATTCGCGCGTCTTGCCAAACAAAGGCTCTTTGGGGCGTCCAAATTCCTTAAAGAGAGTGCCGTCGGGCTGGAAGATGAACACTTCGTTTTTCTTGGCATCGGCAACGTAAATCATGCCGTCTTCGTCCACAAACAAACCGGTGGGACTTTGCAAAACACCTTTGCCGATAACGGCTGTTTCCTGCAAATCCTGATTAAATTGCACAATTCTGCCCTTGCCCGTATCCGCCACAAAGAGCGTACCATCGGGCAGGATGACCATATCCTCAGCGCCCGAGATGGGCAAATCCACCTCTGCCACAGGAACGTAAGCGTCCTGGGTCATGAACAAGCGCCCGCCCGGTCCCAGCGCCCAGGTGGTGTACGGCGGGTCGGCGCTGGCTTGCGTTTTCGGCAGAGCAAGCAGAATGAGGAACATCAGCAGGACAAAACGAAACTTTTTCATCCCTTCAGCCCTGAATGAGACATGGTACTCATCACCTGACTCTGCATGAAGATAAAGATGATGAGGTTCGGCAGAAACATAATCAGAGAAGCCGCGGCGGCAATGCCCTGCCCTGCTACCACATTCGCGCCTGTGGTTGTCGATGTGAGCGTGGTGAGGTAGAAGGCAAAGGTCTTTAAACTCTCATTGTTGATGTAGAGTGCCGAAGTATCGGCATTGTTCCATGCCGCCTGGAACGAGAGGATGGCAATGGTGGCAATTGCCGGGCGAATCATCGGCAGGATAATCTGCCAGTAAATCCACACATCGGATGCGCCGTCAATTTGCGCGGCTTCCACCACCTCGTCAGGAATACCGTCAATGAACTGCTTAATGAGGAACAGTCCAACGGGCATTGCCAGCATGGGCAGGATGTGCACCCAGAAGGTATCCATCAGATGCAGGCGCTCGATGATGAGGAAGCGCGGAATGGTCACGGCAATGGGGACAAACATCAGCGCCACCGTGTTGATGGCGAACAGGGTCTGCTTGAGTTTGAAGCGTTTCTTGGAGAGCGCATACGCCGCCGTAGAAGAAACCACCACCGAAGCCGCCACTGTCACCACCGTAACCAGAATGCTGTTGAACAGGTAACGGCTGACGGGGATACTGGAAGCCGACATACGACTGAACAAATCTATAAAATTTTTCAGCGTAGGGTTGACGACAAAGAAGCGCGGCGGGTAGGCAAATAACTCATCCGGCGGTTTGAAGGCATGAGAAAAGATGAAAACCATCGGCAGAAGCATGAACGCCGAGAGGGGAAGCAGAATCAGGTAAAACTTCAACTGGCTGGGATGAAATCCCTGCGGGTTAATGCCGCGGTTGCGGTAACTGGACGAAAATTGAAACCATCTTCTACGCATGGCAAGCCTCTCAATCTTCTCTGAACAGCCGATTTGCCACCCGGGCAAAGAACCACACCATCAACAACAGCACCACCGAAACTGCCGCGGCATAACCCATTTCGTAACGCAGAAAGCCGTAATCCTCAATGTGATTGACAATCAATTGACCGGCGTACTGCGGGGTGGGATTACTCCCGGACAGGGTTACACCAATCGCCCCCGCCTGGAAGGTCGCCACAATTGCCATCACCGCCCCAAAGAGCATTTGCGGCTTCATTGAGGGGATGGTGATGTAAATGATTTCTTGAAAGCGGTTACGGATACCGTCAATACTGCCCGCCTCGTACAGTTCAGGGTTGATTTCCAGAATGCCCGCCAGCATGGCTAAGAAGCCCACCCCCATACTGCTCCACAGGGTGACGATGATCATGATGGGCATGAGGTACTGAGGGGACTGCAGCCACTGGATGGGTTCCTGAATCAGATTGAGGCTGAGCAGGAAACTGTTGAGATAGCCCGTCTGATCGCCGCTGAAGAGCGCCTGCCAAACCACCGTCATGGCAACCCCAGCGGTCATCGAAGGGGAGTACAGAATCAGGGCAAAGATGGTGCGGGGGACTTTGGGCAATTGCGCCAGCATCCATGCCAGGATGAAGGCAAGCAAATACCCGCCTGGGCCAACAATCACGGCAAACTGAATGGTGTTGGGCAGGACATAGCGCATGAAGATATCATCCTGCGTCAGCAGGGTGATGTAATTCTTCAAGGCAAGGAAGCGCGGCGGCTGAATGGTGTCAAAGAAGGTAAAGGAAAGCAAAATGGCCACAGCCACAGGAATGGCAATGAAAATGAGAAACATCAGCGCATAGCCGGAGATGAAGCCATAAGCGCTGGCTTCTTTCATCCACCACTTCTTCAATGAGGACATGAAGGAAGATTGCGGTTTAGCGGTCTGCATTTTCCATCCAGCCTTTCACAGTCTCAATGCTCGGCACTTTAATCTCTTTGACACGCACACCGTTTTGAATGTAACCAAATTCTTCCATCTTGCGCAAAATCTCACGGTTAATGATCACCACGGCATTGTCAATTGCCACACGGGGATTGGCGCCGTCGAAAACAATGCGATTCCAGACGTTGCTCAACTCACGTTCCTGCATGTAACTGCCGGGGAGTTTGACCGGTTCCTGCAACCACTGCCACTGCTCCAGAATCACCTCTTTATGTTCCTCGGGAATCGGCAGGGCTTGGAAGGCTTCCAGATTGGCAGAGTTCCACAGATATTCCCGCCCGTAGTTGAGGATAAGTTCCTGCTGGAAAGCCTTTTGCGTCTCGGTAGACATCCACCATTTGAGGAATGTCCAGGACTCGTCAGGTTTGTCCGTATCAGCAAACATGATACAGGCTTGCGCCGAACCGGTGGCGTAGCGCAGTTGCCTGCCATCGGGCAGGACGGTGGCGGGGTACAGGCTCATGCCCCACAAGCCGTCAATCTCCGGCGCGGCTGTGAGCAGTTTAATGTAGGTTTCAAAGTTGGAAATGCCGATAGGGATACTGCCGTAGCGGAAGCGGTCGTAAAAATTGGCAGTGGTCAGCGGCATGCCGTAAATGGTGAAACTCTCTGCCATAAAGCGGATGGCTTGGATAGCTTCTTCACTGCCCAGCCCGGACATGCCATCCGGGGTGTATAACTGCGCACCGTGATTAAAGATATAGGGGGCAGTCACCAGATAGCCTTTCAGCCCTGCACCGCTGGAGAGCGGGGTGTTGTAGTTCAAGCCGTAGCGCTGAAGTTCGGGCAAAATCTCGATAACTTCCTGCCAGGTTTGGGGGATGGGCAATCCCAGCGCGCCCATGATATCGCGGCGGTAGTACGTGACCCAGAAATCCTGCGTCTCGGGGATGGCATACACTGAGTCATCAATGATGTAAGAAAGTAATGAACCGGGGGAATAAATGCGAATGAAAGAATCGAAATCCTCAAAAGATCGCAGGTCGTACAGGGCATTACGGATGGCAAGTTCGTAGGGGATATTGGTACTGATGCCCAATGCCACATCGGGCTGAATCCCGGCGGCAACCGCCAGCGCCAGTTTGGACTCGTTGGGCATGATGGAGAATTTGACTTTGATGCCCGTTTGGGGTGTGAATTGCTGGTCTGCCAGTGTCTGCATCAAATCCACGTACTGGCGGGGACGGTTAACCCACACCTCAATCTCGTCCTCGCCCGCGCCAATGGACTGGTACGGCACGGGCTGGAAAGAATGCAGGAAGCGCTTGACGCCTTCCACCATCGAAGTGGTGACGGGAATCTTTACCGGCTCAGGTGGGGTATCGGGGGAGTGGATGTAAATTTTATCCAGGGTGAGCGGTTGGGCTTGAAGCGAGGGCAAAATGCTCCCCAGCAACTGCGCCGCCGACCCCGTGCCTTCCGAGAAACGATTCAGGCGGATGGGCATTTTATCGGGGTCTTCCGCCAGAAAGCGGATGTTCTCGATTGCCATCTGATACGCCAGCAGTTCCTGGGAGCGCACCCCGCGGTTGATCTCGCTGAGCACATGCACATCCGCTTCAAGGTCGGCGGCAATGGCAAGCAGGCGCTCGCGGAGATCGGGGATGTAATCGCTCATATTCCATTCTTTATACACATCCACTTGATTGCCCGTCAGGCTTTTGATTTCCAGCGCCAGGTCATTGATATCCAGCAGGACTTTTTTGATTTTTTCGATGGCTTGCTCGTAGGGAGCCAGGGTCACCTCAATGCCCAGCACATGCCTGCCTTCGGTGAGATAAATGCGGTAAGGTTCATCCCTGCCCAGAGGGATGTTTTCCCAATCGGAAGTGTAGGGAAAAGGCACAGCGCTCAGTTCGTCAAACAGCACCTGGTCATCCAGGGTAATTTTTCGGAAAGAGGTAAAGTTGCTCTTGGTATTCTGCAACGCCCGAAAGGTGATGTGATACATGCCTTCCTGAGGCACGGAAAACTCATAGTACACGGCACTGCCACTGTGCACCCAGGACTCGCCACCCAACGTATTGAGCAATAGCCGGTAGGTGTCGTAGGGAGTCACGCCCAGACTGCGGTTGTTCACCGGTCGAACAGCAGTATCGTTCTTAAAAGAGGGAAATTCGGCTTCCAGCGCAATCAGCACACGCGAGGAATCAGGCGCAGAATGATTTTGCACATACTCAGCATAAGAAGGATAAGGTTGGAAAGGCTCAAGGTAAATGCTTCCCAACAGCATGGACTCTCGGGTCATGCGAAAGTCAAAGGTGTGCACCCCTGCCGCCAAAGGAATGCGCAGGGGATATTTATGACTGAACGCCGCATCGCGCAGGGGTACGCGGCTCCAGCGGATGAGGCGTTGTTGAGGGATGAGAATCTCGTTGCCGTAGCGATCCAGCGGGAACGTATCAGAAGTGTTTTGATAAAAGAGCGGGAAGACCAGGCGGCGGGCTTCAGGCAGGGGAAAATCCCCATCCACCTGCAAAGACCCTTCGGGGGGATTGACGGTCAAATCACCCACCGCCGCCATATCGAACCAGACCGTGTACTCGCCATCCTGCGCAATCGTCACTTCGAAAGTGATGCGGTCACCGGTTTGAACATACACGGCAGGTTTGGGATAATCCTGCGCCTCAGGGTGATACATCAGCGGCAAGCCCAGGGAATCGGCGCGAATCTCGATGGTTCCCGGAACCGATTGGGGTAACGTTGCAGGTAAAGCCGAAACCGCCTGCACCGGGGAAGTCACCGCGGGCATCAACATGCCCAGCATCAGCACCAGAGCAATGAGAACACGCACAACCCTGTATGAATTCAGCATACCCCAAACCTGTTGACGATTTTGAGGAAGACCGCCATACCCTTCAGGCTCTCTGGCAGAGCGGCGTCCGGGCATGGCGGTCTCCATGATGATCCCTTTGATTCGGTCAATCGAATCAAGGGGTGGACGGGTTCACGCTTGCCTTATTTCAGGCTGGCTTCCACCTCGGCTTTGGCGTCGGCAAGAATCTTGTTGGCAAATTCTTCCAGTTTAGCGGCGTAGTCCTCGTACTTGAACTTGCCCTCGCTGGCGAAATTGAACATGTACCACATATTGACGTCCTTGTCCTCGCCGATGTCGATACCGGGCTTGCCTTCCCAGCGCGCCTGGATGTAACCGGGGACGATCTTCGCCAGCGATTCAACCAGGCTGGCATCCAGATTATCCAGCGCGGCATTGACACCGGGCTTATCCACAAACTCGCGGTAGAGTGCCAGTGAGGCATCGTCCATCGCCACCGGCATCTTGGGGGCAGAACCTGCCGCCTTGGCTAATTCGGCTTCCTTGGCATAGGCTTCGGAAGAGAAGGTCATCCACTTGGCGAATTTATAGGCTTCCTCCAGGTTCTTGGTGGTCTTGGAAACTGCCATGATGTCCATCACCAGCGCCTGAGTGCCGCCAGGAATACCCACGAAGTCCCATTCAAAGGTGGCGTTCTGCACAAAGTTAGGCAGGTTCCAGCCGCCTTCCCAGCGCACGCCCACTTCCTGATTCAGGAAGAGTTCCCAGGGATCCTGAGATTTGAAGTTGGCTTTCTGCTCGTCGGTCAAGCCCTGCCAGGTATAGGGTTTCAATTCGGCAACCTTGGCAATGGCTTCCTTGAAGGCGGCGGAGTTGTAATTCATCTTGGTGCCGTCGAACGAGAACCACTTCAGGTTCGGGTCCACAGTGTGCGGATACCAGCCCAGCACAAACTCCATCTCATCCAGCCCGAGGATGCCCTTAGCGGGATTGTTGAGCGCGGTGACTGCGGCAAAGAAATCTTCTGGAGCAACACCATATTCCGGCGCATCCAGGTTGGCGGCTTCGAAGAGGTCCTTATTGACGAAGTACCCCATGATGAACTGCGCGGCGGGCAAGCCCAACACTTTGTCCCCATAGGTTACGCCGTCTTTCAGTACCTGCGGCACATTCGCCCAGTCGGAGTCGTCCTTAACCAGGTCGGTCAGGTCAGCCACCCAGCCGTTCTTGACGTACAGGGGCATGTTGTTTGCCATGAAGACATCCGGCAGTTCGCCCTTGGCGGCATAGGCGTTGAGATTGGCATCCCAGCCACCCTCAGCGGACATATCCACGAACTCGATGGTCACGTGAGGATTCATCTCCATATAGGCTTTAACCAGTTGGCGCTGGATGTTGTTTTCCTCTTCCGTGCCCAGGTTCCAGTTCGCGTAGCGCAGGGTCACCGGCTGAGGGGCTTCAGTAGCGGTGGGTTCCGGCGTAGGCGGAACTTCGGTCGCCGTCGGCTCTACCTGAGGAGGTTCGGTAGGCTGAGGCACTTCGGTAGTGGGGGTTGCCTGAGGAGCACAACCCATCAGGCTGGCAACGAACAAGGCGATCATCGCCAAAAAGATCCATTGTTTAGCGGTTTTCATAAATTTTCTTCTCCTTCTGAAAGTTTACAAGAATTTGGTTTTCCACAGGATTCAGCGAAGAATGTATGTTTCCTTCGATACACCAACCTCCTTTCCTGCACAATCACAACCTTCTAAACCATCCGCCGAAAGCGCCAGCGGACAGGAATTTGTTTACTCTTTGCGTCCCAACACTACCTCTACCACATGCTTCTGTCCATCAGCAAAGACGGGAATCAGATTGCTTTCTAACGGCTTGCCGTCCACCACCAGCGACTTCACCCCGCGATGGACATGCTCAGGGTTGCGCACGTGAATTTCGTATTCAGCGCTACGGAAACGGCGACGAACGGTAAAGCCATCCCACTCCGCAGGGATTGAGGGATCTACCAGCAAGCCCTCTTCCTGCGGGCGAATCCCCAGAATCCAGTGCGTTGCCACCCGGTGAAGCCACTGCGCGGAGCCGGTGTACCACGTCCACCCGCCGCGACCGTAATACTCGGACTGCGGACCATCCACATTTCCGGGGGTAACATAAGGCTCGGCTTTATAGGTGTCGATATCGGCACTGCGGTTAGGGGGACAAATTTTGTGGTAGGCTTCGTAAGCCCGTTCAGGTTCCCCCGCCAGGGTATATGCCCACACCGACCAGGTAGCGGCATGGGTATAAACGCCACCATTCTCGCGCAAGCCGGGCGCATAGCGGGTGACATAGCCCACATCGGGACGGGGTTTGGTGAAAGCGGGGTAATTGAGCAGAGTGCCGTAATCTTTGAGCAGGTAGCGGGTAATCGAGTCCACCACCTTGCGGGTGCGCTCGCCTTCCGCCATCCCGCTGATGATTGCCCAGATATTGGGCATGAGGAAAATCCTGCCCTCATCGTTTTCATGCGAACCCAGCGGCAGGCCAGCATCGGTGGTTGCCTGAAGATACCACTCCCCATCCCAGCCGAAGCGGTTGAGGGCATCTTTCAGGCTGACACGCACATCCTCGCAACGGCGGGCAAAGCACTCATCGCCGCGGCGTCGCGCCAGCGGGATGAAATTTCCCAGAATCACGTAAAGGAACTCGGCAACCCAAAAACTTTCGCCTTTCAGCAGGGTACCCACGGCGTTCAAACCGTCGTTCCAGTCGTGATCGCCCATCAAGGGGATACCGCGTGGGGAGAAGCGCGAGAAAGCCCGTTCGATGGCACGTTTGCAGTGGTCATACAGCGGTTCTGCGGGGGCATTCAGGTACGGAACGGCTTCGTCCAGAATGGCGTAATCGGCGGTTTCTTTCAGGTAAGCATCCAGAATAAAGGGCAACCACAGCAAATCGTCCGAGCAATTGGTGCGCGGGCCACCGCCGCGGATGGAAAACCACCAGTGCAGGACATCGCCTTCGATGAACTGCTGGGCGGCGTGCATTAGCAGTTGCTTGCGGGCAAAGGACGGGTCTCCCACCAGAAAAATCTGGCTGTCCTGCAGTTGATCCCGGTAGCCGTAGCCCGCTGAGACCTGATAGAACGCCGACTTACCCCACAAGCGGCAGGAAATCGCCTGATACTTGAGCCAGTAATTGGTCATGAAGTTGAGAGCGGGGTCGGGCGTCTCAACATGTTCTCCATCTACAAAGCGCGACCAGAAGTCATGTACGGCCTGCAGGGTTTGCCGACTGGCTTCCACCGAGGTAAAACGGCGAATCAAAGCAGCGGCGTCTTCCTTTTCATCTTCAGCAGCGCCCAGGGTGAAAACCACCGTCTTCGATTGCTGCGGCGCCAGGCTGACCGCTACCTGCAGAGCGGCAATGGCATCGTGAAAACGCCCCACACGCCCGCTCAGGTGTTGCGCATCCATGGCGGCGGGGTGCTCCTCACTGCGGTACATGCCGAGGAAGGACTCTTTATCGCAATCAAAGGAAACCAGCGGCTCGCTGACTGCCATGAAAGCCGTGTAGGGCCAGTTGATATTGTTGTAACGTCCATGCTCATCGGGGAAGCCCCACAGGTACTTGCGGGCAAACACAGCATTGAGAGTAAAATCGGTGGAAGTGTCGATGAACAATTTATGAAACTCGCGGTGTTCGTCAGGGGCAAACCCTAGCGCCCACTCGGCATAAGAAGTCACATCCAGTTCACGGGTGTCCTCACCGAGGTTGGTGAGGGTTAACTGCATCAATTCCACCGGCGCATCAGGGGCGATAAAGACGGTCAGTTCACTGCGGATACCCTCGATGACCTGAATGAAACGGGAATAACCAATGCTATGAACAACCAGGAAATCCTCGTAAGGATGCATGACGGGCTTGAAGGTTGCCGACCAAAAAGCGCCGCTTTTGCGGTCACGAATGTAAAGATACTTCCCCCAATTGTCCTTGATTAAATCCTGAAATGAACGGGTGATGCGGTTCTGCCCGGCATTGCCGCGCCAGGAATACCCCGAGCCGTTTTGGGAAATCATCAGGCTGTAATCGCCATTGCTGATGATGTTGCCCCAGGGACGGGGCGTAAATGGAGTAGTGATGCAGTATTCCCTGCCATCGTCGGAGAAGTAACCGTATTTGCATTCAAAGGGATGGCTCATGAGCGTGGTTCCATTCCATTCAAGGGTGGGATAAAGGAAGTGAAACGTTTCACTTTTTAAGAATTAAAAAAGAGCACTTAAACCTTGCATTTAAAGCCTACCACAACTGCCATGCATTGTCAAATTTTTTTAAGATTATTTACCCGATCCAACCTTATACCGCTTCAAGTTTTCAGTTTGCCTCGAGAACTTTTCTCCTGTATGATTAGGTTGAAATACCTACTTTTTCGTGGGGGTAAATATTATGCACCGCTTTCTTCGTTCTTTTCCAATTCTCCTGTTTATTTTTGTCGTGGGGCTTTCCGGATGCAACCCCGCGGGTATCACTCCTCAAGCCACCCCTCTCTCTGCAAATGATTTAGCCGACTCAACGATTACGGCTTCTGGCACCGTGATTCCTGCTCAGTATCAGTGGGTTGGATTTGAAAGCGGCGGTACCCTGCGAGAACTATTGGTTGCAACGGGAGACACCGTCTCCCCAGGGCAAATCCTGGCACGGTTGGACGAGACTATCCTGCGAGCGGCAGTCACCCAAGCCAAAGCCGCATTGATTCGGGCACGCAACATTCGCAATGAGTTGGAAGAACTGCCTAAAGAAGATTCCCGCGCCGCTGCAGTAGCGGCTGTAGCCAGTGCAGAAGCCAATCTCGACCGTCTGGAACGCAGCGGAGCGCGACAAATCGAGATTGACGCCGCGAAAGCCCAACTGGAAAGCGCCCGTGCCTCTTTGAAAGCCCTGGAAGAAGGCGCCTCGCGGGCACAAATTACCCAGGCAGACGCAGATGTGGAGGCTGCGCAGGCAGCCCTTGAACAGGCCGAAGCAGCCCTGCGCAGTGCTACATTACAAGCCCCCTTCGGAGGTCAGGTGGTGGAGATTGCCCCCAAAGTAGGGGATGTGCTAGCCCCTGGTCAACCGATTATCCTGCTGGCAGACCTTTCAAAGATGCAGGTGGAAACGACCGACTTAAGCGAGGTGGACGTAGCGCAAATTGCCATTGGAGATGATGTGCTGGTCACCTTTGATGCCCTGGAAGGCATCACTGTCAGGGGAAAAGTGGTGAAAATTGCCCTGAAAGCCGCGCCGGGGGTGAACGTGACGTATCCGGTGACCATTGAACTTGAAAACCCGCCGCAATCCCTGCGATGGGGTATGACTGCATTTATCAAGATCCAACCATGACGACTCATTCATAACGAATGGCTTCGAGTACAGGTATTTGTGAGGCACGCACCGCAGGGATCAGTGCCGCAATTTGAGAGATACCCCAAGCCGCCAGCAAACTGATCAGTAAGCCTTCAACGGGTAGAACAAATTGCAAGCGGTAGTTGGACATCGCCATCATGGCTTGCAAAAAAATTCTGGAAAGCAAGGCGCCGAAAGCCAGCCCCAAGAGTCCTCCAAACAATCCCATTACCCCGGCTTCAGCAAGAATCATCCCTGCCACCTGTTCCCGGGTCATGCCAATACTGCGCAACATGCCAATCTCCCGCGCGCGCTCCAGAACATTCATGGTCAGGGTGTTCACAATCCCCAGAGATGCCACCAGAATGGCAATGATTGCCAGCATATCAAACATGCTAAAGGCTTGGTTGAGAAGGGTATTAATCTGGGCTTTTAACGTCTCATTCGACAGCAAGGTCAGGCGATAACGCTCTCCATACTGTTCATCCATGCGATGGATGACCGATTGAATGGAGGTACCAGGCTGAACCCGCACAAAGATGGCTGAGGCATCGGAAAGTTTAAAGTACCTGCGCATGTCCTGCCACGTTCCGGTGACAGTCAAACCCTGATTGTAGAAATCCACAACCACACCGGCAACCGTAAATCCTTTCCACCCGCTACTGGTTTTGAGTGAAAGCACATCCCCAACCCCAAGTCCAAAGCGATCTGCGATTACGCTGGAAACCAAAACATGCTCGCCCTGTTCCAGTTGTTGAATGACAGTTTGTAAATCGGTGCCGGGATCACTGAATACAAAACGCGTAACCTGAACGTATTGTCGGGGATCAACCGCCATAAAGATAAGGTCCTCTTCCTCTCTCCCCTGCAGACGGGCCCGGACATCCACATAACGAATGGGGGTGGCGGCTTGAACGCCCTCCACTGCAGCAATCCGCCGCCAGACATCTCCCTGCAAAGAGAGGGAAGAGCCCACGTAAATATCCCCGCCAACTACAGCATTGATCCAGTCGAGCAAGTCCACTTTGAAGGAACTGGTCATGCCTCGCACCACCACTGTCATGGCAACCCCCATCATCAAAGCGGCAACGGTCAGAGTGGTGCGAAGACGCGCACGACGGATATTTGCCGTTCCCAGGCGTCCACTATTGCCGTAAAGTCGTACAAATACGGGACGGGAAATCCGGTCCCAAAGGTCCAGACTACCGGGGATGAACAAAGCCCCTCCGACAAATAGACCAAAGACCGAGAGACTGCCCAGACGAAATTGAACATCATAAGCAAAAGGATTCCAGACAAGCAACAACGTGGAGAGAAGAAAAATGGCTAACCCTATCGCCCAACCAAATCTGAAAAGCCATCCTTCACGCTGGATTCCCCGGATGCGCAATGATTCCATTGGAGAAATACGGCTTGCCTGATAAGCAGGCAAAGAGGCGGCAACCAAGGTAGCCAGCAAGCCCGCCACAACACTGGAAAACAACACCCCGCCTGGAATACTGGAAATCGTCAGGTCTTGTCCAAGCAACACTGAAAGCAACCGTGCCAGCCCCACCGAGAGAAGCAACCCCAACGCCACCCCGGCTATCGAACCCATCACGCCCAAGAGACCGGCTTCTGCCAGCACCAGCACGGCCACCTGACGATTGGTCATCCCTAAGGTGCGGAGCATACCAAATTCTCGCTTGCGCTCCACCACCCGCATGGAAAAGGTATTGTAGATGAGAAACACACCCACAAAGAGTGCCATGCCGCTCATAAAATTCAAGCCAATCTGGTAACTGTTGAACATCTGCGCCATACGCTTGCCCTGTCCGGAGGGATAAACCACCGAAACCTCATCGCCAAGACGCTCCATGAGAGTGAGGCGCAACGATTCAAGTTCTTTGACCCCTCGATAGGGCTCTTCTACAACCACATCCATGCGATCCAGTTCCCCAGAACGCTCAAAAATCTTCTGGGCTTGCTTTAAGGGGACAAAACCGACCGCACCGTTATTAATGCGCCCGGCACCCTCCCGCTTCAGAATACCTACCAGTTGAAAACGCTGAACTCCGCTGGGAGTGAACAGCTCTACCCTTCCCCCCACCTTGAGATTTTGTTCGTTTGCAAAGGTCTCAACCAGTAAAATTTCACCCGGGGCATCGCGCAACATTCTTCCTTCCAAAAGAGAATACTGACGCACCACCGCATCCAGCGCGGGGTCAACCCCATACAGGGTTAATCCTCCCTCTACCCCAATCCCGAAGAAACTGATTCCCACCCCACCCTGTGGGGCTTGCTTTGCTAGAACTGCCTGTCCCTGAAGAGAAGGAGCAACAAAGCGAACGCCAGGGTACGTGCGAATTCTGCGTAGAAGGCTTTCGGAGATGCCTTTTTCTGAAGCATTACCAGGGACTACGGTTAGATGAGCGCTTCCTGCCGCATCCTGAAAAAGACGGGAGACAGCATCCAGCGCTGCTGCGTTGGTGGTGCCCATAGCAAGAATGCTGGCAACGCCCAGAACAATTCCCAGGGTGCTGAGCCAGGTGCGCAGGAAATGTATGCGCAAAGATCGCAGTGTAAGCAGGCGAAGAAGCCGAAACATCAGGCAAACCAGTCCTCTCTCAAAGTTGATTGGCTTCCATCACTTCCAGCCACGTTTTCGGCGAATCCGCGCCACCTCCTTCAATTCTGGCAGGATAGCAATCCAGAACAAAACATTTACCCCCAACGCATACAGGATATACCAGAGACTTCCCGTCCTCACTCCCATCCACGGAATGATGAGAAGAAGACTGAGAGGAAATACCAGAGCAAAATCGCGCAACACGGCAATTCCCAGCAACATTCCCCCCACTGAGGTAAGTACTGCCCCAAGCCAATCAATGGCAAGCAAGCCGCCATAAATGGTGGAAATTCCACGTCCACCCTGAAAGCGGTAATAGAGAGGCCAGTTGCGACCAATGGTGCTCGACAATGCCGTCAGCAAAAAATAAGGTTGATCCGAGAAAATCAGGCGAATTACCAGTACAGGAATAAAGGCTTTGAGCATATCCAAAATTCCAATCACACCGCCTACTTTTTCCCCCAGCATCAGCCCTGCGGTCGTGGCGCTCACGGTTTTTAACGGCATGGGGTCATCCACCCCTTGAATGGGCATGGCGGCTTGGGTGAGATCTACCTCAGGGGAAAGGCGCCGGACAATAATCCGCGCAAAGGAAATAGAACCGAAAAGATAACCAATAAGTACCGAGAGGATTAGCCAGATCCAATCCATTAGACCCCCTCCCCGTGGAAACGTCTGTCTTGCTTGTTACAATGCCGGTGAGAAAAGCAAATAATTTATCTCATTATACCTGCCAGAGAAAGTCCATCCAATAGGTTGTACAAGAGATATTGTGTATATCCTCAGAATAGAAACGAATTGCAGGCTTTATCGGGTAGGTTGGCTTTCACCCTACCCCCTACAAGCGAAACTTTGGGGCATAATCCACCCCCGGCAACGCCACCACACTCTGCCAGACCTGTTCCATCGCCTGAACCGACTGGATTAACTCCGCCGCCCTCCTGCCCGGATACGCCAGAATGTCCTGCAAGGTATCCGCGTACCCCAGGGGCAGGATGGAAAAACCCGCCAGAGTTTTCATTACTTTTTTATCGCGTATGAAATAACGCTCATTCAACGCAAAGAGCGCCTGCGTCAGGTTAGATGCGGCGCGCGTCAGACACCCCACCGTGTTATACACATCACCCTGAGTGGCAAAACCGCGCGCATGAAGTAGAGTAAACTCTACCGACCAGAGCGAATCGGCAAGGATTTTCTGCTTAAGTTTAGGCGGATAAGGGGCTACTTCCTGCTTGAGTTGGGAAACCCGGCCCTCAGGGTCGTACAACGGGATACAAATTTGCGTCTCCGCCAGGTAAATTACGCTGTACCAGCCGTAAGTGGGTTGCTGATCGTAATCATGATGCACAATGCCCTCTCGCGCTTCGGCAATCGTGCGCTGAACCTGATTGAGGTTGCGGTAGAGAAAGTCCACCTTCCCGTGCGGGGTATGAATCCAAGCACCCCCGTTGACCCACGGGCCCCACTCGTAAAACCCCGTGACCGTGACATTACCATTTTCTGCCGCTTCCTGCGCGACCGTGCGAATATCTTCGATTGAAAACGGTGCAGACTCTTCATAATACAAGCCGATATCCATATCCGAGGCTTCATGAAAAGTGCCGCTGGCATACGAGCCGCCCAGCACAACAGCAACCAACCCCTCGATTTTACTGAGGCGCTCCACCAGCGTTTCCAGCAATTGCCGTTTGGCTTCGGGAAGGAATGACAATCCAGGCAACATGCTCCACACTCCAAAAGGTTGGAATAAGTCCAGTTTACCGTCATTTCACTGCTTTGTGTTTCAAAAACGGGTAAAATCATTTTGTGCCTGTTGAGAAGATTACTTCCCTCCACAATCCACGCATTCAAAGCATTCGCGCGCTGATTCAGCGCCGTGAGGAACGCCGCGAACGCGGCTGGTTTGTCGCCGAAGGGGTGCGCCTGGTTGAAGAAGGCGTGCAAGCCGGCTGGCAAGCAGTCATGGCGCTGTACTCCGCCGACCTTTCGGCTCGCGGACAAGCCCTGCTTCCCGCGCTTCACGCGCAGGGAGCGGAAGTTTTTGAGGTGCCTGCTTCGCTTCTGAAACAAATCTCGGATACCGAAACCCCCCAGGGCATCCTGACTGTTTTTGCCCGCCGGGTTTACTCTCTGCCCGAGCCGCTGGATTTTGTGGTCATCGCCGATAACCTGCGCGACCCGGGCAATCTGGGTACGCTGTTGCGTTCGGCGGCGGCGGCAGGCGCGCAAACCGTCTGGCTTACCCCCGGCACGGTGGACGCCTTCTCCCCCAAGGTTCTGCGCGCCGGCATGGGAGCGCATTTCCGCCTGCCGGTTCAGGAAGTCTCGCTGGAGTGGATGCGGGATTTTCGCCATCAGCACCCCGGCATGCACTTGTACCTGGCAGAAGCCGAGAACGGCACTCCCTGCTGGGATACCGACCTGACCCAGCCGCTGGCGCTGGTGATTGGCGGGGAAGCCGAAGGCGCCAGCCTGGAAATGCGCGCGCTGGTGGACGGCAATATCACCATCCCCATGCCAGGAAAGAGTGAATCGCTCAATGCGGCAGTTGCCGCAGGCATTTTGCTGTTCGAAGTGGTACGACAAAGGAGACAAGCACCATGAAAGTCCGTTCGGTGACCTGTTTTTTTGACCCGCGCAGTGCTCAAGGCTATGCGCATCTCGACCGCCTTGCCCGGCTGGCGCAGGAAGCACAAACCCTCTTCAACAATGCCGGAATTGAGGTGCAGACCACCCGCCTGGCAACCGTGCCTTTTCCTCTGCTCTATCCTACCGAAGAAATCGGCAACGCCGTACGCCTGGCGCAGTCGCTGGAAGCCGATGCCCGCGAGCGCGGTTTTTCCTACCTTTCGTTAGGTCCTGCCCTGCCAAGGTTCCCCGCCAGTTACGATTTAATCGTCCCCATGCTGGAAGCCACGCAAAACGTCTTCTTTGGCGGGGTGATTGCCACAAATACCGAAGGACTGTCCCTGCCGGCAGTCCGCGCCTGCGCACAGATTATTCACCGCGCGGCGGGGTTAAGTCCCGACGGGTTTGCCAACTTGCGGTTTGGCGCGCTGGCAAACGTGAACGCGCATACCCCCTTCTTCCCCGCCGCCTATCACAATGGGGAGCGTCCGGCTTTTGCCCTAGCGGTAGAAAGCGCCGATCTGGCACTGGAAGCCCTGCGGCGGGCAACTTCCCTGCAGGACGCCCGCCAGCGCCTCATCACCGCGCTGGAAGATACCGCCACCCGCCTGACGGCACGCGCCACACATCTCAGCCAGCAGTTTGAGGTGGAGTTCAAAGGGCTGGACTTTTCCTTTGCGCCCTACCCGGCGGATTGGTGCTCGCTGGCGGGCGCGCTGGAAACACTGGGCTTGCCTGCGCTGGGACAGGCGGGCTCGGTTGCTTCGGCGGCGTTCCTTGCCGATGCTCTCGACCGCGGACGCTGGTTGAAGACCGGTTTCAACGGCTTGATGCTCCCCGTGCTGGAAGATTCTATTCTGGCAAAGCGCGCCGCACAGGAAACACTGGGGGTAAAAGACCTGCTGTTGTATTCCTGCATGTGCGGCGCCGGTCTGGATACCCTGCCCCTGCCCGGGGATGCCACGCCGGAGCAGTTGGAAGGCGTACTGCTGGATATTGGGGCAATTTCCCTGCGCCTGAACAAGTCCCTCATCGCCCGACTGCTCCCCGTGCCGGGGAAACACGCGGGAGAGGCGGTGCAGTGGGATTTCGAATACTTCGCCCCCAGCCGGGTGATGGCACTGCCAGCCGCGCCGTTGAAAGGTCTGCTGAAAGGGGATGAAGTCGTAAACATCCAGCCCCGTCCATAAACACACACCGCCCGCTGATACTCAGCGGGCGGCTTCTCATCCAGTGTAAATCGCTTATCGAACCTGCTTGAAATTGACCAGAATCAGGTTTTTCTCACAATCGGCGTAGGTATTGAAGTACACCCGCGGCGAGAGGGCATAACCTTCCTGATCCAGCAACTGCACCCAAACCGACTCCGTAGAAGCCAGGGCTTGCTCCGCCAGGACGAACTCATATCCGCCAGTGCCATACTGCGGAGCCGTGCCTGTCAGCGTGAGCAGATACAGCGGTCGGTCAAGACTGCCGCCAATCTGCACGGTAATGCCCACCACCGGCGCGCCCTTGAGGTCAAAAGCTTGCCCCGCCACCCACAACTTGCACCCCTCATCGGGATGAATCACCTTGCCGGGCAGGTAGTCGGGCGAGCCGCGCATCAGGTAGCGGTATGCCGAGACCTGCGGGGTATCGGTGGGTGGAGCGGGCGTGAAGGTCACGGTAGGCGTTTCGGTAACCGTCGCGGAAGGGGTCAGGGTAAAGGTCGGCTCCAGTGTGGGAGTAAGCGTCCAGGTGGGCGGGAGTACTTTCGGCGTAGGCGTAAAGGTAGGGATAAAGAGGGTAGGAACAGGAGTATCGGGCGGGTAGGGATTGAAGGAAGCATAGGGGTTTTGGAAGATGAGGAAGAAATACAGAATCATCCCTGCCATGCCCACCAGCAAAAGGACGGTTAAGCCGTCCCAAAAGCCGTCAGCACTGCGCCGCCGGGATGCGGCGCGGCGGGGCGCGCTTGGGCGGGGCGGCGGAGAAGATTCAGGCTCCAGAGATAAATCCGGTTCGTTGACTTCGTCCAGAAATCCCATGCCGTTTCCTTTCCTTCTTCTAGAGAGTTATCCCCCCTCAAGGCAGGCGTTCTTCTATCTGGGCTTGAGTGCGCGCCTGTTGAAGCCAGGCTTCCAAGGCTTTGCGTTGCAGGGTCAGCCGGGCATCGGGCGAAAGCAGGCGGTCGGTCTCCCGCTCCAGCACCTGAAGAATATGATAGCCCAGTTCGGTCTGAATGATCTCGCTGACCTCGCCGGGTTGCAGGGCAAAGGCGGCTTCTTCGACGGCGGGCTGAGTCAGGTATCCACGGGGGAACCAGCCTAAATCACCGCCGGTGGTGAGGTCATACCCAAAGGCTAAAGTTGCAAAGTTTGCGCCAGCACGAATCTGGTTCAGCACCTGCTGAGCGGTTTCGGGAGTCATGAGCAAAATCTGGCGGGCGTGAACCTGCTCGGCACGCTCAGGCACCTGAGCGGCGATGGTGTCGCGCATCCACGCCGCGGCGAGCGAACGCCGCAAGGCCGAGCGAAACGAGACTTCATCGTAGCCCATGCGGGTCATCCAGTTCTGCAGGGCAGACATACCGCCGCGCTGTTCCGCCAGTGCGGCAATCTGCTCTTCCAGAGCGGCATCATCCAGAGTAAAGCCTTCTTTAAAAGCGGCTTGCGCCAGCAGGGTCGCCGCGATAAGGTCATCCAGCACCATGCGGCGCTGTTCCTCAGGCGTGCTGGTTAACCCCATTTGCGCCTGGGCTTCCTGGAGTTGCTTCAAACTGGCTTCATACTCAGCAAGCGGCACCCCTTCGCCGTTGACCACGAGCACCAGCGGCTGAGGCGTGGGGGTGGGAGAGGGGACTGCGGTGGGGGGAAGGGGGACCGAAGGGACAGGCGTCTCGGTCACCGCAGGCGCAGCGGGGGTGGGCGTACATCCCGCCAGCCACGCCAGCACCAGCATCCCGCCGAGAAAGACATTAAGGAAACGAATTTGCATGGGATGATTATAACAAATTCCCAGCAGGGTTCAGGCATGTGGTGAACTTTACAGAAACTTTCCGATTGTATGACCTTTTTCCCGGCGGAAGAAATTCTCAGAAACCATCGAGAAAAAATCTTCCGCCGGGAACGATTAAGGTCTCATCCAGCCCCAAGGGGGCAAATTCCGGGGCAATTTGCCGAACGGTTCAAGCAACCCATTCAGGCTTGCTGTTTGGGGCGGGGCGGTTTGACAGGGCGTTTTTTGGGCGGCGTGGTGCCGGCGTCTTCCTTTTCCAGATCCACACGCAGGCGGGCGGCGCTTTGCACCTGAAAGACCAGCGTCTGCCCGGAGAACAGGCTGGCTTCGCGGCGGTCAAATCCCTTCTTGCCCACCGTAATCAGCACCGGCTGGTCGGGACGATAGACGGGAGAGCGGCGCTCTCCCCGGGCTTTTTCGCCCTTTTCCACCTTGCCCTGCTCCGGAACAGGCGGCATGGTGACCTTCAGGATCATCTCCGCTTTGTTGACCGGGTCGCTCACACGGTACATACCGGGTAAAAGCGGGGTGACGGTAAAGAAGTCTCCCGCCGGGATCTGTTCGGCATGATTCAACAGCACCTGCTTTTCTTTTCCTCCCAGGCGCGAAATGCGCACCTGAAAGGTGGAAACTCCCTGCGAGGTATAAAACCCCAACACCCCGCCGGCATGCAGGCGCAAACCTTTTCCACCCTGACAGCAATCCCGCTTTTCCGGAGTTTGCAGGGTAGCAAGGTCAAGGTTATGCTGATAGGGTGCATCTTCATCGACCACCGAAACTTCTAGGCGCAGCGGGGTGCGGTGGGTGCGGCTGACGAAAACTTCGTAATCCCCGGCTTCTGCAAAGCGGTGAATCAACGTGGACAACACAGCAATGCGACTGCTGTCGAACGACCGCTGAGTAAATAAGGCTCGGTTCAACACGGCTTGTTTTTGCTGACTGCTCATGACTTAACCTCCAACATCTGCCTGAATAACCATTTCAACATCCTCTACCTGCACGGAGAGATTGCGCACTGGCACTGTCACCGGGACGAGTTGTACCGGCGCGCCGCTCAACAATACCGATGTGCTGGTCTCTTTTGCCAGAATCTCCAGCGGATCATCCACCCGCAAAATCGGCACGCAGGCGCCAAAAAACTCGCCCACCAGTTGAATGAGCAAATCTCCCAGCCCAAAACTGATGTTGAACAAATCGCTCAGCCATTCATCAATTTCATCGGGGATATCCAGCAACCAGCGGATGAAATCGGCAATGCCGCCGATGATTGCCAGAATCAAATCGCGCACCCAGCCGCCGGGCAGAAGCGCCGTCACGGCGCTGGTCAACGCATTTTCAATCAGGTCGCCCACCACATCCGCAAAGTCGAACAGATCCAGGTCAATAAAATCGGGGTTGAGATGAATATGCCATTGATTGTGATCAGGGAAAGGATCAATTACGCTGGCATCCACCAGCAAATCTCTCAACAGCCCGCACGGATCAATTGCCGGGGACGGCACACTTGCATCGTAGTAACGCACCACCGGACGTCCGGCAAGGCTCAATTCCTGCGCCACAAAAGCCGCCAGATCCGGCGAGATGGACGCATCCGGATTTGCGGAAAAAACACACCAGCGCGGCAGGCAGAAATCCGGGATGGGCCAGGGCATGTCAACACATCCACCCCCCACGCAAATTTCGGGAATATCCAATCCCAGGGTGAACTCAAATTTATCCCAGCGCACATCCAATTCATCAATCAGCACCGAATGGTCAGGGCGGAACTCCACACTGCCCCCTTCCAGATGCCCCTTGACGTGGTATCCGGCGGTGAAGGGCCCAAAATTCGTGCTGTCCTGCGCCTCCCAGCGGATGCTGTCCCGAAGGACAACAAACAACCGCTGAAAAGCGCTTTCCGATACGGCAACAGTCATGTCAACCATGGTTACGCGCCTCCCGTTACGACGCTGTAACAAACTTGGTGGAGAAAGGGAAAAAAAGGAAGGGATCCTGTAAGATATTGATATCACAACTCCAGGAGCCCTTCCATGAAGATTATACTCCAACTGCCACAGGTAAAACGAAAAAAGCCTGCTCGTCCGAAGCGCTGTCCATATTGTCAGGGGGAGACATTCCAGCGATGGGGAGTGGAGAAAAGGCGCATCGAGGATGTCAAAGTTCGTCATGTCGAGGTGGTGAGGTATCGATGCACACGGTGCAGGCGCACCTTTCGGGACTATCCGGAGGGGGTAGGCAATGGACGGCACAGTGAACGGTTGAAGAAATTGAGTGTGATCCTGTGGTCACTGGGATTGAGTTATCGCAGGGTAGCCGGGGTGTTGAGGATCTTTGGGCTGAGGCTCAGTCATATGAGCGGGTGGCGGCATGTACAGGCAGAGGGGGAAAAGTTGATGGGGGAATTGAAATGGAAAAGCGTGCGGGTGGTGGGGGTAGATGGAGCCTGGGTGGGAGGCAAAGGAGTGATGGTGGCGGTGGATCTGGGAGATGGTAGTCTGCTGGAGGTTGCCGAGGTAGACGAGAAAGACAGCCGGGCTCTGTTCACCTGGCTGAAACGGTTGAAAGAGATGCATGACATCGGCGCCATCGTGAGCGATGATCTGGCGATCTACAAGCAACTGACCGATGAACTGGAGATAGGGCATCAGGTCTGTCAGTTTCATGTGCGGCGCTGGGTAAAGCATGCTTTGAAGGGGTTACAGGCTGAGTTGGATCCAGCCTGGCAGGGGGTGCTTGAAAAGGTCGAGGAAATCCTGCGCGACCTGCCATTGCATGGAGACCGCCTCTTACACCGCCTGTGGAAATCCCTGCCGGGCAGGAGTACACCACCGGAAGGAAAACGCACGCCCCTGGAAAAACTCCGCGACCTGATCCTGCGCTTATCGCGTGATTGGCAACGCTATGTGGCTTTCTATGCTGATGTGGGTATTCCCTGGACCAATAATCGCACGGAACAGATGATTGGCAGGCTCAAGAGCCGCGCCCAGCAAGCCAGGCGATATAAAACCACCGCCGGGTTGCTCCGCGGAAGCACAGTTGCCTGTCAGTTCTGGGCATGAGCCCTCCCGTAATTCCCTCCTCTCCCCCCGTCTTCTCTCTTCCTTCCTTTTTTCGAAAATTCGCCCACCAATTTTGTTACAGTCTCCCCGTTACAGTTAACTTGAAAAAGGCTTTGATCTGGTCATCTTCAACCGCCGGGTTGTTGGGAACATCCGCCGGGACCGCCGACGGCTCCAACTGGACAGTCCTGCCAAGGGGTAAGCCCATCTTCTGAAATTCTTTGGTGAGATCCAGCGTCATCTTCTCCAGGGGGATAATCAGACGCGGCAGAATGCCCAATTTCAGCACCGTGGTCAGGTAACACTCGATGGCGCTTTCCATGTTGTTGGGTTGAAGATCGACAATCTCCAAATCCTGCAAACGTGTTTTGAGCCAGGTTTGTTGGGAGCCAGGTACAGTTCCCCATTCAAAATATCCCACGGCGTACAGTTCCAGGCAGAAACAAATCAATTCCCGCGTGGGCAAAGGAATCGTGTGCTGTTTTTCCCGATCCGTGTTGAAAGCGGTGGTTGCCGGCGGGGTATAGTGAGTGCTGATTCCGGGAACGTTTTCTTTCGTCTCGCCAATCACCAGTTGCTTTTGGGAAACCAAGTAACGCTCGATGAGGGGCAATAATTCGTCAATCACATCCCTGGAAGGACAATCTATGCCCATACAGCCTTTGAGATGCAGAGCAAACCGCTGAGGGGAAAGTTTGCCCAATTCTGGCGGTAAATTGAAAACACTGCCCGGGAAAAAATCAATGGCAACTTCGCTCAACTGCAAACAAAAATTCAATCCGATGGGTACAGGCGCTCCCAGGATGGGCAACAGTTCCTGCTCGGTAAAGAGCGGATTTTTTGCCTTCAGCACCTTTTCATCCACCTCGAACTTTGCACAAAACATCTCCACATGATTGTGAAAAAAAGGTGTGGCGTAATTGAACAGAGACGGACGCTGGCGCATGATGTGACGCACCACACGATTGATTCCGTTCTCATGAACGGCGCCGAACAGATCAGAACGATCGGTAAACGGCATAACGACCTCCATTTTTCAACAGCAGGGTAAGGAAATAGCCCTCTCAACTATGAGAAAGTTGACCTGTTCGACTTTGTTTTGAAGTTTGCATGGGAACTTGTTGAAGAATCAAAAAACGCAGGAAATTCCTGCGCGTTTTTCATCCGATCCTGAAGAAACAACCGGTCGAACAATTGACTATTTTTATCATATATATAATAATACTATAAGTTTTCAAGAAATTCAATCTTATTTTTTGAACTTTGGGAGAAATAATGGTAACAAACCGGGTATTCCTGTAAAAAAGGATTTCAGGCCATCCTGAAGATCTCCCTATAAAGCAATTTCTATCTCATAAAAGTTGTCAAAGGAAGCAAATTGATCGCATTCTCCATCTAAAATAACAGATGGGAAAAGGTCAATTTCCACGCATACCAATAAAACGATCCCCCGTCCTTCCAGAAGTGACATCGGTATCTGAAAACAACTTTTTAGTACATGGTTCCTCCATAAAACCCTAATTCTTTTCTTAACTCCACAAAAGAATCCGTCAAATCTTTACAAAAACTTTAGAAATGCTTCACGGCTACTTTACTCTCAACCGGTAAACTGAGGGTGTAAGTTTGAAATCGATAAAAAAGGAGAAAATACAGATGAACAAAACATTAGGAATTGCATTATTAGTGATTGCCGGAATCGTGCTGAGCGCATTGATCTTTGGCGCCGGCTTAATGGCAGGTCGTTTTTATAATGCCGCATTCAACTCAACCCCATTTAACAATGCGTTCTCATCAGCGCCCCGAGCAAATTGGGAAAGAAACACCCCCTATCAGGGTTATTCTATGATGGGCGGAGGCGGCATGATGGGAAACGGCAACAACATGATGTACGAATATAACCGCCAGGGCAACAACAATGTGAAGCCCCTTTCTATCGATCAGGCAAAACAGGCTGTAGAAAATTATCTACCAAACCTGAATAACCCTGACCTTGAGACCAAAGAAATTATGATTTTTGATAATCACGCCTACGTCCGCATTATCGAAAAAAGTACTGGCATTGGCGCTATGGAGTTGCTGGTAGATCCCGTAAGCCTTGCCGTTTTCCCTGAACATGGTCCCAATATGATGTGGAATCTAAAATATGGGATGATGAGCGGATGGAATGGAATGATGGGAGGCGGCATGATGGGCGGACGCGGTATGATGAGAGGATATTACACCACCCCGGACTCAGTCTCTGCTGAAATGACCGTGACCCCGGAACAAGCCCTGGAAGCCGCTCAACAATACCTGGATCAAGAATTCCCTGGTTACACAACGGGCGAAGATGCTGAACCCTTCTATGGATACTACACCATCGATATTGTGAAAGACGGAAAAACAACCGGCATGCTCAGCGTCAATGGTTACACCAGCCAGGTATTTTTCCACTTCTGGCACGGCACCTTTATTGAAATGTCCGAGTTTGAGTAAACCACTTCTATTTTCCACGCTTTCAGGGATCGACTGTTATGTCGGTCCCTGTTTGTATGTAAAATGAGAATATATGCTTATGAACGAGGGAAGAAAGTTGTCTCCAGCAAAGATTCTCTTAATTGACGACGAAATTTCAATCCATACGGTCGTGACGGCATACTTAAAAGCAGAAGGCTATGAGTACCAATCGGCAATGGACGGGCCTTCAGGCTTGGCAATGGCACGCTCTTTCAAACCGGATATCATTATTCTGGACGTAATGCTACCGGGCATGGACGGCATCGAACTCTTAGCTCATTTGAGGCGGGAGTCAAACGTGTACGTCATCATGCTGACAGCGCGCTCTGAAGAAACAGACAAAATCGTTGGGCTTTCGGTCGGTGCAGATGACTATCTGACAAAGCCTTTCAGTCCACGAGAGTTAATGGCTCGTATCAAAGCGGCTCTGCGGCGATTGAATCCTCCGCCAGCCGCCACAAGTGAGACTGCCATGCTTAATTTTGCTCATGTGCGAATCGATCCATCCGCACGGCGCGTTTGGGTCAATAACACTTTGATTGACCTCACTACTGTGGAGTTTGATCTACTGCTTACGCTTGCCCAGCATCATGGCAGGGTGCTGAGTCGAGAACAATTGCTGGAAAAAGTGTGGGGGTATGATTATTATGGCGATACTCGTGTTGTCGATGTACATATCGGGCATATTCGTCAGAAACTGGGCAACAACACATGGATTGAAACCGTTCGCGGGGTAGGCTATCGCTTTGAAGACAATTAGAGGTGGTCTTATGCTCACACTTTTCCGTAGACATCTCGCCTGGAAATTATTCCTTTCCTATGTAATTGTGGTACTGGTTGGAGTAGTGGTACTTGCAACGGCTACCAGTTTTTCTGTTCCGGCGGCTTTTGAACGGCATATGGCAGGAATGAGCGCAATGATGCCAGGCATGATGGGCAATTCTCATTCAATGGAGATGGAATTATTTGCCAACTACCGGGCATCTGTCACAGAAGCACTTTCTCTGGCTGTGATTACGGCATTAATCGCGGCTGTAGTGGCAAGTTATTTCATCAGCCGTCAGGTGGTCAACCCAATCCGTACCATGATGAATCTCAGCCATCGCATCGCAGAAGGAGAATACAAAGAAAGGTTAACAATCTCCGGAGATTTATCTCAATTGGATGAACTGGATCAACTGGCGCTCAGTTTTAACCAGATGGCAGATAAGTTGGAAAAGACCGAAACCATGCGCAGGCAGTTAATTGGCGACGTAGCCCACGAACTGCGTACGCCGCTGGCTGCAATTAAAGGGTATATAGAAGGACTGATGGATGGAGTAATCCCTGCCGAAGGAAACACTTACCAGCAAATCCACGACGAAATCAATCGCTTGCAACGTTTAGTAGATGACTTACAGGAACTCAGTCGAGTAGAATCTGGTGCATTCCATCTCAAACCCGAATTGGTTTCACTCTCTGATTTAATGGATACTATCCAGAATATATTTGTTCCTCAATTTATCCATAAGGGGATACAATTTCAAATCCAAATCGAGCCTAACCTTCCACCGGTTCTGATCGATAAAGACCGCATTCTACAGGTATTGACCAATCTGGTCGGGAATGCACTGCAATATACCCCCAGCGGTGGAAAAGTCACCGTTCAAATAAGCAAACAACGAACGGAAATCTTAATTTCTGTGTCTGATACCGGTATAGGAATATCTCCCGAGCATTTGCCTTTCATTTTCAATCGCTTTTACCGCACGGATAAATCCAGAGCCCGAGCCAGCGGAGGAAGCGGAATTGGCTTGACAATTGCTCAAGCACTGGTGAAAGCGCATCATGGACGCATTTGGGCAGAAAGTGGCGGCGAAGGTAAAGGCAGCACGTTTTATTTCACTCTGCCTATTCCCAAAAAGAATCTTTAACAAATCTTTACAAAAGATTCAAGGAAAATCCATCTTCTCCCATTATGATCAAAGTGTACAGTTCAAACATATCATTTTGAGTACAAATACTTAAACGAAAGGAGAAGGAATGATGTTTTGTGGATTTGGTAACTTCGGAGGATTTGGATGGATTGGCATGATCCTGAATCTGGTCATTACGATTGGTTTGCTGGTTGGTCTGATATTACTGGTAGTGTGGGCAGTACGGCGGCTCAGTGAAAGCGGTGTCCAGAGCACATCGAGTCAAACTGCCCGCGATATCGCTCAGGCTCGTTATGCCAGAGGGGAAATCTCGCGAGAAGAATATCAGCAAATTATCTCGGACCTGAGTCGTTAGGAGGTGTAACATGATGGGATTTGGAATGATAGGCGGTATGATTTTGTTTTGGGGACTTCTCATTCTCCTGGCAGTTCTGCTCATAAAAGGGTTGTTCCATTCAAATCAAACGGTCGGTAACAACCGATCCAGCACTACCCTCTCACCACGAGAAATCCTTGAACAGCGTTATGCCAGAGGTGAAATCACTCGAGAGCAGTTCCTGCAGATGCAGAAAGATCTTCAATAAGGACCCTTCAAACCAAAAAATATGACTCCGCTACAAATCTGGGCGGAGTCATATTTTTGTCAGAATGCTCTGTTGCAAAGATAGGTTAGGAAGAGATACACCTAGCGGTGTATGTTGTAGACCAGTCCTTTGATAATCGGTTCTCGGTTTTGCAGGCTGCGTTTCCGCGAGCGGATGGCTTGCCCGAATTTGCGCTTGATGACCGAATTCACGGTTTCGGTCTTCCAGCGTTGACCATAGAGACCATCCAGGCGAGCCGCAGAGACAAGCTCGCTTCTTGCTCGTCGTTCAGGGGCCAGCAAATTTCCACCTCGCCGAACGGGTGGAATCAAGTCTTGAGGCCGGACAGTCCGACCATCGAACCCTGAATCGGCCAGCAAGACCCAAGCCCGACGTTTGGCAAACCGCCTGGCTTTGCGGCGCAGATAGCCCAGATAAGGGGCATCGCTACCTGGACCCCAGCCGGATTGCATCGCAAGGATGAATTGCGAGACAATTCCAACGGCATAAACGCCCTTCGCCCAGTGGCGATAGGCTTTTCCCGAACGGCTTTGGTAGTAAGAACTGGCCGGGCCGGGTGAGAAGCCGGTACTATCGGCAGCCACCCCTTCTTCTTCAGGCCGTCCGATTTCCTCGAGCAAGGTCTCGTTCATGCGCATCCAATCCGCTTTGCGTATCTTGGCGTAGGTACGTTGCAGGGTCGTATGATCGGGAACACGCGGTAATTCCAGCTCCTTACCAACCGCATCGCTTGCCAGCAGCCATTCTTCCATGTCGCGATAGCTGAGATTCAGGTAGAACATCAACAAAACACAGGCCCCCAACTGCGGCAACGTGAAGTGATGGGGACTCTTGGCATGTGAATACATCGGTAATGCTTGTTTGGCAAGCCGGTAGGCGATCCTCGCCACTCGGACGTATCTGCTTTCTCGTGTGGTCATACCGTATGTTTACCACATTTCAACCATGATTGCAACAGAGCATTGTCAGAACATAATGGCCAAGACATGCGCCCGGCAGGATTCGAATACTATCCCTCGACGGGACCTCGACCAAGTTCAGGGAAAAAGTTCAGGTTAAATAAAAAGAGTGGGCCCGGCAGGATTCGAACCTGCGACCAAGCGGTTATGAGCCGCGCGCTCTGCCGCTGAGCTACGGGCCCCCCCGTTCGCTCACCCCAATTATAACAGAATCCTCAAGCCTTTTTTCCGGGATTCGGGTAGAATGAAAAAAAAAGCCTGTGTTTGTGTTTCCAGAAGGAGGAAGGATGTCCCTGTTTTTGCTGGATGACACCCTGAGAGTGAGTGTATTCTACGATCGTTCTTCGGAGGAAAACGAGATTTGCCTGTATTTCGAAGAAGAAACTCCAGCCGTATTCCGCGATTCAGAAACACGCCTGCCCCTTAGCCCGGTCCAGGCAAAAACCCTGGTACAGGCATTACTTGAAGCCCTGCAGGAGCACGAAAAAGATCATTCATACCCCATTCAGGAGAGCAACGATGAGCACCATAAGTGAATTGATTTGCAAAAACCGCAGTTACCGCCGTTTTTATCAGCAGGAAGCGGTTTCCATGGAAACCCTGCGCGATTTGGTAGATCTGGCGCGCCTTTCTCCAAGCGCCGCCAACCGCCAGCCTTTGCGTTATTATCTTTCCTGCGATTCCGAAACCAACGCCAAAATCTTTCCTACGCTGGCATGGGCGGGCTACCTGCGCGACTGGCAAGGACCTGAAGAGGGCGAGCGCCCTTCTGCCTATATCATCATCCTGCTGGATACCGAAATCAGCAAAAACGCCGGCTGTGACCACGGGATCGCCGCGCAAAGCATCCTGCTGGGCGCTACTGAACGCGGATTAGGCGGATGTATCATCGCCTCTATCCAGCGGGATGCCCTGCGTACCGCACTGGATATTGACCCGCGTTATGAAATCCTGCTGGTGCTGGCGCTGGGCAAACCCAAAGAGACCGTAGTGATTGAGCCGCTCCCGCCCGATGGAGATATTCGCTACTGGCGCACTCCCGACGGCGTGCATCACGTCCCCAAGCGCTCGCTGGACGACCTGATTCTCAACCGTTGATATCCATGTTATCAGGCTTGCCCTGCGCTTAAGCCAGCGATTTTCATTGGTGCTCATGCAGTTTTCCTTCATGAGCACTTTTTCTTGATGGATGAGCGAATAAAACCATTCAGGGATGTTATCGGTAACAGTTTTCTCTTAAAAAGGATATAATAAACCCATAAAAACCATATTCAGGAGGTGAAGGATGGAATACCGACCTTTAGGTCGAACAGGGTGGAAGGTTTCCGCCATCAGTTTTGGGGCATGGGCAATTGGCGGCACCTGGGGTCCCGTCCAGGATGAAGAATCCATCGCCGCCCTGCACCGCGCCATTGATATGGGTGTTAACTTCATCGACACCGCCGATGTGTACGGGGACGGCCGTTCGGAGCGTTTGATTGCTCAGGTGAAAAAGTCCCGCAAGGAAGAAATTATCGTCGCCACCAAAGCCGGGCGGCGGCTCAACCCACACACCGCCGAAGGTTACAATCGCCAGAATCTGACGACTTTTGTCGAGCGCAGTCTCAAGAACCTGGAAGTCGAGGCGTTAGATCTTTTGCAACTGCATTGCCCGCCCACGCCGGTCTACTACATGCCCGAAGTCTTTGGCATTCTGGATAACCTGGTAGCGGCAGGGAAAATCCGCTATTACGGCGTCAGCGTGGAGAAAGTTGAAGAAGCCCTCAAAGCCATCGAGTATCCCAACGTGCAAAGTGTGCAGATCATCTTCAATGTGTTCCGCATGCGCCCTGCTGAGTTGTTCTTCCGCGAAGCCGCCCGCCGGCAGGTGGGCATCATTGCCCGCGTGCCCCTGGCTTCTGGCTTGCTCACGGGGAAAATCACCCGCGAGACGCAATTCAGTCCCGATGACCACCGCGCGTTCAACCGTCAGGGCGAAGCCTTTGACCGCGGCGAGACCTTCTCAGGTGTGGATCTGGACATTGCGCTACAAGCCGTAGAAGAACTGCGTCCTCTGGTGCCGCCCGGCATGACCATGACGCAATTTGCCCTGCGCTGGATTCTGATGTTCCCCGAGGTCACCTGCGCCATCCCCGGCGCCAAGCGACCCTCGCAGGCAGAAGAGAACTTCAGCGCCGCCGACCTGCCGCCGCTCTCCGAAGAAACCATGCAGAAGGTCAAAGCCATTTATGATGCCCGCATCAAGCCACTAGTGCATCACTACTGGTAAAATGGAGGCATGCGCCAGGGTTTAAACCATACCTTCAAGGGCATTCTCTCCATCCTAACTCTCTGGATTCTTACACTCGCAGGGGCGTGTGCGCCTATACCCACTCCAACGCCAGCATCTACTGCCACGCCCCTGCCCGTATTCACCGCCACGCCTACTCATACTTCAATTCCCTCTCCCACACCCACCCCGCAAGAGAACATTTTATCCCGTCCACGCTACACCCTGACCGCCGTGCTGGATTATCCCGCGCACAGCCTGAACGTGCAGGAACGTATTGCTTATACCCATGCCGCCGAGGAAAGCCTTAGCGAAGTCTGGCTGGTGATGGATGCCCTGCTGTATCCGGGGGCATTCCAGATGGACTCTCTGCAAAGCGTCAGCGGACCGGCTTTGAAAGACGTCCGTCAGGAACGTATCTGGATCAAAGCCCAATTGAAAACACCCCTGCAAAAAGGAGAAACCCTTGAATTGGACATGGCCTACCGGCTCAACCTGCCCGCAAGGGTGGCACAGGAAGGCTTGCGCCCACAGGTCTTTGGCTGGTCGGAGCGTCAGACCAATCTGGTGGACTGGTATGCCTACCTGCCCCCGTACATTCCCGGCGAGGGATGGCTGGCACATCCGCCGGGCTATTACGGCGAGCATCAGGTGTACCCGTTAAGCGATTTTGAGGTCAATCTGCAAGTTCTTGGTGCGCCGGCAGGACTGACCATTGCCGCCAGTGCGCCCGAAAGCCAACGGGGGGAATGGTACACATACACCCTGGAAGGCGCGCGCACCTTCGCGCTCTCTCTCAGCCCTTCATTGACTCACACCACCCGGCAGGTAGGGACGGTCATCATCCACAATTACACCTTCCCCTACCATCAAAACGCCGGAGAGCGGGTGCTGAACACTGCGGCGCAGGCGCTGGAACTGTATGCGCGCCTGTTTTCGCCCTATCCGCACCAGCACCTTGCCGTGGTGGAAGCCGATTTTCTGGATGGCATGGAGTACGACGGATTATTTTTTCTCAGTTATGGTTTTTACAATCTGGATAACGGCACGCCGGCGCAGTACCTGGTGGCACTGACTGCCCACGAGACGGCACATCAGTGGTTTTATGGCGTGGTGGGCAACGACCAGGCCCTTCAACCCTGGCTGGATGAAGCCCTATGTACTTACGCCGAGAAGTTGTACTACGAAACCTACGCCCCGGAGGCGCTGACCTGGTGGTGGGAAGCGCGGGTGAAGTATTACCAGCCGCGCGGCTACGTGGACGACAGCATCTATAACCCGCATGGCGAAGCCCAACCCTACCGCGCTTACCGCGATGCCGTGTACCTCAACGGGGCGGTTTTCCTTGACGAACTGCGCCGCGCCATGGGCGATGAGGCTTTTTTTGACTTTCTGAGACTTTACGTCAGCGAAAATCAGGGTAAAATAGCCAGCGCGCGGGATTTCTTCGGACTCTTACGAAAGATGACGTCCGTGCCTCTCGAACCACTGTTACAGCGTTTTTTCCAATTCATTCCGTAACGAACTTGCAATATTCTTGTTAGGTATTTGTAAGGAACGTTCCCAAAAGAATCGGATATAATATAGGCAGAATTCCGAAAGGAATTGAAACCATATTTTTTCAGAAGGAGTTGTTCTATGTTATTCGCTGCTAAAGAAAAAGGTCAAGGTCTGGTAGAGTACGCGCTGATTCTGGTGCTCGTGGCCGTCGTCGTGATCGTCATCCTCGCCCTCCTGGGCCCCGCCATCGGCAACATCTTCAGCAACATCGTCAACCGCATCTAGTCTTCGCGGATTTCGTCTACGGAATGAGCGCCCGCAGGGGCGCTCATTTGTTTTAACGGTATACTTTGGACGTGAAAGAAGACTTACCGATGAGCATCCCCCCGGAAGAAATTCGTTTTACCGCCATCCGCGCCAGCGGACCAGGCGGTCAAAACGTGAACAAAGTCAGCACGGCAGTGCAACTGCACTTTGACGTTCTGCGATCCAAAGCCCTGCCGGTGGATGTGAAAGAACGGCTGGTTAAAATTGCCGGGAAGCGGGTGAATGAGCAGGGTGTGCTGATCATCGAAGCCCGGGCATACCGCACCCAGGAACAGAATCGCGCCGATGCTCTGAGGCGTTTGCAAGAGTTGGTCGAGAAAGCCCGGCATGTCCCGAAAGTACGCAAGAAATCCCAGCCCTCAGGGGGCGGACGAGCGCGGGAAAAGCGCTACATCTCCGAGAAGAAGCGCCTGCGCCGCCTGGATCTTTCGGAGTGGGAAGAATAAACCTCTTCAGGTCAATACCCACAGATTTATCAGAGATTTATAAGAAATTTCAACTCCCCTCTTGACTTTCCTCACAAAACTGGTAAGATAAACGGCGAAATTTAGCACTCTAAATCTTAGATTGCTAAATTTTTTGTGACCAAATTTGATCTCAAATCCTGAAGCAGGAGGAATCCAATGGCTATCAATCTTAAACCCCTCGGAAGCCGTGTCGTAGTCGAACCCATCGAAAGCGAAGACGTCACGCCGGGCGGTATCGTTTTGCCTGAAACCGCCAAAGAAAAACCCCAGAAGGGGAAAGTGCTCTCGGTTGGTCCTGGCGACCGCGATGACAAAGGCAATCGCATCTCCATGGACGTGAAAGTGGGCGATGTGGTGCTCTTCGCCAAATACGCCGGCACCGAAATCAAGGTTGACGGCAAGAAACTGCTGATTCTGCGCGAAAGCGACCTGCTCGCAATCGTCGAGTAATTCATACCAAATCTCAATCAAAAAGGAGAGTTGAACAATGGCAGCCAAACAACTGGTCTTCGCTGAAGAAGCCCGCCGAAAACTGAAGAACGGCGTTGATATTGTTGCGAATGCTGTTGCCACCACCCTGGGTCCCAAAGGACGCAACGTGGCAGTCGATCGCAAGTTCGGTTCCCCCACCATCACCCACGACGGTGTGACCGTGGCGAAGGAAATCGAACTGCAGGATCCCTTCGAGAACATGGGCGCGCAACTGCTGAAGGAAGCCGCCACCAAGACCAATGACATCGCCGGTGACGGCACCACCACCTCGACCGTGCTGGCGCACGCCATCGTCACCGAGGGTCTGAAGAACCTCGCCGCTGGCTCCAACCCCATGCTGTTGAAGCGCGGTATTGAAACCGCCGCCAAAGCGGTTGCCAAAGCCATCACCGAAATGGCTATTGATGTCACCACCAAAGACGACATCGCCAACGTGGCGACCATCTCCGCTCAGGACCGCCAGATTGGCGAACTCATCGCCGAGGTGATGGACAAAGTCGGTAAAGACGGCGTGATCACCGTAGAAGAGAGCAAGGGCCTCGAATTTGAGAAGGATTACGTCGAGGGTATGCAGTTCGACCGCGGCTACATCTCGCCCTACTTCATCACCGACTCCGAACACATGGAAGCGGTCATCAATGACCCCTACATCCTGATTCACGACAAGAAAATCTCCGCCGCCGCCGATATCGTCCCGATCCTCGAAAAACTGGTGCAGATTGGCAAGCGCGATCTGGTCATCATCGCCGAGGATGTGGACGGCGAAGCCCTGGCAACCCTGGTGCTGAACAAACTGCGCGGCATGCTCAACGTGCTGGCTGTGAAAGCCCCCGGTTTCGGTGATCGCCGCAAAGCCATGCTGCAGGATATCGCCATCCTGACCGGCGGCGTGGTCATCTCCGAAGAGACTGGCCGCAAACTCGAAACCGCTGTCATCGCCGACCTCGGCCGCGCCGAGAAGGTTGTTGCCGACAAGGACAACACCACCATCGTGGGCGGCAAGGGCGATGAGAAAGCCATCAAGGGCCGCATTGAGCAGATCCGCGTTGAAATCGAGAAGACCACTTCCGATTACGACCGCGAGAAACTGCAGGAACGCCTGGCGAAACTGGCGGGTGGCGTTGCCATCATCCGCGTAGGCGCCGCGACTGAAACCGAAATGAAAGAAAAGAAACATCGCGTTGAGGATGCCCTCTCGGCGACCCGCGCCGCCGTGGAAGAAGGCATCGTGCCCGGTGGCGGTGTGGCTCTGCTCAACGCCATGAAAGCCCTCGACGGTCTGAAGATGGACCTCGAAGACGAACAAATCGGCGTCAACATCGTGCGCAAGGCTCTGGAAGTACCCATGCGCAAGATCGCCGAGAATGCCGGTAAAGATGGCTCGGTGGTGGTGGAGAACGTCCGCCAGCGCCAGAAAGCCGAAAACAACCCCAACATCGGCTATGATGTCATCTCCGATCAGTACGTGGACATGATCAAGGACGGCGTCATCGATCCCGCCAAGGTCACCCGCGGCGCGCTGGAGAACGCGGCTTCGATTGCCGCCATGATCCTGACCACCGAAGCGTTGATCACTGACGTTCCGGAAAAGGAAAAACCGGCTCAGCCACCGATGCCGGAATACTAAACCACTAGGCAGATAACATTACAGGGTGCGCTTTTTCAAGCACACCCTGTTTTTTTTTAATTGCTGGATGTAGAGGAATTATTTCGGCGGCAGGAAGCCGTACTTTTCCATGATTTTTTGTCCCTCTTCCGAAAGGACAAAATCCACAAAGGCTTGTGCCAGTTCACTATGCGCACTGGATTTCAACACCGCAATGGGGTAAACCGCTTCCACATTAATTTCATCAGGAATTGTCAGCAGTTGAAGCCTGTCCTCTGCACTCTTCCCATCAGTGAAGAAGACGATCCCCGCATCTCCTTCGCCCAGCATGACTTTATTCACCACCGCCTTCACCGTGCTTTCATAAGAAACTACGTTCTGATACACCCTTTCTTTGAAATCTGATGAATACTCCGGGGAAGAGGAAGCATTGATGAGCAATTGCTCTACATACGCCCCTTGAGGTCCTTCTTTTGCGCCTAAAATCAGGCGCACACCAGGTTTTGCCAGGTCCTGAAAGGCACGGATGTTTTTCGGGTTATCTTTGGGGAGAATGACCACCAGACGATTTCGGGCAAAAATTTTGACCGCATCCTGCTCAATCAATCCCTGAGCCACGGCGTCGTCAATAAATTTAGGCGCGGCAGAGGCAAAGACATCTGCAGGGGCTCCCTGGGTAATTTGCTGGAGCAGGGTGCTGGCGTTGGCAAAGTTCAAGACAACCCGAACTCCATCATTTTTTTGTTCGAATGCAGTCCCGATTTCGGTAAATGATTCTGTCAAAGAACCTGCTGCAAACACCACCAGTTCAACCGGCTGGGAACTGGCAACAGATGTTGCCGGAGAACCACATCCGGTCAGCCCCAATAAGAGCAATGACATTAATATCATCAACATCTTCCTCATCATCAGTAAACCTCCATCGCAAAGGGATTTGAATTATTTGACCTGCTCATACCAGCCAACCCGTTCCGGAGAAAATACGTCAAACTCCGGCACATACGGCTTGATATCCACCAGAGGCGTGCCGTCCAGTACGTCCACCCCATGAATGTGCAGGCGGTTGCCTTGACGTTCCAGCAAGCGCACTACCGAAATCCCAATCGGATTAGGACGGCAGGGAAAGCGGGTAGCAAACAACCCGGTTTCAAAGTCTGCCAGGAAAGGTTTGACCTTCAAACACACTTCTGAAGGCGCGCGATGCCACACATACAAAAGAATGAGGTGAGAAAACCCCTCGATGCCTTCCAATCCTTCGGCGTACTCCGGAAAAACTTCTACCCAGCCTTCAGCCGTGGAACGACTGGACTGGATAGGGGTATCCTGTGGTTGTTGGTAAGGGGAATGAATAATGCCAATGGCTTTCAGTATGGGGAGAGACATAATTTCACCTTTTTATGGGAATACTCACTGAGTGAGTAATAGTTTATTACAGTTTTAACCTTTTGGAAAGGCTTTTCACAGGTGATTTTTCCCATCTCGGCATCATGAACAAGGCAATAACTTTCCTCGAAGTGTTAAAGCCAGGTTAAGGTTTCCTTTTCCGCCCCTCTCTTTCTATGAGCGAGCATATAATGCGGGTGTAAATTTCCCAAACTCATCTTGAAAAGGCACACTCGTTCTATGGAAAACCCTCTCACCCAACACAAATGGTTTATGCCTTTCATGTATTTCCTGCTGGTGGTGATCGCCTTCCTGCCTCTCATCACCGCAGTACCCTATGATCCGCGAAATACCTCAGAAGTCATCTTCGAGATTCTCAGTTACGCGCTCATTCCCTACGCCAACTGGGGGATTGCCTTCCACATCCTCACCCTGCTGGTCATCGGTATTGCCATCTGGAAACCTAGATCTGGCGGACGGCTTATCGCCGGGTATTTCGGGCTAAACTATCTGGTGATTGCCTTTACCCAAACCCGTGCTCTGACTCCAACCTATGGCTATGCTATCCATACCGGAGCGCTGATTGTCGAAGTTCTGTTGGGATTGCTCTGGCTGTGGGTGGCATGGAAAGACAAACTGCGGATCTCTTTCCAGAATGTGCCTTTCTGGCGCTGGCTGTTGCTTCCACTGGCGATTTTGACCTTCTGGTCTCCAATTGCCATGCAGGGAAACCGCATCGTCCCCAACTTCGACCCGCTTCTCCTGCTTACTTCTCCCGATTACGGGCTGGCATTTTGTTTCATGACCCCGGTGTTTCTTTTCCTGCTCATTCTGGCTTACCCTCAGGTGGATTTGCTGGCACTGCGGTTGACGGCGTTCAACGCTTTGCTGTATGCCCTGTTCAATTTGAACCACTGGGCTGTTCCCGAACGCCTCTGGATGGGAGTGATGCACCTGCCCCTGCTGATTCTTTCCCTGACAGCGCTGGTGCTGGCACACAAACGTCGTCCCGTGAACCGATTGCAATCCACCTTCTGACCACCTATAATGAAAATGGTGAAAACCGCACCCCACTCTTCCTTCTAACTCTTGAGTCCGGAAAAGCAGTCTGGGGAAAGCACAACCGGGACCGTCTGCAAAAGATGCAGGCGGTCTTTTTTTGAGCCGGTTTACAGAGGAGGTGTGAAATGTCCGAAAAACTCACTCTGAGCGTGATTAAAGCCGATGTAGGCGGTTTTGTGGGACATTCTGCCATTCATCCCGACCTGATCGATACCGCCCGCATGGCTCTTGAGGAAGCCCGGCAGAAGGGCTGGCTGATCGACTTCCATGTCACCGCCTGCGGAGACGACCTGCAGTTAATCATGACTCACTCCCGCGGCGTGGATGACGTGGAAATTCACCATCTGGCATGGCAGGTCTTCGAGCGCTGTACCGCTATTGCCAGGAAATTGAAACTCTACGGCGCAGGACAGGACCTGCTCACCGATGCCTTCTCGGGCAACGTACGCGGCATGGGACCCGGTGTGGCGGAGATGGAACTGCACGAACGCGAATCTGAACCGGTCATCATCTTCATGGCAGATAAGACCTCAGCCGGTGCCTGGAATCTCCCATTGTTCCGCATGTTTGCCGACCCCTTCAACACCGCCGGGCTGGTGATTTCTCCCAGCATGCACGAAGGCTTCCGCTTTGAGGTACACGATGTGAAACAGCACAAACGCATCTTCTTTGACACCCCCGCCGAGATGTACGACCTGCTGGTGTTCATCGGCGCGTCCGGACGCTATGTTATCAAGGCGGTGTACACCCGCGATGGCGAGATTGGCGCGGTTTCGTCCACCCAGCGCCTGGCATTGATTGCCGGCAAGTACGTGGGCAAGGATGACCCGGTGTGCATCGTACGCAGTCAGGGCAAGTTTCCCGCAGTGGGCGAAGTACTGGAGCCTTTCACCATGCCGCACATCGTGGAAGGCTGGATGCGCGGCTCGCACTACGGACCGCTGATGCCCGTGCCGGTACGTCAGGCAACCCCCAGCCGCTTTGACGGTCCGCCCAGGGTGGCGGCGCTGGGCTTCCAACTGGCAAACGGCGGACTCATCGGCCCGCGCGATTTATTCGACGACCCGGGTTTTGATGAAGTGCGCCGTCAGGTCAACGTGCTGGCAGATCAACTGCGCCGCCATGGCGCTTTCGAACCGCACCGCCTGCCGATGGACGAAATGGAATACACCACCCTGCCGCAGGTGATGGAAAAACTGGCAGAACGCTGGGAAGCCCTGCCCGATGAGCCAGTGAGTGTGTAAGGTCTGAAAAAGGGGAGATAGATCTCCGTGCTATCTCCCCTGTGTCTCTATCACAATATTTCAGCAAACGTTACCCAGTACCCTCTTCGCACAGAATTTTGAGGTTTTCCAGCGTTTGCTCCATTGCCCGTTCCTGAATGCGTTCCACCAGGAGACGGTTGGCAATGCGCCCCAGAACTGCCCCAGGAAGGGTGTAGTCAATGCTGACAGTGACCTCTGTTCCGCCATTTTTGGGGATATAATCCCAAGTTTGCTCGCCATCCAGTGGACCTTCAATCTTCCCTTTCCACTGTGCGCCGGTGGGTCCAATGGAGTCTACCAAAACCCGGCTGGTAACCGGAAAACGCATCCCAGCCATCAGGTAATGATGTTTCACCACTGTCCCCACTTCCCCATGTCCCGTAATCTCTTCTGCTTCGCTCAATCCAACGTAAAAAGTTGCCCAACGATTGGGGTCTCTTGCCAATGCATAAACTTTCTCTACGGGAGCATGAATATAAATACTTTTCTTGACATGCGCCATAACATCCTCACTTTCAGACCAATTTGGAAGGTAAAGAATTCTTTTCGAGAAGGGAAGGAAATTCAAACTTCCACTCATACCAACGAACCTATTTTCCAGGACGAATCGGCGCCGGCACGGCAGGGGAAGGTCCCCAGAGTTCGCCAACAGCATTGAGGGATACTCCGTACAATTCGCTCAGCACTTTTTGATTATCTTCATGAGTGAACCAGGCAGACCAATCCAGCAGACTGGCAAATTCATAAGTGGCAACGATTTGAGATGCCCCCAGTAACCCCCGATACCCTCGAAATTCCACCACCCCAGGAATCCCCAATGTGCGCGGGATAACACCGTTCAGCCAGTTCAGATAGGCATCCAGTTTATCCGGATGGATATTCCACTTGACCACATACAGGTACATCGTTATTCACCTCCTTTCTACGCATTCTTCAAAGGGATTGCAATCCAGGAAGAGGAAACTATTCTCAAACCCTACCTTTGGCTTCTCAAGAGCCCTTCTCCCTCTTGAAAAATCTTTTGGCGTGACGAAATCAAGAAAGCACACCGTCATCCTGTATCTTATCCCTCCGAAATACAGGATACCGTGTTGCTGTCCACAAAATGGCTACAAATAATGCAGATTTGGTCAACTCAAGAACGGTAGTTTTTGGAGAAGATATCTCTCTTTTTGGGAAGGATCAGAAATGTGTTGAGACTTTTTTTCAATAAGGATTCTGGCTTGTTGCTGAAAATAATGCGCTTCTGCTGGACTTCCCATGGCACTCAGGATTTTCGCATGAGAAAAATACACTTCTTCGGTAGGGATCCAACCCTCATAAGCCTGAGGGAGAAGGGAAACCGCGCGAGAAGAATGCTCCAAAGCGCGCTCATTTTCCCCCGCCGCCAGACAGGATAAACCAATTTCCATTTGTGCCCACATTTCACAAACCGGAAGAGCAAGTCGTTGGGCGTTTGTCAAGGCTTCTATGGCGGTTTTCAGTGCGGCTGAAGAGTCTCCCAGTCTTCTTTGAGCCTGAGCCAACGCCGCCAATCCCGCCGCCAGATTCTCGCCACATTCGCTCAAGCGTGCCAAGTGTACCGCTTCGTCCAAAATTTGAGCCGCCTGTTGCAGATGAAATTCATCCAGTTCAATCAACCCCCACCCAACTAGCGCTTCAACCAAACGGCGCCGATGAGAAACTTCTCGCGCGCGTTCCACCGCATGCTGAAATCTTATTCCCGCCTCTGAATCCATACCCAGGTGATAAAGCGCCATTCCCAATCCAATTTCAGCCGCCACAACCCCATGCTCCTGATGCACTGTCTGATGCAATTGTATGGTTTCCCGAAAACATTCCAGAGCTGGCATGTAAAGCCCTTGATACAGTTTTAAATATCCGGTATAGGTTCGGGCATAAATCTCTGCAGGTCGAGCACTGATGCGTTGAGCGAGGCGAAGGCTTGCTTCGAGATGATTTTTTGCCTCCAAAAATTGTCCGAGTTTCAAGTACAAAAACCCCAAATCCAGTTCAGCCCATGCTATGCCATTAAAATCTCTTGCAGTTTGATGACACCGCAGTGCTTCTTGCTGATGTGTCAGCGCCTGAAGATACTCTCCACGATGAAGGTGCATGTAGCCCAGGTGATGTTTAATCGGCCCCTGTATTTCTGGATTGCGGCTCTCTCCCGCTGCCACCTGCGCAGATCGAAGAGCAGAAAATCCCTGACGAGGCTGTCCAAGCAAATAATGTGCAAAGGCAATTTCCACGTAAAGAAGCGCCACGGTAAACCTGGAGAGGGAAGTTAATTCCTCCCCAGGTATACCCTGCATGCCTTCTTCTGCCAGGGTAATGGCTTTTTTATAATGCCCGCCCAGGTTAAGATAACGAACCTGTTGAAGCAAAAACTGGAGATATAATGTCTTCTGCTGCAATTTTTCTGCAAGGGTCTTCACAACCTCTAAATCCTTGTCTCGATCCTCAATTTTTCCCTTCAGGTAATCGTGATAAGCACGATTGAGCCAGATGAGGCCGCGTTGCATGATTGCATCTGGCTGATTTTGGTGAGGGTCTAAACGCTCTAACAAAACTAGCATACGATTTTGATGTTCTTCGGCTTCTTTCCAGGCAAACAAGGACTCGGCTTGCTGAACCGCCTTTTCGTAATAGGATAAGGCTTGTCTGGGTTCGCCGCCAAGATCAAAGTGACGCGCCAGCGCCGTCACCGCCGCCGGGTTCAGCCGCGCCAGTGTCCACCCTGCCCTTCGATGAAGAATCTGACGCCGCACCGGACTGAGATTTTCTTCCACCACCCGTGCCACCAATTCGTGAGGAAAGCGATACTCCACCCCACTCTCCATCAATAACTGCCGCGCCACCAATTCATCCAACCCATTGACTACTTCCATCTCCCGGCGTCCGGCAACCCCTCGGAGGAAATCAAAAGAAAATACCGGGCCAATCACCGCGCCTGCCTCCAACACCTGCCGTCCCACTGGCGTCAAACGTCGAATACGTGCTTGTATAACCTCCCTCACCGTGTCTGGAAGAGGAATGTACTTCTCCCCCGTACAAACTTCCATCGTCTCTTCCTTCTCCAGCATACTTTTCAGTACTTCCAGTAAGAAAAATGGATTTCCTCCCGTAGAGGCATAAAGTTGCTCTGCAAATTCCTCCTGTCTATCGAGGGTTCCTCCTCTAAAAAAAGAGAGAAGGAGAAGAATAGAAGAGGTATCCAACCCCTGCAGCTGTAGTTCAGTAAGTACCTGAGCACTTTTCAGCCCCTGACGCAGGTCAACCAAGGCATCAACCTCCTCACTGCGATAAGTTCCCAGAACCACCAGATGACTTCCACGAATTTGCCGCCCAAAATGAACCAGCCATTCGAGAGTTGCGCTATCTGCCCAGTGAAGGTCTTCCAGACACAACAATAACGATGAAAATGAACGAAGAAAAAGAGGAGAAGTGGATAATCCAATCACTATCTGTACCAACGCATCAAACAACCGGCTGCGGGCTTCTTCGGAAGCCGCAGGCAAAGGCAACGGCAAGTTGGGATAAAGAGTACGCAATTCTGGGAGAACGCGGGACGCCTCTACCAACCAGATGTGATCCAAAGTAGGAGGAAGCCAGCGGAGCAGTGGAGCCGGAGCGCCTTCTTCTGCTGGGTGGCAAAGGCTCCGCAAGGCTTGAATAATGGGATAATACGGCAGAGTACACGCTTCTACATGAGCACCGCCAGCAATTACAGCGATATTTGAACTCAAACGGGCAATGAATTCTTGAAGTAACCGCGATTTGCCCATACCTGCTTCTCCAGAAATCAGAATCACCTTTTCGTTTCCTGCCAAGGCATCCTGCACTGCTTCTTCCAACCAGGTCATTGCCTGGGCTCGCCCAATGAGCGGGACGTTCGCCCCTGAGATGGGTTCCCACTTGGGCTTAATCACCCGTTTGAGAAAAATGCGCCTTTCCAAAACATCCTGATAAATCAAACGCGTTTCGGGGAGTGGACTGACCCCTAATTCTTGTTCCAGTATACGAGCGCATATTTCAAACTGGCGTAAAGCCGCATTACGATTACCGGAAATAGCATACAGTTCGATTAAGCGCCGATGTACGTCTTCAACAAGCGGATCGGTGTCCAGATAACGCTGGGCATACTGGATGGCTAACTCAAGTTCACCCTTTTCTGCAAAATCTTCCATGAGCATTTCTACAGCAGAGAGATAAAGGCGCTCCAGAGCATATCTCTTTTGCGTGGACCACTCTTCAAACTCTGCCGCCCCGGGAAGCGAAAAGCCCTCCAGGAACGATCCATGATAAAGACTAATCCTCAGCCTGAGAGCGGCAGGATCGCGCAAAAAACCTGTTGTTCCATAACTTTGGAGGGCATACTGTGTATCTGGCTCCCTCAGATAAGCACAAAGGTCTTCAAACTCCACCACATCAGACCAAACCTGCTGAAAATTTAAGCCGATTTGATCACCATTAAACACAAAACAGTCAGGCATGATTAAAGCCCGCTGTAAATGGGTTAGTAAATGGCTGAGGTAACGGCGCGCTGTTGCTTCCGCCTCATCGGGCCAGAATAAAAAACAAAGCCTTTCTCGGGGAATGGGCTCGACACCTGCCGCCAAACGGTACAGCAAAGCCCGCGCCTGACGGCGAGGAATGACTGCAAAACCCTCCAAGATTTCCACTCGTGGAGGGCCCAGAAGGTAAATGCGCAGAGGTTTTAAAGGTTCTCCCCCCACATTCGGGTTGTGCTGTCCCACCATGATCCTCCCCCTCAAAGAGAAATCTCTTTGAGAATCCTGAAGATACCCTGAGATCATGTAAAAAGGATGGAAACCCCACCCTCCATGACTCAAGGACCTACCCTATCCTTCATGGAGGCGAAGGCACAAGCCTGCCAGCATTTTTATGCGCAATGGGAACTTTCCTGAGATAATTGGTGAATATCCGCCGAGAAAACCTGAAAGAACGCTTACCCTGTCGCGAGGGAAATGTTCCTTTCCATGAAGTATGGTAATGCAGGGCAAGTGCCTGCCCTTAAGCGCCATCCTCAGAGTATCACGGACGGAAAAGAAATTCAAGAGTGTCCGTAAGCCCTGCGTTTAAGAAAAATCCTTCAAACATAACGGGAAGCATTCTGTTTTCTTACCCACTTTCTCGAAATTTGTGATAAAAATGAGAACGTTTCCAGAAATTTTTCTCCGGGGTGAGTGAAGACATGGGACTTCCCTTTCATTTTCGTTATGACTTTCTCGATCGGGTATTAATTACGCCTGAACAAATCGAACAGCGCGTGGCTGAACTGGGCGACCAGATTACGCGGGATTATCAGGACTCGGAAAAACTGATGCTGTTGGGGCTACTGCGCGGCAGTGTCATGTTCATCACCGACTTGATGCGCCACATCCGCCGACCACTGACCATGGATTTCATGGCGGTTTCGTCCTACTCCGGCACCGAATCCACCGGATTCGTGCGCATTGATCACGACCACAAAGCCAGCATTGCCGGGTGGGATGTGATTCTGGTGGACGACATTGTCGATTCGGGTTATACGCTTTGGATGGTGCGCAAACTTCTGCTGGACCGCAACCCGCGCAGTCTCAAAATTTGCGCACTGCTCGACAAACCCGAACGCCACAAATACCCCATCCCCATTGATTACTGCGGATTCACCATCCCCGATGAGTTCGTGGTCGGCTATGGGCTGGATATTGACGAAAAAGGGCGTAACCTGCCCTACATTGCTTCAGTGGATTTAAAGAAATACCGCAAAGAATAGGAGAGGTTCAGCATGGACACATTGACTCTGCAATCTACCATCAGAATGAACAACGGTGTCGAGATTCCCCGCTTCGGGCTGGGTACGTTCCAATCCAAAGCAGGTGAAGAGACCTACAACGCCGTACGCTGGGCGCTGGAGATGGGTTACCGCCACATTGATACTGCCGCCCTGTACGGGAATGAAGAAGATGTCGGGCGCGCCATTGCCGACAGCGGCATTCCCCGCGAGGAAATTTTCCTGGTGACCAAGGTATGGAACGATGATCAGGGCTACGAAAGCACCTTGCGCGCGCTGGAAGCCTCTCTGCGGCACCTGAAGACTGACTACGTGGATCTCTACCTCATCCACTGGCCCGTCAAAGGCTTGCGCCACGAGACCTGGAAAGCCATGGTGGAAATCTATAAACAGGGCAAAGCCCGCGCGGTGGGGGTGAGCAACTACACCATCCGCCATCTGGAAGAACTGCTGTCCAACACCGAACTGGTGCCTGCCGCCAATCAAATCGAGTTCAGCCCCTTCCTCTACCGCAAAGCCCTGCTGGAGTACTGCGTCCAGCATGGGATTGTTGTGGAAGCCTACAGTCCGCTGGCGCGGGCGCAAAAACTGGAAGACCCGCGGCTGACAGCCATGGCGCAGAAGTACGGCAAAACCCCGGCGCAGATTGCCCTGCGCTGGGCGCTTCAGCACGATCTGGTGGTCATCCCCAAATCGGTGCGCAAAGAGCGCATTCTGGAAAACGCCAGCATCTTCGATTTTGAACTGAGCGCCGAGGACATGGCAGAGATGGACACCTGGAACGAGGATTACTGGACCATCTCCGAGTCCTACAATCCCGAATGCTCGCCGCGCTGGGAGTAACCCGGTGAATACCCCGCAGGAATCGGCGTACACCTTTCACCTGCTCACCCCCGAACGCTGGGCAGATTTCGAGCGCCTCTTCGGCGCGCATGGTGCTTACGGCGGGTGCTGGTGTATGTTCTGGTTCCTGCGGGGCTCGGCTTTCACCCGGGGACAGGGCGAAGCCAACCGTTTGGCAATGAAGTCCCGCGTTGAAGCGGGAGAGACGCCGGGCATGCTCGCCTATCTGGGCGATGAGCCGGTAGGCTGGTGCGCCTTCGGACCGCGCGAAGGGTATCCGCGTCTGCAAGCCTCGCGCACCCTGAAGCCCGTAGATAACCTGCCCGTCTGGTCGGTGGTGTGCTTCTACGTGGCAAAGGGACACCGGCGGCGCGGGGTGAGCAAAGCCCTGCTGAAAGCGGTGATTGAGGAAGTGCGGCGGCGCGGGGGCAAAGTCGTAGAAGGCTATCCCAGCCCATCCACCGGCGAAGGACGCCCTGACCCGTTCGTTTATCTGGGACTGGAAGCAGCGTTCCGCGAGGCGGGCTTTGTGGACGTTGCCCGTCCCACCCCGCACCGGCTGATTATGCGATACGTCATTGAGAACGCCTGAAGGGAAACATTCAATGGAATGGAAAACCTCGCTGGATGAAGCCTTTCTGGAGCGCCTGGAAGAGTTTCCGGCGCTCCGTGCCTTTTATCAGGTACAGCACCTTAAGCACCTGTACCGTCAGGGCTGGCTGAAGGCAGGTGTGCCGCGCGAACGCTGTGAAACCGTTGCCGACCACATCTTTGGGGTGACCATGTTATGCTGGCTGTTGATCGAAGCCGGGTCTGCGCCGCAGGTCAACCCGGAGCGCGCCCTGCGCATGGCACTGATTCACGAACTGGGGGAAATTTACACCGGCGACATCATCCCCTCGGATGCCATTCCCGCCGAAGAAAAACACGCCCGCGAACGCCAATCGCTGGAGCGGGTGCTGGAAAACCTGCCCGGCGCAGAGGACATCCGCGCGCTGTGGGAAGAATTTGAGGCAGGCACCACCCCCGAAGCACGTCTGGTGCACCAGGCAGACCGCCTGGAGATGGCGCTTCAGGCAGTGACATACGTGCGCGAGGGTGTGCTGAAAGATCCATCCTCGTTTTTCCGCTCCGCCCGTCAGGCGGTGAACGACCCGGCTTTACAGGAATGGCTGGAGATTGCCAAGAATTTTGGAAAAAAAGAAGGATAACTCAACGCCATTTAAATTGGAAACATCAGTTTCAATCCATCAGTTTCAGCCCATCCCCAGGATTTGTTTTTATTTATAATAAATATAAACAATCTAAACAAATGTTATAAGAGAATAAGATGAAAATTTTCTCCGTCTGGCTGATTCTGGTGTTCACCGCAGGCGCGTTGAGCGCCTGCCAGCCGGCTTCCACTGCCACCCCTACCCCCAATCTGGATGCCACCATCGCCGCCGGGGTTGCCACCCAACTGGCAAAGATGCAACCCACCCAGGACATCCCGGCAACCGTCAGCGCCCAGCAAACGCAGTTTGCGCAAGCCCTGCCCACCCAAGCCCCCACTCAACCGTCTCCAGCAATGACGCCCACACTGAGCGATGAGGAAGCCCTGCGCCTTGCCCTGCTGGCGTACCTGGGCTGGCAGGAAAACGAACTGATCTTCTCGATAGGGCAAATTCAGAACAACCTGGCGCGGGGCGGCGTCAAGCGCGCCGGAGAGGAACAGGGCGCCGGCTGGTTTGCCGGCAAGCAAACCGATGGCACATGGGTGATTGTGCATGTCGGGCAGGGTATTCCCTATTGCGCGGACATTGCCGCCTTCTCCTTTCCCACTGATTGGATTTCGCATTGCATGGATGCTTCCGGGAACGCTGTAGAACGATAAATCCTTCAGAACAGTCCATTTTCCGGACAATTGTCCCAAAAAACCAGTGAGATTTCCCCTTCCCTCGTTGAGCGGAGATGCTATAATTCTGTAACATGACCATTTTTATCATTTTACAATGGGAGATCTATGGAAACTCTCTGGGTAGCTTTCATTACCGGTTTAACCACCGGCGGATTGAGTTGTATGGCGGTACAGGGGGGCTTGCTTGCCTCATCCCTTGCCGGGCAAATTGAACAGGATGTTGCCCAAAGGGCAATGCAAAAGAAAAAAGCGCACACCGTTTCTTTCTCTCCCCGCCCTGCGCTGGCACTCCCCATTCTGGCGTTCCTGTTGGCGAAACTGGTTGCCTATACCCTGATGGGGGCACTGTTGGGCGTGCTGGGTTCGCTGTTTGAGTTAACCCCTGCCATGCGCGCTGTGTTGCTGTTTGGCGTGGGATTCTTCATGCTGGGCAACGCCCTGCGCATGCTCAACGTGCATCCCATCTTCCGCTATTTTTCCTTCGAACCACCACAAGCCGTGCGCCGCTGGCTCAGGCGCACTTCCCGCGAGGATCACCACTGGTTCACCCCGTTGATGCTGGGCGCGCTTACGGTGTTCATCCCCTGCGGGGTGACGCAAACCATGATGGCTCTGGCGGTAGGAACGGGTTCTGCCGCTCAGGGTGCGGCAATCCTATTTGCTTTCACCCTTGGTACCAGCCCGGTCTTCTTTGGACTGGCATACCTGGCAACCTCGCTGGGATCGCGCCTGGAAAAGCACTTCAACCGTGTGGCGGCTGTCCTGCTCATCATCCTGGCAGTGGTGACGGTCAACTCGGGGTTGAATCTGATTGGCTCGCCGCTCTCCGCCGAAAATCTCAGCCGCAATGCGCTGAAATCCTTCCAGCCCGACGCGCCCAATCAGGTTGCCGATGCCAGCAACACCCTGACCCTGCAGGTGCGCGATGACGGCTACTTCCCTGCCGAACTGACCGCCCGCGCCGGAGAACCGGTCACCCTGCAACTGGTCACCGAAAATACCTTCTCTTGCTCTCGGGCATTCCTCATCCCGGCGCTGAAAGTCCAGCGCCTCTTACCCGCCACCGGCACAGAAATTGTTGAGATTCCCCCGCAGAAAGCCGGCACCACCCTGCACTTTACCTGCTCTATGGGGATGTTTACCGGCACGATTACCTTCAATTAGAGGAAAACCGTATGGCAAAACAGCGTTTTTCTGTTCCGGATATGCATTGCTCCGCATGTGTGATGCGCCTGGAAAGCCTGGAAGACGAACTGCCGGGCGTCAAACAGGTAAAAGCCAGTTACCACAAACAGGAAATGGAAGTGGAATACGACGAATCCAAATTGACACTGGAAGATTTATTGGAGGCAGTCCAGAAAAAGGGCTACCACCCTCAGCCGATGGAATGAAATCACCCCAATGTCACATCACCCCGCCTTCGAGGCGGGGTAATTTTTACTGCTCAATCTCTTGCAAGCCGGGATGCAGTTCCAAAAAATGCCAGACATTGGTCTGCGGATCGTAAGCCGTGCGCGCAAAGCCCAAATCGCCAAGGTGAAATGCTACCCCCTGGCTGTTTCCCCATGGGGTCACCCCGCAAATGACTCGCAGGGTCATGGACAGTGAACCGCCGTGGGCTACCACCAGCGTGCGCGGCACACGCTGACGAATCACCTCTTCGAGCGCCTGCGCCACGCGGATGAAGACCTGCCACTCGCTCTCTCCGGTGGGGGTAATGGTCTCGTAGGGATTGCGGAACGCTGGACGGGGGTAGATGCGCTCGGCTTCCTGCGGATTCATGCCAGCCAGTTTGCCGCTGTTGATTTCCATCCACGCCTCGGAAGTCTCCAGGGGCAGGTTCAGCACCTCGCAGACAATCTCGGCGGTGCGGCGCGCGCGCTGAAGCGTGCTGGCAATGACCCGGTCGAAGGTAACTCCGCATTCTTTCCACTCGCGGGCGCGGCGGTAGGCTTGGGCTTCGCCGACGGCGGTCAGCGGGGAATCATAGCGTCCTTCGTACACTCCCTCATCGTCGGCGCAGGAACGTCCGTGCCGTAAAAACGTCACCGAATAGAGAACTCGTCCCATGATTTAATCCTTTCGGCGCATCAGCCATAAAAGAAGAGAAAGCATCATCACCACCAATCCGGCTTCCACCAGCACAGCCTTGCGCTCATAGCGCCAATCTGGCAGGTGGTTAAGTTTCTTCACTACCGGCACATGGTTGAGCAAATCATGCAGTCCTTCATTGAGAACCGGCTTTTCCCAGCCGGGAATCGTCCTGCCGGTGCGGCGGGAAATCCCCCGCACCACCCAGTCCAGGTCGGGCAGGGCGGCGCACAGCATGGCAAAGAAATGGCGCGGGGCAAACGCCAGCACGGTTGCCCAGGTAAATACCGGCAGTACCCGCTGATGATAGCCCTTCCAGAAGGGGTCATCCAGCGGCTCAGGCGGGTGATAGGTGGCTTTTGCCAGTTTATCCAGCACGCCGTGGAAGAGATACGCCAGCCCGCCAGCGGTCAGCACCCGCGCCCACCCTGGCAGGCGCATACGGGAAACGACTTTGTCAATTAAGGCTCCGGCAACAAAATGGGTGGGCAACTGCATGTTTCACTCCAGAGAGGGGGTAATTTGATTATAGTCCAATCAAACCGAAAGACCGCCCTGGCGAAGGGCGGTCTTTGCAGAAAGGAGATGCTGCCTATTCTTCGATGGAGATAGCTTGTTCAGGGCAGGAATCCATGGCTTCGCGGACGTTGGCTTCCTCTTCGGGGGGCACCACATCCACCAGCACGACGGCAATGCCGTCATCTTCCAGCTTGAAGACGCTCGGGGCAATCGTCTCACATACCCCACAACCCATGCACAAATCGCGATCCACAAAGGCTTTCATAATTCCCTCTTTTCAGGTGAATTTTATTCAATTATACAACTTTTGTGAAAAATGGCACAGTTTTTTTCAGATGACTCAGCGATCAAGTTCTGGAACAGAACTTCAATGATTGGCGGTTGCTTATTCCTTCTTTCCCCTTTAAAATAAGAGCGGAATAAGGTGACATTTGCCAGAGGAGGGACACCCCATGATTACGCCGATAGGCATGATTTCAATTGTGGTGGGGATTATTGTGTGCTTTTCGGGGTACAGCATGTTCCGCTCGATGCTTCCTCTTTGGGGCTTCATTTTGGGCGGAGCCGCCGCCATGTATCTTGCCCCGCTAGTGATTAAAGTTCCCGAAGCCCAGCGTCTCTGGCTGGATATCGGTAGTTTTGTGGTGGGCGGCGTGCTGGGGGCGGTGCTGGCATCTCCCCTGTATTACGTGACCATCTTTGCCTCTGGCGCAGCCATGGGTGCGCTTTCGGGAATGGTGTTTGGGGCGTATCTGCAAATCTCCGGCGGAGAGATTTCGGTGCGTGCGTTGAGACAGTTGGCGGGAATGACCTTTCCTCCCCGCATCGAGACCGCCGTTCAGGTGTTCCTCATGGTGGCACTGGGGTTAATCATCGGCGCGGCGGCGTTGAGCTTCCAAAAGTTCATGATCACCGCCTCGACCGCCTTTCTGGGCTCGGCAGCAGTGGTCAGCGGGTTTACCGGCACCATCACCCAAGCCCTACAGGGCAACCCCTCTCAGGGCGTTTGGATGATAGTGGGCTGGTTGTTGCTAGGCATGCTGGGGATGTTCATCCAGTTCCGCATGCGAGATGAAACATAATTTTTACAGAACGGAGACGTATAGAGTACATGGACTCTGAGCAATCGGCGATTCGTTCCCGACGAATAGCCATGTTGATTGATGGGGATAACGCCCAGCCTTCGCTGATTGGCGACATGCTGGCGGAGACCAGCAAATACGGCACAGTGATCATCCGCCGCATCTACGGCGACTGGACGACTGCCAACATGAACGGCTGGAAGGAAGTTCTGCAAACCTACGCCATCCAGCCCATTCAGCAGTTCCGCTACACCATTGGCAAGAACGCCACCGACAGCGCCATGATTATTGACGCCATGGACATCCTCTACGAAGACCGCGTCGAGGGCTTCTGCCTGGTCTCCAGCGATTCGGACTACACCCGCCTGGCAACGCGCATCCGCGAGAAAGGCATCTTTGTAATGGGCATCGGCAAGTCCACCACCCCGCGGGCATTCGTCAACGCCTGCGATGTGTTCGTCTTCACCGAGAACCTGCAAAAGAAGAACCTGCCCGCCCCCAAACCGCGCCCGCAGAGCGCCAGCGCTTCCCGCAGGAAGACCGAGAAGAACGGCAAGACCGAAAAGCAGGAAGAGAAAGCCCCTGCCGTCGAGAGCGATGCCCTGGCAAACCTGCCGCTGGATTTGCTCCGCCAGGCGTACGACCTGGCAGTAGGCGATGATGGCTGGGCATTTCTGGGGTTGATGGGCACGCACCTGCGCCAGTTAGACCCCAGTTTTGACCCGCGCACCTACGGCTTCAAGCAGTTGTCCATGCTCATCAAAGCCCTGCCCGACCTGTTTGAGACGAAAGTCGGCAAGCGCGGCGATGGCACGTTCAACGTGTACGTGCGCCTGAAGGAATAACCCGTAAAAACCAAGCATGCCCGCCACCCTTCCCCTCAACGATGAGCGCAGTGCGGCGCGATGGGTTGCCGTGGTGGTGGGCGTGCTGATTTTTTTAATGGCGGCGCGCACCCCGCTGGACAGCGACCTGTGGTGGCATTTGCGCGCCGGCGAAGAAACCCTGCAAAGCGGCAAGCCCGTCCTCACGGACATTTTTTCTTTGACCCGCTACGGCACTCCATGGATTAACCATTCCTGGCTGGGGCAGGTGATTCTTGCCGGGCTGTACCGTCTGGGCGGTTATAGCGCGCTCACCGTACTGGTAGCAGGGATGGCTGTGCTCAGCCTGATGCTGGTATACCGGCAGATGAGCGCGCCGCCGCTGTGGCGGGCGTTTGTGGTCATCCTCGCCGGGCTGGTGTGCGCGCCGCTGTGGACGGCGCGTCCGCAGTTGTTTTCGCTGGCGCTGTTCGCCGTCCTGTTTGCCCTTCTGCCTGCTCTGCGTGCCGGAAGGCTTTCTCCTTTCTTCGTCCTGCCGCCGCTCTTTGCCGTATGGTCGAACCTGCATGGGGGGTACGCGCTGGGCTTTCTGCTTCTCGGCGCAGTGATTGCCGGTCAGGCAGTGGATCGCTGGCTCTTCCCGGAACGGGCATGCTCGTGGCAGAGCATTGCCCGGCTGGCAGGGGCAGGCGGGCTAGCTTTTCTGGCAGTGGCGCTTAACCCCAACGGGATTGCCATGTGGAAAATTCCCTTTCAGACGGTAGGGGTGCAGGTTCTGCAACAAGCCATTCCCGAGTGGGCATCGCCGGACTTTCACGACCTGACGCAACAGCCTTTCCTGTGGATGCTGGCGGGTATTTTGCTGGCACTGGGCATTTCCAGACAAAGGCGGACGGCTGAAGAAATGCTCCCCGTGCTTCTCTTTACCGCCCTGGCGCTGATGGCGCGGCGCAACTTTGCCCCCTTTGCCTTGACTGCGGCGCCCCTGCTCGCCTCTACCGGTTGGGAAGCCCTGCAAAACGTCTTTACGCCGCTTTCCCCTGCGCTGAAACGTTTCTCCGGAGAGTCGCGTCCGATGCGGGCAAAGTTTCGCAAAATCATTAATCTTGTCAGCGTGGCGGTTCTGGGATTTGCGGCTTTCCTGAAAGCCGGGCTGGTCAGCCACCCGGCGCTGGTGGAAAGCCTCATCCGCCAGCACTACCCGGCAGATGCAGTCGCCTGGATTCAAACGCACCCGCCCCAGGGCAACCTGTTCAACGAATATGCCTGGGGCGGATACCTGCTCTGGCGTTTGCCGGAGCACCCCGTGTTTGTGGACGGGCGCACGGATTTATACGGCGACAGCCTTCTGAAGGAATGGCTGACGATAATCAACGCGGAAGAAGGCTGGCAAAGCGCACTGGAGAAATGGCACATCCAATGGGTGCTGATTGCCCCGGATGCCCCCCTGGCGCGCGCGCTGAAACAAGCCGGCTGGCAGACCGTCTATGCCGATGAAGTTGCAGTGATTTTTGAAAAACCCTGAAAGATGGGTTGGAAACATTTTTCCCGAAGCCTTACCAACTATAAATTTATGCTTGGGTTTTAAGACCTTTAAACGCATTCCCTTATATTCCCTGAGATTTGTCCCTTTTTGTTCAATTTCCCGTCTTTATATATAGAGCGCTTAATTTAATATGGGTTTGCCGGTGAATCCTAAAAAGGGAACACATGACAGAATGGGTGAGTAAAATGGGACTATCCCGGAATAGAACCAAATACGATGAACGTTTTTTGATTCAGGCAATAAGAGAAGATCCAGAAAAGTTTGGAGAACTTTACAAGCTGTATGTGGAAAGGGTCTTCAGATATCTTTACAGCCAAACTGGAAATATCCAGGAAGCAGAAGATCTCACCAGCCAGACGTTCTTAACTGCACTGGAATCCATTAACCACTATCGTCAGGATGGGCATTTCTCCGCTTGGTTGTTTACGATTGCCCATAACAAAGCAATGGATCATTTTCGTCGGAAAAAAAAGACCATCCCTTTAGACGAAAAAAGGGAGATTCCCGATCCTATCCATGCAGTCATGCAATCAGAACAATCCATCATGCTGAGAACACTGATTCGGTCATTGACTGAAGAAGAACGCGAGTTATTAAGACTGCGTTTTCTGGCAGAAATGAGTTATGAAGAAATGGCACATTTCCTTCGACGCAACGAGCAGGCAGTTAAGAAATCCCTTTACCGATTGCTGGCACGTTTACAACGTCAGATGGAGGATTCTCATGAATGAGTGGCAATTTTCTGAGGAATTTGAGAAAAACATTCGAGAGGCTTTTGGAGTTCCTCCAATCCGCCCGGAATTTCGACAACAATTGTATCAAAACCTGATGAGCAAGGCGGGTAGAAAAGATCAGAAGATCCGTCGTTTTGCGGTTTGGCACACAGTTTGGGAAGTAACGGTTGTGATATTGATCACGCTATCTTTGGGCACTTTGATTGCTGGACCTCAGCGGGTTTACGCAGCAATGCACCAATTGCTTGGATACATTCCCGGAATCGGCATTGTACAGCAGGATAGCAAGATTCGTATCCTTGCTGAACCAGTGAGTGTAACCCGAGAAGGCATAACCGTGACAATCAGTCAGGCAATTGTGACCGAGACGGAGACGAGAATTATTTTTGGCAACTCCGGAGTTCCCTTATCTGCTTACCCTAACAATGAGGCGGTTTCAGGTTGTATGACGCCACCATTTTTAAAGCTACCGGATGGCTCACAGGTGAACATTTCTGCCCCTCTGCCTCCTGAGATTAACGAAGTTACTTTTGTCCTTCCATGTATTTTTAACACTCTGCCCGGCACAGTACCTGAAGAATGGGAAATTCCCCTACGTTTTGTACCAGCACCGCCTGATTTCAAAATCTTGCCAGTAGTTGAGGTGACTGAGCAATCTCAATCCACCCCAACCAAAACGAGTCAACAACTTGAAGAATCCTTAACGACACCCGAAGCCCCAGTTGCCTCTGTTTTGGTGGAGAAGGTGATTGAAACCGAAGATGGTTACATTTTACTTGGCTACGTCCGCCCTAATCACCTCCTAGAAAGGAGCTGGTTGAATATTACTGGTGTGCCGGTTATCCAAGATGCTAATGGGAAGAAAGTGAATTATATCTATCCTGTGGATGTACAACCATTAGAAGACGATTCGTTGACGCAGGGAGGTATTACCTGGGCACTTCAATTCAAAGGTGCAGGAGTGCAATTTCCAATCACCATTCAGCTCACCGGTAACGTGTTAACACCCATCCAAGGCAAGGCTGAAGCCCGTACATTGGTGAATGTAGGCAATACTCCCCGCCCAGGGCAAATTTGGGAGTTGAATCGGGAGATTGAATTGGCTGGAAAAACCATCCGACTGGTTTCCATGACCGCTGGAGCCAAAGGTTACACCTTCCAACTGGATCTGGGAAATGCATTTGCCTCCGTAGACCTCTCTATCGAGGGGTATACTTCCATCGGTGTTAGTGGTAGTGGGCCCTACATGACCCTGGAGTTTCCAGAATTACCCAAAGGTTCTCTAACTATAGTATTTTCCAATCCCATTGAATCCAGCCCTCCCGAAACATGGGAAACCTCCTGGAACCCTGAGAACCTCCGTGAATTTATCAATACAAGTCAGTCCACGATATGCTTCAGCGCAAATACCCTGCAAACTATTCCTGACCTGCCTAAAGGACTGAATGGAAAAACCATCCTGACCCAGTTGAATCCTCAAATGCAAATCGTTATGATAAGTTTGAATGGAGAAGAACCCAAAATATTGGAAATAAATGCCGCGAATGCAACGCTCAACAAAGAAGGAACTTTCGTAGCGTACACCACAGAAGCAGGAATTATCGTTCAAAACCTTGTGAATGGTGAAAAGTTACTTATCCCAGGCTCATATGGTCGTGACCTAAGATGGTCTCCTGATAGTCATTTTCTGGCAGTGGTCAATGCGGGAGATCAAAACGGCATCTTTCTAATCAATTTGGAAACACAGGAGAGAAAACAACTTACTACGCTGGGATACGAAGATATTGCCGGGTGGTCTCCCGACGGTGGCATCCTTTATTATGCCATTCCTGGTTCAAGTCCCGATGGTTTCCTACTCCGCGCCATTCAGATTGAAAATGGTGAAAGTCGGGATGTATTCGTACTGGAAAACTCTTCGCGAAAAGCGCCTTTTGCTACTATTTCATGGGATGGAAATTGGATTGCCTACCGCGCCAGCGACAACAGTGGCCTTTACATCAAAGGGATGGACGGCAATCCAGCACGATTAATCCTGGAAAATCCTGCATTGGCTATCAACGGACTTGTCTGGGATGAAGAAAGCCACCTGCTGGCGGTCAGCCTAATTACACAGCAGAATCCAGAAGGCGAGGTTTTCCTAATTTCCCCGGATAATTGTGAAAGTTACCGTCTGCCTAACCTGCACGGAGAAGTTAATGGGGTAATTATTCCCTGAACGCAAAGAAAAGCAACCGGGGTGAGATAGCAATCTTTCTCACCCCGATTGGCTTTTGGAGTTAACCTGCTAAGCCAGAAAACAGCACGCCCCACCAGCCCAGCACGCCCAGCGCCGCCAGCGCGGAGAGCGCTAGCAGGACGAAGTACCCCTTATTCCACCAGCGCCAGCGCCGCCACCCCGCAGGGATGAACGCCAGCAGTGCCACCGTCACCGCCAGCATGAGCAAGGGTACAATGAAAATGGGACGCGCGGTGATGGGCATGCCCAGCAGAACAAGCATGTTATTGTTTGCCACCAGCACACCGAAAGCGGTTACCCAACCTGCCAGGAAAAGCCAGAGCAGTGCGCCGCTCATCAGCCCTGCCGCAGTTGCCAGGTAGTGGCTGAGCGGCGCCATGCCAAACGGGACATCGCGCAAACGGCGCACCAGCCACCCCAGCGGATAGACCACCCACAAGGTAAGCAGGAATACCCCCGCCACCCCCAGCACCCCCGCCGGAAGCGTCAGACGGTCATCCAGATTCAACACCTGTCCCATCACCGGCAGGGAAATGTACTCGCGCGGAGTGACAAAATCCATGCGCTGATCGGCAAGGCAGGAAGCATCCGGCGCTTGATTGGGATCTTTTAAAAATTCCATCATGATCTGGTCGGCGCAATCGTTCGAAGAAAACGCCCCATGCCCCGTATTCGGGAAGGTGAACTGATAAACACGGCGCAGGGTTCGGGAAACGGTCTCGCCGTACTGCGGCGGAGTGATAGGATCGAAGCGTCCGTTGAAAATCAGCGTGGGCACATCGCTGGTCACGGGCAGTTCTGCTTCCCTGTCCAGTGCGGTCACCCCCCAATCCTGGCACAATTTCAGGAAAGCGCGGTTGGAGACGTCCACATCCTTGCGCAGTTCCGGGCGGACGGCACTGTAATCGTAACGGCTCAAATCTGCCTGACCATCTTCGGCGCACACCACCGAGTGATACATGCCATACGCCATCGTGCGGTCAAAGACGATGATGGAGAAGATGCGCTCCACCAGCCCGTAATGCCCCTGCTCGGTTTCCGCAATCATCGCCGGGAGAATGGGCAATAACTCGGTGGCGTAGAGGGTCTGGAAGAGCAGAGAAACCAGGCTATCGCCGTCCAGCAAAGCGGGATAGGACTGCATGGACTGGTCGTCCTTAAGGGTAATGGTCACCGGCTGTTTTTCCAGACGCTCCACCAGATCGAAGAAGCGTTTTTCCAGATTGGGATACCCCTGACTGCACTCCGCATCGTTCGCGCAGGCGCTGAAGAATTCATTAAAGGCGCGATTTTGCGCAAACGGCGCTTCCAGGTTGAAGTTTCCCTGCACCGGCACCACCGCATCCAGGATGACACTGCGCAGGGCTTCAGGATGCTCGCGCATCAGGTGCTGGGCGAGCAGGGTACCATAAGACACCCCGTAGAAATGGATTTTTTCGTACCCCAGGGCTTCGCGCAGGGCGTTGACATCGTGAGCGTTTTCTACACTGTTGAACGCCGAGAGGTTTACCCCCTCGCGGGTCAAACGCTCGCGGCATGCCATAGCGGCTTCGTAATAGCGCTTTTCGGATTCCTCGGCGGTCACATCCACAGGCAAAAGGTCAATGCCTTCCTGATAAATTTCCTCACAGAAAAGGAACGGCTGAGAGTACAGCGTACCGCGCTGGTCGAAAAGAATCAGGGTGAAATGCTCGCGCAAAGGGCTTTTCGGTAATACCTGGGTGTAATAATCAATGGTCGAACCGCCCGGACCGCCCTGGGCAAACACAATCGGGTCGGGTTCAGGCGTCCCGGCAGGATGGAAAATGACCACTGCCAGGCGGAGGGTATTTCCTTCAGGCTCTTCGTAACGCTCCGGCACAACCAGCCAGCCGCAGGTGATATCCGTTCCCTCCACCATTCCCTGCGGGATGGGAACGGGACAATCGCCGGGCTCAAAACGCGGCACCTGCCCGCCGTCAGGAGCAGGCACCTGTGCCAGGGCGGGATGAGCATAACCAAACACCGATAAACCCAAAACCGTAATCAATATGAGTGTGCGCAAAATTTTCATTGTTCCTCCGGTTACATGACAATTATACCTTCTTGCCATGACAGGAAACACTTTCCAAACCTGAAAATGAGCGTAAAATATCCATGAATTTGATGCAAATCTTTTGCAATAACTTATTGCAAATTAATTGCAATAAAGGATACGTGAGATGGAATCGCTTTATCAACAGGTAACCCTGCGTTTGCGGGATGAAGGCGGCAGAATGACCAGCCAGCGCCGTCTGATTCTGCAAGCCTTAGAAGAACTGGGCGGGCATCCCACCGCCGAAGAGATTTACCGGCACGTGTCGCGGCAATCGCCGGGCATTAATCTCTCCACGGTGTACCGTACGCTCAACTGGCTGGAAGAGAACGGCTTCATCGCCCCACGCTGGTTCGAAGAGGAACGCCGACGGGAACGCTTTGAACCTGCAGTGCTGACAGCCCCTTCCCGCCACCCCACCCCCTTTCATTTTCGTTGCCGTTCGTGCAACCGCATTCTGGAGTTTGCCGACCCGCGCATGGAAGAGATTGTCAAGCAATTTGAACGTCACACCGGCGCGCAGGTGAAGGACGTGGAATTGACTTTTTACGGGTTATGCCAGGCTTGTGCCAGAATGGAAGCCCATCTCGTTACTGCTGACCAACAACCAAAGGCAATTAAGAGGTAGTTTTTATGGAACACTGCCAACCGAGCCACGCTGTACCAATGACCCCTTCTGGAAATACGATTGCCCTGGTGGGTAACCCCAATGTGGGCAAATCGGTGCTTTTCCACCGGTTGACCGGACAATATGTGGTTGTCTCCAATTACCCAGGCACTACGGTAGAAATCACCCGGGGCACGCTGCGTCAGGTGCCCGGGATAATGGTACTGGATACCCCCGGCATCGTCAGTTTTCCCGCCCAGAGCGAGGACGAAGCCGTGACTGCGCGGGTACTGCTGAATGATCCCCTGCAGGCGGTGATTCAGGTGGGCGATGCCAAAAATCTGCGCCGCACCCTGCATCTGGCTGTACAACTGGCAGAAATGCGCCGTCCGCAGGTACTGGCACTCAATATGATGGACGAAGCCCGTCAGCGCGGCTTGAACCTGGAATGTGCGCATCTTGCCGATGCACTGGGCATTCCCGTGGTCAGTACGGTGGCTACCCAGGGTAAGGGCGTGGAAGATCTGATCCACGCCGTCCAGCATGCTACCGTATCGTCTCTGAAACTGGAATATCCCCCCGCCATCGAGCAATTCCTCAAACAAACCGAAACCCTCTTACCCCCCGCTCATATTGTGCCGCGGGCGCTGGGCTTGCTCTTTTTGAGCGAAGACCCTGCCGTGGAAGCCTGGCTGGAAGAAAAAGCCGCACCGGAGGTCCTTGACACCCTCAAAGGCATGCGCCGCCAGGTGGAAGAAGCCCTGGCAGATTCGCCCGCCAGTGTGATTTTGCAAACCCGCGAAGACTTCGTCTCGCAACTGGCAGGGCGAGTTTTGCAGGTAAGCGAACCACAGACCTTCAGCCTTGCCATGGAAATCAGCCACCTCACCACCCATCCCCTGTGGGGCATTCCGGTCCTGGGGCTGATTCTGTACGCCATGTACTGGTTTGTGGGCGTCTTTGGCGCAGGTACGCTGGTAGGTTTGCTGGAAGAAAACCTCTTTGGGGAAATCATCAATCCGTGGGTGGTGGAGCACATCCAACGCCTCATCCCCTGGCAGTTCCTGAGCGATTTACTGGTCGGGCAATACGGACTGTGGACCATGGGGGTAACCTACGCCTTTGCCCTGCTTCTGCCGGTGGTGACCACGTTCTTCATCGCCTTTGGCATTCTGGAAGATTCCGGCTACCTGCCGCGCATGGCAGTGCTGAGCAACCGCTTCTTCAGCCGCATTGGGCTGAATGGGCAAGCCGTCCTGCCCATGATTCTCGGTTTGGGCTGTGTCACCATGGCAACCATGACCACGCGCATTCTGCCCACGCGCAGAGAGCGGGTACTGGCAACCATCCTGCTGGCGCTTGCTATCCCCTGCTCGGCGCAGTTGGGCGTGGTGATGGGCATGCTCGCCAATGTGTCCTTCAGCGCGGCACTCATCTGGTCGGGCATTATCCTGCTGGTCTTGCTGGCAGTGGGCTGGCTTGCCGCACGTGTGATGCCCGGCGAACGAAACCCACTGGTCATTGAACTGCCGCCCCTGCGCTTCCCGGTACTCAGCAACGTGCTGATTAAAACCGCCGCGCGCCTGGAGTGGTACATCAAAGAAGCCGTGCCGCTCTTCCTGCTTGGCACACTCCTGCTGTTTGTGTTGGATCAAGCCCACCTGCTTCCCGGCATCATTCATGGACTGGAGCCCATCGTCACCGGCTGGCTGGGACTGCCCCCTCAGGCAGCAGCCTCTTTCCTGCTGGGCTTGATGCGCCGCGACTTTGCCGCCACCGAACTCTTCCTGATGCAGTCGCAGGGCTTGCTCAACCCGGTTCAGACGGTGGTCTCCATCGTCACCATCACCCTCTTCGTCCCCTGTATTGCCAGCATCTTCATGCTGTTCAAGGAACGCGGGGCAAAGGTTACGCTGGGGATTCTGGCTTTTATCTTCCCCTTTGCCATTCTGGTGGGCGGATTACTGTATCGTTTGCTCATGCTGGTAGGCTGGAATGGATAATCAGCGCTGGATGACCTGTTCGATTTGCGGTTTTCGCTTCTCACCGGAAGAACACCCCGGTTGTGCCGCCTGCCCCCTGCATGAGGGCTGTCAGACAGTGTGCTGTCCCAACTGCGGCACCAGTCAGATCAACCCGGAACGCTCCAGCGTGGCACGTTTCATCAAAAAACTGATCACGAAAAAGGAGTCCCATGCCCCTTCATCTACACCAACAACCCCTGCATAGACGCCACCGCTACCGCCACGGCAATCTCCTCACCCTGGCAGATGTGTTTCCCGGCAAGCGCGCACTCATCGCCGGGATTGGCGACCTGCCCGATGAACAAACCCATCGTCTACAGGCATACGGCATCCTTCCCGGGCGGCTGGTGCGCGTGCTCTCCAAGCGCCCGATGGTCATCGTCCAGGTAGAACAAACCGAACTGGCACTGGAAGAGAGCGTTGCCCGGCAGATTTTCATCGCCCAGGAAAACAACCTGATATAATCGGCTCAAACCCCTTTGATTCGTGGAGGCTTCATGCGCCGCAGGTTGTATCTTTTGCTAACCCTTTTGCTCCTGGTAATATCTGCTTTCCCTGTGCAAGCACAGGCTCAAGAGATACGCTTCCAGAACGTGGAAGTCCTTGTCTGGCCCGAGTACGACCGCGAGCGCAGCGTGCTGGTCATTTATCGGATTACCCTGGGTGGTGATGTAAAACTGCCCGCTGAAATCACCCTGCCCATGCCCGCCGCCGCCAAGACGCCGCACGCCGTTGCCGAACAAAACGAAAACGGGCTGTTCAACGTGGATTACACCCTCTCCAGCGTTCAAAATAACATGATCTGGGTCACCTTCCTTGCCACCGTGCCGCAAATCCATCTGGAATACTACGACCCCACACTGGAAGTTAGCGATACCAGCCGCGTGTACCGCTTTCGATACCTGATGCCTTACCCCACAGATAATCTGGTGCTGGAAATTCAGCGTCCGCGCACCGCCACGGCGCTGACGCTCGACCCGCCGGGAGGTACCTCTCAGCAAGGCACGGATGGGCTGACCTACTACGGTGTGGTGGTGGGAGAAGTCAAAGCCAATTTACCGGTCAACTTAAAAATCACCTATCAGAAAAGCGATGACGAACTGACCCAACCCAACACCTTTGAGCCGGTTGCCCCTGCAGAAGCGGTCAGCGAGAGCACTCCCGGAAAACTCAATTTCACCGAAGTCATCCCCTGGGCAGTGGGAGCGCTGGGGCTGGTCATGGTCATTGCCGCCGGGTGGATGTTCCTGCAAGCCCGAAAAGAGAGCGAGGAAACCCCCATGAAACGCCACAAGCCGTCCAGAACGGCAAAGCCGGATTCGTCCGGAAACGAAGCCCTGTATTGCCCCCAGTGCGGGAAACGCGCCGCCCCCGGCGATTTATTCTGCCGTTCCTGCGGCACACGCCTGCCCCGCGGGTAAGTGAATAAAAACTCAAAATAAAAAATCCCCCGAAATCTTATCGGGGGATTTTTGCATCTTCAAAAACTAATTTACTTTTCCGGCGCACCGGCTTGAATCCACTCAATGACCTTCTGCAATTCCTCATCGGAGAACTTACCCGGGTGCGTGCCACCCTGAACGGTCTGGATGAGTAAACTGCCCTGCGGATCGCCAGGGACGATCACCGTCCCGCTTCTTCCGCCTTTCATCAGGTCGGGGTAATTCTTGATGTTCAGCGCCCCCAGCGAACCGTGGCAGGAGCCGCACCGCGCCGTCATGATTTTACCAATAGAACCTTCCCAGGTCAGCGCCCCACTAATGAGGTCGGCTTCGCTGGTCGGCTGTGGCGTGGCTGTGGGCAACACGGTCGGCAAAGGCGTGGGCGAACGCAGCACAATAATCTGTCGTTCCTCTTCATGAGGACGGGGGATGGTGGTAATGGAGGTCTCTTCAAAGGTGATGAAGTAAATCAACCCAACAGCAAGCGCCACACTGACCACACTGGCAACCGGGACAAACACGCGCATGCGTTTGCGGATGACCTCAGGCTCAGGGGGCTGAGGAATCACACCGCGTTCGATTTGCTCGAGTTCGAGGGCATGTTCCTCTTCCATTTCCTCACGGCTGAGCGTGCCTTTAATCATCGACCAGTTCCAGTGCTTGATATGCACATTGTAGAAGTGCCAGAGGATAATCGCCAGCACCGCCAGAATGGCTTCGGCGCCGTGCGCGGCTTTGGCGGCAGGAATCACCACACCCGGCAGTGCGCGGCTGGTGGCAATAGGATTCCACAACATGAAACCGGTCAGCGCCATGATGACCAAGCCCCATACCATCGCCCAGTACTCCATCTTTTCCATGAAGTTGTAGCGCGGCATTTTGGGGCGCTCTTTACGCAAACCGATGTTGTACAGGAACCACTGAATAGCATCCTGCAGGTCTTTCACGCCCGGCAGCATGCTGGCTTCCAGCCGCAGGACGTACAGTTTATAGCCCATCACCACCAGGTGATAGATGGCTTGCAGGCAGAAAACCGTTGCCGCTACGCGGTGGACAATGCGGATGGTCTCAATGCCACCAAAAGCGGCAATAATCCACTGGGAAATATCCGAGAAGAAGAACTTCTGCGGCAAGCCGGTTAACGCCAGCAGGGTGAAAGAGAGAATCAGCACAAAGTGCTCAATGCGCTGGGCAACGCTGAAACGCTGGTAAGTTTTGGTTTGCTCGCTCATCTCTCTACTCCTCCTTGCCGGATTCCTGAGCAGTTTCCGAAGTCTCAGGTTTCTCTTGCGGTTCTGTGGCGGGTTGAGCCGGTTCGGCAGGCTTACGGCGGTTCAACGCGCGGCGCACCCGGTGATACACATCGCTGGCGACGAAGACCGCCATGCCGCCCAGCACCAGCGGGATGAAAATCTTGTAGAACAGGTTGACGTAGTACACCAGCGGATACTTCTCGCGGTCGGGGCGGTAGTGGCTCATCCACGAATCAGGGAAGTTTTCGGTAGCGTCGGGGTGGCACTTCTGGCAGGCTTTGAGCATGTTCTGTTTCATGCCCAGTCCCACCACCGGATCGTCCACATCGCCAATGTTGTGAACACCATGGCAGTCGTAACATACCGCCTTGTTGGTCTGCTGATCGGGCGAGAGGCGCTCGAAAAGGGTGACGGTAGAGCCATGGAAATCTGCCACGTAGGTGTTATACACATCGGTGGAGAGACCGTACTTGCCCATAATTTCCGGATCGCTGTGGCATTCGCCGCACATCTTGGGCGAAGCCAGGCGAAATTGAGCGGTATGAGGTTCTTCCACGACATGCAAACCGTGGCAGGTAATACATACCGGCACGTCCGGATTACCCGCTTTGGCGGCTTTACCATGCACCGACTGTTCATACTCCTGGTACACGCCAAAATGGCATTTGGAGCATACCTCGGGCGATTTGCCCAGTTCTTCGGGAATCAGGTTGCCCTGTTCATCCTTGACCTGTGCCTGTGTGTGCGGGTTGTGGCAGTCAATACAGGTGGGCGCCAGTTCGTTACCGCTTTCAAAGGCACGCCGGTGGACGCTGTCCAGTTCGTATTTGTCAGCATGGCACACCTTACAGGTATTCTGATACTGTTTGCGGTAGGCTCTCAAACTGGAGAAATCCTTTGCCGGATGCGGATACCCGAACATGTCGGAGTGGCACATAGCGCAAGCCACCCCGCTTTTGGCGTGAATGGATTTACCATACTCTTCCGGCAAGATGGTAATGTATAACTGCTCGCCGTTGTCCATCGTCAGCACCTGCCCGGGCTTCTGGTGACAGGCAAGACAAACCTCATTCCCGGGCAGAGATTCCTGCGAGAGGGTGGCGGCATGTGCTACGGAAGACAGGGTCACCAGCAGAAAACCTGCCAGCAACAAAGCCATCCATGATTTGGCAAAAGGTTTCATGACCGGCACTCCATCCTTTTTTAATAAAATTTCCTGCTCATCTCTCCATTTGTTAAAAAGAACATGAGAGGCTGGATTAATTATATATTAAAAGAGTGGCTGTCTAGTCCAGGCGGGAAGGTTGACAGGGAAAAATGTGACCAATGACGCAAGAATTGTCCATTAATCAAAAGGGGTTTAAAACGGAAAAACCTCCGCAATTTCGGAGGTCTTTCCCAAACGCGACGTACCGTTATTGTTTTCAACCGCGCTGGACCGGAATGCGCTTACCGACAACTTCCGGACGGGTAGACTTGGGCAAAACGACCGTCAATTCCCCCTTCTTGTAGGTCGCCGTAATCTTGTCCTCCTCTACCTCACAGGGCATCTCGATCTCACGTCGGAAGGATCCGTAAGTGCGCTCGATCCGATGGTAGCGGCGGTCTTTTTCTTCTTTTTCCGCGCGTTTCTCGCCCTTGATGGTGAGGATGCCGTTTTTGAACGAGACTTCCACGTCGTTTTCGTCCATGCCCGGCACCTCAGCCGTTACGACGATTTCCTTGTCATTCTCGCTCACGTCCACCCGCGGGAAGAACGAACCAAAGCGTTCCAGCATGCGCGGTCGGAGTGAGAAGAGCGGTTCGTTGAAGAACTCTTCCATCATGCGATCCATCTCGTCACGCAGGGTGAGGAAGAGGTCTTCCTCGCGCCGGCGGGGAGCCAGCGCACGTTCTTCGCGTTTCCAGGGAAGTAAATCCGTGATTGCCATAGACTCACCTCCTCTTTTCACGCGCCGCAGCACCCCTTATCAGGTGCCGCGAGTGCGAGATTATATCACCAATCGTTTACCTGTCAAGTGTTTTGCTCAATATTATCCGGCTTTGACCTCAATTTTGGTCGGCTTGGCTGCACCGGCTTTGGGCAAGCGCAGGTACAGCGTACCGTTCTTGACACGGGCTTCAATATGCTCGCGGTCAATTTCATCCGACAGGGCGAATGAGCGTTCAAAATCGCCTTCGCCGTACTCCGCATACGCCAGCGTGTAGTTCTCAGGGCGCTCAAAGGTCGGATAGGCTTTGATGGTCAGCACGTTCTTTTCCAGCATGATATCGACACTCTTCTCATCGGCGCCCGGCAGGTCCATCACCAGCACCAGGTCATCGCGGGTTTCGTAGATGTCGGTGCGGGGCAGGTACACGCGGCGCTCGCGGATGCGCTCGGTCTTTTCCTCAGCCAGCGGAGTTTCTTTCTTGATTTCAATCGATTTGGTCTCTTCTGCCATATGCCACCTCCTCCCGCTTCATCTTATGCCGATTTGACGGTAATCTTGCGAGGCTTGTCGGCTTCAGCGCGCGGCAAGACAATCTTCAAAATGCCGTTTTCGTAAGAAGCCGTCACCTTGTCGGTGTTCACCGGGAAAGCCAGTTGAATCGAACGGCTGAACTTCCCGCACACCCGTTCGCGGCGGTGATAGCGGATATCGTCCTTGGGATCTTCGGGTTTGCGTTCGCCGCTGATGGTCAGCACGTCGTTGACCACGCTGATATCCAGATCTTTGGGATCCACACCCGGCACTTCCACGGTGACGATTTCCGCCTCGTCGTTCGTCCAGGCATTGATGGCGGGGAACACGGTCGAAACGCGCCCGGTTTCAGGCAGGAAAGCCTGCATCAGACGTTCCATCTCGCGCTGCATGCGGTTCATCTCTTCCCAGATGCTCGGCATGGTATATCTGCGGTAGATCATACAACCCTCCTCTTGTTCAGGGTGAATTTCCTTACTGATTACGCTTCGAATTGTATGCGGGGAGTATTAACAATCCATCAAAGAAATATTGGAGTTTTGTTAAAACAAAACGGGAGAGCAAGCCCTCCCGTTCTGTCATCGTGACAAGCGCTTTTTCAGGAAACTTTACGCCTTTCCCGCAGTGCCTGCTTTTCATCCGGGGAAAGGAACGCCGCTTCCAGCGCATTGGACTGCAGTTGGCGGATTTGCGCAGGCGTCAGCCCGGCGGCAGGCGCGGCGACATTGTACTCATACGGCAGGTCAATGCCGCTGATGCCAGGATCGTCGGTATTCAGCACGGCACGGATGCCATGTTCCAGAAACAGGCGTACCGGATGGTCTTTGTAAGAAGGCACGGTGGTCGTTTGCACATTGCTGGTCAGGTTGACTTCCACACCAATGCCATGCGTGGCGAGGTAATCCATCAGCGCGGGGTCTTCGGGGGCATGCACCGCGTGACCGATGCGCTCCGCACCCAGTTCACGCAGGGCTTGCCAGACACTTTCCGCACCGGCGGCTTCCCCGGCATGCACGGTGACGTGCAGACCGGCATCGCGCACGGCTTTGAAATGCTCCACAAACCACTCGCCGGGGAAATGGGCTTCATCACCTGCCAGATCCACCGCCACAAACGCCTCGCGGCGCGCAAGGATGGCGCGCAGTTCCTGCCAGCAGGCATCCACGCCGTAGGTACGGCTGAGAATGCCAATGAGGTTGACCTGTACGCCCGTCTTCTGACTGCCGGCGCGCACGCCGTCCACCACCGCGTCAATCACCTCCACCGGGTCAAGGTGATGGGGCTGAGCCATGAAGAGCGGCGAAAAGCGCAGTTCGGCGTAATCCACGCCCTCGCGGTGCAGGTCTTCCACATTCTCGAAAGCAATGCGGCGCACGGCGTCGGCGTTGACCATCACGCCGGTCATCCACTCGAAGCGGGCAATGAACGCCATGATGCCGGGCTGGGCTTCGCTGACCTGCACAAAGGGACGCAGACTCTCCACATCCCAGGCGGGCAGGTTGAGGTTGTGCTGACGTCCCAGGTCGAGGATGGTTTCCAGGCGCACACTGCCATCCAGGTGGCGATGCAGGTCAATCAGGGGCAGGGTGTCATCCACCATAGCGGGCATTAACCTTCCTGAAGGTATTTCTTGAACCAGCGGGCGATGTGATTGAGGCGCAGGATACGGCGGTCAGTACGCCCGTTGCGCGAAAGCCCGTGAAACTCTTCAGGGAAGCGCACCATCTCGGTTTCCACGCCCAGACGTTTAAGCGCCACAAAGACCTGCTCGCCCTGTTCAATGGGACAGCGCAAATCCATCTCGTTGTGCAGAACCAGGGTGGGCGTGCGGGCGTTGCCGATGTAGGCGATCGGCGAGCGTTCCCAGTAGTACTGCAGGGCTTCAAAGGGCGGCTGGTTGTTCAGTTCCTTCTGGAAGTGCCAGTTGAAATCGCTCGATCCCCACATGGAGATGAAGTTGCTCACACAACGCTGGGTAACGGCGGCTTTGAAGCGCCGGGTATGCCCGATGATCCACACCGTCATGTAACCGCCGTAACTGCCGCCGGTAACGCCCATGCGCGCAGTGTCGATATAGGGCTGTTGCGCCATGTAGTCCGCCCATGCCATCAGGTCGGCATAGTCGCGGTCACCCCAACTGCCATGAATGGCGCCGGCGTGGGCTTCGCCGTAGCCGCGCCCGCCGCGGGGATTGCAGAAGTACACCACAAAGCCCTGCGATGCCAGGTAGTAGAACTCGTGCATGAAGAGTTTGCCGTACTGGGTCAGCGGTCCGCCGTGGATTTCCATAATGGACGGGTACTTGCGGGAAGGGTCAAAGCCGGGCGGTTTCAAAATCCAGCCCTGCAGGTCGTTGTTGTCCGGTCCTTTGAACCAGACTTCTTCGATTTCGCCCAAATCCACGCGGTCGAGAATCTCGCGGTTGAAGCGGGTGAGCGTGCGCAGGTTGCCCGTGCGGAAGTCGTACACGGCAATCTGCCCGGGGTCGCTGAAATTGCCGTAGATTCCCGCCATGCGGTCCTGCCGGGAATCCACCGTGTGGGAGTGGAATACCCCGCCTTCGCCGATGAGCGTCTCCAAGCCACTGCCGTCGCGGCGGATGCGCATCATCAAACTGGAGCCGTGCAGTACCACCGGGAAGATGAGGCTTTCGCCATCGGCGCTCCACACCGGGCGGTTGGTTGCCGCCGCGCCAATGTCGTTAATCGTCCAGGAACTGACGTGCAGGTCGTACTTCTCCGTCAGATTGACCGGCGGCTGAGAGCCGTCCACCGGCACCACCCACAATCCCTCGTTGCGGAAGCCTTCATCGGCGCCTTCCTGCGCGTAATACGCCAGATATTTGCCATCCGGCGAAAAGCGCAGGGAAGATTTACTGCCTACGGGAGTGGGCAGTTTGCGTGCTTCGCCGCCCCGCGCCGGAATGATGAAGATATCCTCATACTCCGGAGTAGAATCGGGGTCTTCACTGCGGTTGGAGATGAAGGCAATCCACTGCCCATCGGGCGACCATTCGGGCGAGCGCTCGTCCCAAACGGGATGATCGGTCAACTGCATGGCTCTGCCGGTACCGGCGTCCATCACCCAGAGATGCCAGCGCTCTTTAGGCAGGTAGCCGTAGCCGTCCAGTTTGTAAAACAGACGCTCCACATGGCGCTGAGGCGTGCCCAGCGATTTGCGCTCGGGATCTTTACGGCGCTGAAGTACCTCTTCATCGGTCTTGCGCACGGTCAAAAGCAGTTTCCTGCCATCCGGCGACCAGAGGATTTCGCCAATCTCCCCTTCGATTTGTCCCAGCGGGCGGGCTTCGCCGCCGCCAAAAGGAATGATGAAAAGGGCAGGCGGTTTTTCCTTATCCAGACGGTTGGAGAGGAAGGCAATTTTGTTGCCATCCGGCGACCAGACGGGATGCACGTCGGTGTGATCGCCCACGGTGAACTGGAAGGCGCTCCCGCCGCGGGTAGGCACCACCCAGAGGTTGGAGAACTTCTTTTCGTTCTTGCGCTCCACTCGCTGAACCGAAAAGACGACATGCTCGCCGTCCGGCGAAATCTGCGGGTCGGCAAGCACCTGAAAACGATATAAATCTTCTGCGGTGATGAGTCGTTTTGCCATGATGTATCCTTATCCGAAAAAGAATGGGAGAAGTGCTTTCATTGTACTCCGAATCCGCCGGGAGCGGTTTGGATTTTTTCCGGTTTCATGTTATCCTTGAAGCCCATCCCCATTCCCGAGGAGACTATGACGTCCGACCATTCTCCCATCCTTGCCCTCATTCCTGCCCACAACGAAGCCGCGCGCATTGCGCCGGTGATTGCCGGAGCGCGTCAGCACCTGCCGGTGCTGGTGGTGGATGACGGCTCCACGGATGACACCGCCCGTGTTGCCAACGCCGCCGGCGCCGAAGTGGTGCGCCAGACCCCCAACCGCGGCAAAGGCGAAGCGCTGAAGACCGGCTTCCGCTGGGCGCTGGAACGCGATTTTGATGCTGTGCTGACACTGGACGCCGACGGACAACACGACCCGGCAGAAATTCCCGCCTTCCTGGAAAAATGGGCGCAAACCCGCGCTGACTTAATCATCGGCGCGCGCGATTTTCGCCAAATGCCCCTGCACCGCCGTCTTGCCAATACCAGCGGCACCTGGCTGTTCTCGTGGGCAGTGGGGCGTTCCATCCGCGATAATCAATCCGGCTACCGGCTCATCTCCCAACGCCTGATGGAAGAGGCGCTTGCCAGCGCGCACGGCGGGTTTGAGTTTGAGGTGGATATGATCGTCATCTGCATTCAGCGCAATTACAAACTGGAGTGGGTGAACATCCGCACCATTTACGGAGATGAAAAAAGCCACATCCAGCCGTTCCGCCATGTACAGGGCTTCATCCGTTTAGCGCTGGCAACCCGCCGCTTGATGAAGCAAAAGTGAATCCCAACTCCCTTGACAAAAAATACTCATCTGTTTACTATTTTCATAAATTAGTAAACGGGTGAGTATTTTCTATGTCTGTTCGCAACGCCATTTTAGGACTGCTCTGCCAGCGCACCCGCTACGGTTACGAAGTGCTTCAAGCCTTTCAAGCCGTGGCAGGCGGACGGGAAACCTGGGATTTGAAACCTGCCCAGGTGTACACCACCCTCGCCCGTCTGAAAGACAGCGGACTGGTGATCGAAGAATTTCCCGATGGAAACGAAGACCCCGCCAAACGCCGCTACACCATCACCCCGGCAGGCAAAGCCGAATTACAGCGCTGGTTCGAAACCCCCGTGCGGACAGAACATCAGCGTGATGAATTTTTCCTGAAACTGATGCTGGCACTGGCAACCGGCGAAGCTGACCCGCGCCGGTTAATTTACCTGCAACGCGCCAACCTGTTCCAGGAACTGCACCGCCTGACCGCTCTGCGCATGGAACTGGACCCGTATACCTCGCTGGCGCACATCCTCTTGCTGGATCAAGCCGTGATGCACGTGGAAGCCGACCTGCGCTGGCTGGAAATGATTGAAGCCCGCCTGGACGAGGTGCGCAAACAACCCATCCCTGAGCCGGAACTCCGTCCGAGAGGCAGACCGAGCAAACAGGAAAAACTCACTACCAGTTTGAAGGAGGAACAATGAGCAACCCCATCGTATCTACCCAAGCCCTGACCAAAGTGTACGGGCAAGGCGCCGCCGCCGTTCGCGCTCTGGATGGCGTGAACCTGACCATTCAACCGGGCGAGTTTGTTGCCGTTATGGGACCCAGCGGGTGCGGAAAATCCACCCTGTTGCACCTCATCGGCGGGCTGGACCGCCCCACCTCAGGCACTGTCTGGCTGGACGGACAGGACCTGACCCAATTAAATGATGACCAGGTCACATCCATCCGCCGCAAGAAAATGGGCTTCATCTTCCAGTTCTTTAACCTGATTCCGGTGCTGAACGCGCTGGAAAACGCCGCCCTGCCGATGATTCTGGACGGCATGCGCCCCGCCGAAGCCCGCAAGCGCGCTCAGGAATGGCTGGAACGGGTAGGACTGGGACACCGGCTGACCCACCGTCCTTCGGAACTCTCCGGCGGCGAGCAACAGCGGGTGGCAATTGCCCGCGCGCTGGCAAGCGATCCCGCGCTGATTCTGGCGGATGAACCCACCGGTAACCTGGATTCGCGCGCCTCGGAAGAAATTGCCGGTCTGCTGAGACAAATCTCCAGCACCTGGGAACGCACCATCCTCATGGTGACGCATGACGCCCGCATCGCTGCTTATGCCGACCGCATCGTTTTCCTGAAAGACGGCAAAGTGGTGGATGAGACCATCCTGGAGCACCGCAACGGCGAGCAGGCGGAGATGGTGGCAGACAAGATGAAAGAAATTGGCGATTAACCGTGCTTTAGCCGTACAAAGGAGTGCAGGATGAACCTGTATCTGACCCTTGCTTTACGATATTTGAGCGGGCGCAAACTGCGCACCGCGCTCACCACCCTCGCCATTGTCTTTGGCGTGATGGTGATTTTCGGCATGAATACCTTCATGCCCACCTTTGTCAAGACCTTCCAAACCCAAGCCATGGCGGCGGCTGGACAGGTCGATCTGACCATCACCCAGAAAACCGGCGAAGCCTTTGAGCCTGCCGTGCTGGACAAAATTCGCGCAGTGGATGGGGTGAAAGTGGCTACCGGCGCGCTGGAGCGGTTAATCAACCTGCCCGCGAACTACGTGGATAACGACCCGCAAACCCCCGACCGCATCACTGCGGTGATTCTGAAGGGCATCGTCCCGCAGGAATCGCGTCAGATGATTGCCTACAACATTGTTGAAGGGCGTTTCCTGGAAGAGGGCGATACCAGCGCGGCGGTCATCACCCGCTCGCTGGCGCGCGAGTTCGGCGTCAAACTGGGCGATACGTTGAGCCTGCCCACCGCCATCGGCTTGAGCGACCTGACCATCGTAGGCATCCTGCCCGAGCAGATTCTGCCCGGCAACGAAGTGGTGCTGGTGCCGCTTGCCGAAGCTCAGCGTCTGACCAACATGCCCAACAAAATCAATGTGGGGGATGCCAACCTCGACTCAATGGATGAGGCGCGGCGCAATGAAATCCAGCAGAACGTGCTGAAAGCCATTGGCGATGCCTACAAAATCGGCGCGCTGGAAGCCGGCTCGGAGATTCTGACCAACATCCGCAATGCGCAGTCCATCTTCAACCTGATGGGCTTTCTGGCGCTGGTGATGGGCGGATTTATCATCTTCAACACCTTCCGCACCATCATTGCCGAACGCCGCCGCGATATCGGCATGCTGAGGGCGCTGGGCGCCAGCCGCAGTGCCATCCGCTGGATTATCCTCACCGAAGGGCTGGTACAGGGCGTCATCGGCACGGCGCTGGGTTTGATCTTTGGCTATCTGTTTGGAGCGTTTACGCTCAACCTGACCACGCCGATGTGGCAGCAGTACCTCAACTTAAACGTGAGCAGTCCTGAAATTTCACCCTCGCTGGTACTGACCTCGATCATCCTGGGGGTGGGAATTACCATCCTCTCCGGGCTGATTCCGGCAAACTCGGCTACGCGCATCACGCCGCTGGAAGCTCTGCGCCCCTCGCTGGGGAGCGTTTCCTTCAAACGCATCGCCGGCATTTCCTTCTGGACAGGCGTGGTTCTGTTCGCCATTGCCGTTGGACTGCTCTTTACCGGCTCCATGCAGTTTATCAGTTTTGGCGCCATGCTTTTCGTCGGCGCGATTATCCTCATGGCTCCAGCACTGGTCAATCCCATTTCGGTGATGTTCGCCACCCTGCTCACCCTGCTCTTTGCCCGTGACGGCACCGCCCACCTGGCAGAGGGCAACCTGAGCCGCCAGCCCGGGCGTGCCACGGTCACCGCCTCAACCACCATGATTGCCCTGGCGGTGGTGGTAATGATGGCGGCAGTGCTTTCCTCGGTGGCGCTGACCTTTACGCGCATCATGGAGAAGAGTTTGGGAAGCGATTACCTCATCATGCCGCCCACCCTGGCGGTATGGGGGTCGAACACGGGCGCCGCGCCAAACCTGGCGGAAGAACTGCGGCAGGTGCCGGGGGTGGCGGTGGTCAGCACTCTGCGCTTTGCCGCCACGCAGATTAAAGACATATCCGTGGGGATTCTGGGCATCGAACCGGGCACTTACCGGCAGTTGGATTTGCTGTCCTTCGCCGAAGGCGATGCCGATGCGGCATACCGCGCCATGGAAAATGAACGCGCCATGATTATCAACGGCGTGCTGGGGGCGGCGGCAGGCATTCAGCCCGGTGACGAAGTTGAACTGCTTACCCCCAAGGGGAAGCAAACCTACCGCGTGGTAGCGCTGGCAACCGATTACCTGAACGCCAAAACGACCACAGCGTACATTTCCCAACACTTCATTGAAGAGGACTTCGGGCGCAATGAGGATATCTTCTTCCATATCAACATCACTCCCGATGCCGACCGGCAAGCTGTGGAAAACGCCTTTACGGGCATTTTGAAGAATTACCCGCAGTTCAAACTAGTGGACGGGAAGAAATACGTGGAAGAAAACGCCCGCCTGTTCGATGCTGTCTTCCTGGGAATGTACGTGATGGCGGCATTCCTCGCCATTCCCTCGCTGATTGCCATGGTGAACACGCTGGCAATTGGCGTGATTGAGCGCACCCGCGAAATCGGCATGCTGAGGGCGGTAGGCGCCATCCGCCGGCAGGTGCGGCGCATGATTCTCTCGGAAGCGCTCATCCTCTCCGCCATCGGCACGGCGTTCGGCATTCTGGCAGGACTGTACATGGGTTACATGGCAGTGAAAGCCTTTGAAGCCATGGGCTTCCCGATGGAATACCTCTTCCCCGGCTCGGGTATCCTGATTGCCATTGCCGTGGGCATCCTGTTCGGCGCACTGGCGGCGATTGTGCCTGCCCGTCAAGCCGCGCGGCTGGATGTGGTGGAAGCCCTGCGCTACGAGTAAACTGCCTGGATTAACGTCAAAGCCCTCCCGTCTGAAGTTGACGAGAGGGCTTTTTTATGTCACGGCAATAAGTTCAGAATGTTTCAAACATGTAGAAACGAAGGCGTATCTTTTTTGTGCCTTTGCGGTGATGCCTGCCAGTGCCGTTGCAATTGCTTAGCACTCCCGAAAGGGCGAAAGTGCCCCAAATGGGGGAAAGCAGACTTCCTGCAGGACTAGTGAGGTGTGAAGACATTCGCCTCGACAGGCTCGGCGAACGCCCGGAGTAAGCCACTACCCCTAGACGTTACTCAGGGTGCAGACACGTGTGCATTTCCTACCCCTCCAGCGAAGTTGCCGTGCGCGGCAGAGCGCGCACCTGAAGCAAAAAAGCGCTTACCTTTGAGTCTTCTTCCTGAGGATAGGTCAAACCAAAGCGCTGTGCCACCACCTGCGCTGTATCACGGAAGAGATCGGCCATGGCAAACAGCGCGTTCCAGGTGCGCCGGGGGTCGGCATCGGCGTAGGTTGCCAGCAAGCGCGCCCAGCGTTCCGGCTCGAGATATTTGCGGTAGTACTTGCCCTCTTTGCCGGGGTTGACCTGAAAATCGGTGCGCATGCCGATATACCAGCGCAGAATGGCGAACAACTGCGCGCGGCAAACCTCCATCATGGCTTTGGCATAGGTGATTTCCTCGCGCCACAAGCCTTTGGCAACGTATGTGCTGACCCACCAGAACTCGTTACAGCAGTCGGCAAACTGGCGCGGAGTGGGCGGCTTGGGCAGGTAATCGCCTTCGTGCGGAGGCGGAAAGGGTTCGATGATGCCGTCCTTATCCAGCAACAGCACGCTCAAACTGTCGCGTCCGAGTTCAGACAAACGCTGAAGCGGGTGAATGGTGAGGTCAATGCGGTTGCCGTCGGTGAACTGCATGAGATAAACGTAAATATCGGTGGAAGATTCCTCCACGGGGTAGCCCATCTCTTCGGGGACTTGAACAATCATCAGATCGCCGAAGCAGCGCATCCAACTCCGATCCTGTTTAAACGGCGCATCATCGGTGACCACAAAGACGATATCGAAGTCCTGAAAGAAATCGCGCGGGGCATTGGGGTTGGCGCGCGATCCGTTGAGAATCACCGCCCGCACACGCTCGTCGTTGCGGGCAAAGGTGAGAATCAAATCCATCATTTCCTGTTCGGTGCGCATGGCGTTGTCCTCCTCTGAAAGGATACTACGGGACTTGCCAGCATGGAAGACAAAAGGGATGTGATAGAATCACCCTGTTTGCGCCTATGCTGAAGATTCGCTTCTCCCGTTCATGGCTTTTTCCCCTTGCCCTGCTGGCGGTGAGCATCCTTGCCTACGGATTGCAAGCCCCCTGGCTGGGGTACTATCTGGATGACTGGATTATCCTCGCCGCCTATCACTCCCATGGGGCGCAGGGACTGATGGAATATGCCTTTCTGGGGAACCGCCCATTGGTCTTCTGGTTGTGGTGGCTGGGATTCCAAATCCTCGGCGAAGCCCCCCTGGGCTGGCAGTTGTGGGCACTGCTCTGGCGCTGGGTGACGGTGGTTACCGCCTGGCAGGTCTTGCAGTTGCTCTGGCAGAATCATCCGCGCCGTAACGCGGCAATGGCTTTGCTCTTTGCCGTGTATCCGCTCTTCAAACAGCAACCCACGGCGCTGACTTACAGTTTCCACTGGATTTGCTTCTCCCTGTACTTCGTTTCTCTGATTGCCATGATTCGCGCCGCCCGGAGCCGCTCACATTATCTATTTCTGTCATGGTCGGTAGCGGGAGTGCTGACAGGCGCGGTGCAGATGTTTTCGCAGGAATTTTTTGTCGGGCTGGAGTTGATGCGCCCGCTGGTGCTGTTCTTCGCCCTGGAAGGGGAACTTCCCTTCCGTCAACGGCTCAAGCGCACGCTGATTCAGGTTCTCCCGTATGTCCTTCTGCTGGGCGGATTTGTGCTGTGGCGCTTGCACTTCATGCCCACACCGGGCAGTGACCGCAATACCCCGGTCATCCTGCTCAACCTGATGACTTCTCCCATCCCCACCCTGCTCACCCTGGTCAGCCGGGCGATGCAGGACATCGTCGAGGGGATGATCAGGGGTTGGACGCAGACGGTTGTGCCTTCTGCTTTTGCCTTCCAGCCCATCTCCAATCTGCTGGCTTGGGGCATTGCCCTGATCAGTGGAGTCATCGCCGCGCTGGCTTTGCGAAAAATTTCGGACTCACCTTCTTCTGGAAGCCAATGGCATCTTCAAGCCCTGCTTCTCGGCGGGGCAGCACTGCTGGGCGGATTTGCCCCCGGCTGGGCAATCGGGCGCTTCATCACCGATACCGGCACGCTCTACAACGACCGTTTTGGACTGGCAGCCATGTTCGGAGCATCTATCCTGCTGGTGGCTTTTCTGGATTGGGCACTGCGTCCTGGAAAGCCGCAGAGGATTCTGGTGAGTCTGCTCATCGGGCTGGCAACGGCCCAGCAAGCCCGCACGGCTACGCTGTACCGCTGGTCATGGGAAGAACAGCGACAGATTTTCTGGCAGTTAAAATGGCGCGCACCGGACATTCAGCCCTACACTGCCGTGTTTGGCAATGGCGCGCTGGCGCAGTTTATGGGGTCGTGGGCAAATATTTCAGCGATGAACTTGCTTTATTTCCAAGACATTCCCGACCCGGCTTATACCTGGTATTTTGACCTGTACCGCTATCCCGTTGCACGCTTCGTCGAGGAAAAGGGCGAAATTACCGACGAGAAAAACTTTCTGGAGTATCGCGCGCCGGCAAGCCAGAGTGTGGTCATCGTCAATGATGTGGTGGAGAATCAATGCCTCTGGCTGGTCTCTGAAGCCGACCGGCACAATCCTTACCTGGAAGAAATCGTGCGCACGGCACTGCCTCTCTCCGATCTTTCCCGCATTCTACCGGAGGGAACCTCTCCCGTTCCCACAGAAATCTTTGGTGCAGAACCGCCCAAAGACTGGTGCTGGTACTACCAGAAAGCCCGGCTGGCAGAGCAACACAGCGACTGGCAAGCCATGATGGATTTATGGGATGAAGCCAGTCTGCAGGGTTATAGCCCGCACAATGAACCGGAGATGGTGCCTTTCATCCTGGCGGCGGCACATACCGGCAACTGGGACAAAGCACTGGAATTCACCGACAAAGCCTACTACCCCTCTTTTGTGATGCACGATTACCTGTGCACCACCTGGCGGCGCATCCGCGATGAAGTGCCCGATTCGCCGGAAAAGCAAGAAGCCCTGCAACAAGCCATTGCCGATTTCGACTGCTTGAGTATCATTCGCCCGTAAAAAAAACCGCCCCAGCGATGCGGGGCGGCGAGAACGGGCAGGTTCTCTTCAGTCCTCCAGTTGCTGGCTGAGGTAGTTTTCCAGCCCCATCTGGCGGATCTGATCCAGTTGGGCTTCCAGCCAGTCAATGTGATCCTCTTCATCGTTCAAAATGCTTTCCAGCAGGGCGCGCGAGCCGTTATCGCCCTCTTCCACACACAAGCGCACGGCTTGATTGTAAGCCTTGACGGCGTCCGCCTCGGAAGCGTGGTCTTTCTCCAGCATTTCGGCAACGGTTGCGCCAATGTGCATGGGGTTTAACTGGCTGACCACCGGCATGCCTTCCAGGAACAAAATGCGCCCGATGAGTTTTTCGGCATGTTTCATCTCGTCAATGGCGCGTTTCTCGATGACTTTGTGCAAGCGGTCAAAGCCCCAGTTAGCGCACATTTCAGAGTGCAGGATGTACTGATTGATCGCGGTCAGTTCATCTGCCAGCAGAGCATTGAGGGTTTTCAAAACGCTTTCTTTGCCTTTCATGGTTTACCTCCTACAGCAGTTCCACAATATGTCCGATATGATCCATTTCGTGCCAAAGAGCACGGCGCAGTAGTTTGCGCGGGCTCCACAGTTCGCCATCCACACCCAGCACTTGTTTTGAGCCAGCCAGAGAAGGCAACACCTCCATCAAACGCTGGCGCACCACCTCCAGCCGCTGGAAAGGATCTTTGGGCAGAGACGAACGCTCGCCCATCAACCCAAAGCGGTTGAGATACCACCACTCGGCAGTAGCCACATGCGCCAGAATGCCGCGGATGCTCCAGCGCTGTCCTTCGTAGGTCTGATCAAGTTTTTCGGCGGGCAAATCGCGCACAATGGCAAGGAGATCGGCTCGGCTCCAGGAGAGCAAATCCAAGCCGTGCCTGACCTCTTCTTCAGTCAATGGACGCCAATCATCGCGGAAGAAGGAATTGATTTCTAACCCTTCGGGCACCACTTCAAAGGCTTCATTGATGCAGTACACTTCCCAGGTTTCCACCAGACGCAAATCCAGGTGGCTCATGTTCAGGCGCGGCTCTCCGGCATGGCGGTTGACCCAATGCTCATAGCGCACCAGTGCCTGCGGCATATTGAGCAGAGCTTCACTGCCATCTCTGCCATAGGCAAATGCGCCGGGGTAATCCAGCGCCCAGGCAATCGAACGGCGACTTTCAAAACCGTTTTCCAGTCCAATGCGAATCAACATGGGAAGCCTCCATCCATCATTATAGCATAACTTTTTATACAATCCCGTAGAGAGTGGGATGATTTTGTCGTGGTGGAAATGTCAGGCGTTCTTCGGTTCTAAATACGCCACTGCATAGGATTTCTCATCGCTCATCACCAGACGCAGATGATGTCCGGGACGGAAATCTGCTACACGAATGAGGCGCAGAGCAGGCAGAATGCGCGCATCCACCTGAATGAACTGTTCCACGCGGTTGGGCGAACCATCGAAAAAGCGGCGGTTGAAGACGCTCTGAGGATCATCCAGCACAATTGCCAGCGGGTAAATTTGAGACTCGATCAAGTCCTGGAAGAAGTGCGTCCCCAAAGAAGGTTCGGGCGCGCTTCCTACCCCCTGCCCGGAAAGTTCCACCAGCGCGCGGGTGTGGTAGATATCGCCGTAGTTGACTGGCACCCCCAAATCGGAGTTGGCGCTTCCCCAGCGTCCGGGACCCACACAGATGAAACGCTCGTTCTCCAGCACGGCGTTCAGGCGGGCAATGGTGCGCACCAGCAGATTGCGCAGGTCCATACTTTCCAGCTGGAAGTAGCCTTCCGGCGGGACGTACAGCACATAATCAATTCCCGAAACCACCCCTTCCGGCACCACAAAGCGTGTCGAGAAGATGATATCTTCCGGTTGCAAATTAACCGGCAAACTGACGACCTCGGTGGGCATCAGACTGGACTGCGGGCGGCACTGCAGAATGGTAATACAAAGGTGCGGCTGAGTATGATCGGCATATTCGATGTTCAACGTAAATTCAAGATCCACCGGAGAATGGTAGTTTTTTTCCAGCGTCTTGAGGATATGGCGCATCTTCTCGGCAAAGTCGGTGCGCTTGAGCAATTCCTCAAAGGTGATCACCAGATGCCGCGGCGTGACATCCAGCAAAGCACTGCGCAGAGACTCAAAATAGCCGTCACGATCCACCTGCGCCAGATAGCGCAGAGGCGGGTAGCGCGCATCCAGCACCTCATGAACAGGCAAAGACTTGAAGACGTTATCCTCCAGGTCAATCAGGTCCACATACTGTTGAGAATAGCGGCGCACCTGTTTCGGGTCGGTCGAAGGGCGCAACAACGGATGACTGAGCGCCACCAGGCGGGGATAATCGTTGCCCACACGGTCCACCGCGCGCGTTCCCAGTCCCCACACCAACCGCACGAAGCCATCCTCGCGGCGAATTTGCGGCGCCCAGCGGTACAGGTTGCGGCTGAATGCCACGCCGGCGGCGTGTGGCATGAAATAGCGCCCGTAACGCTCACCTTCCACCACCTGAAGCAGAATTGCCATGCGCTCATCATAGTCCTGCAGGCGTTTGCTGCGCCGGTAGAGCAATGCCCCCGGGTTAAGCGTAGAGGCGTACACACGGGTAATGCCGCGCACCAATTCGCGCAGGTTCTGCTCTACATCGCCCTGATTGGGCAGGAAGACGCTCTCGTACTTCCCGGCAAACGAAGTGCCGAAGTTGTCTTCCAGCAAACTGGATGAGCGCACGATAAGCGGCTTTTTGCCAATACGCGCCAGCAAATCGCGCAGGTGGTCCAGAATATCTACCGGAAATTGTCCGGACTCAAAGTCGCGCACAATTTGCGGGTAGTCGGTGCGCATTTCCTCTTCGCTCTTGTACTTCTGGTCGTTCCAGCGCACCAGATTGTTGACGGTCATGAAGGTATAGAAGACATCCGAGCCGATGAAGTACGAATCCGGCACGTTGAGGCACTCCAGAATCTCGGGGTCACCCGAAGAGCGCAGAATGCGCAGTGCCAGCAACATGCCTGCGGCTTTACCGCCGATGCGTCCGGTGCCAATTTTGCGACGGCGAATTTCCGCCAGATCCTCTACCGTAAACCACTGCTTGGCAACGTCCAGGTAGCCCAGTTGGTCGCTGATGAGGGTGCGGATGATGACCACCTTGTTCTCTTTCAGGCGGGCTTCCAGGGGAGCGCGCTGTTCCGGCGGCATGGATTCAATGCGGAAGGCTTCCTCGAAGACCAGTTCGAGCGGCGCAAGTTCGGGGTTAAACGAAAGCGCCTGGTCTTCAAAGGTCACCCCGCGTTCGCGCAGCACCTCCCAAACCAGTTGCTCAAAGAGTTCGTAGGAAAGATATTGACTGAACAGATAATCGGTGTGATGATCGCGCACCCGCTGAAGGCGCAGTTCCCACATTTCGGCGGGTTCTTCGCCGTAGGGGTCGCGCAAGCCCTCCCATTCCTGGGTCTGAATGGCTAGTGCACGGGCTTGTTCTTCAAATTCAAGCGGGGTGATGATGCCCCGCTCGAAAAGTTCGCGGCGCATGCGCGCCCGAATGCGCCCCGCCAGCACCGGGTACTGACACAATGCTAGATAGATACGGAACTGCCGTCCCGGGTGCGAGCCGTGCGTGACCATCTCACTCCTCTATGTTCAGCCCAGGTGCATGGGCATAATCACATGCTGGAAAGACTCATCGCCCACCGGTTGCAGGCGCGCCGGAGAGCGGTTGTCGTTGGTCTGCAGGACCAGGTTGGGCGTCTTGATGACTTCCAGAGCCTCGCGCAGGAATTTGACGTTGAAGGCAATCGCCAGCGTGGGACCTTCAATGTTGGCATCCACCAGCGACTCGTTGGCACCGGTCTCTTCAGATTGAGCAGAGATTTCAATCTGCCCGGGTCGGTCATCGAACTTCTGCAAGTGCAGGCGCACCACCCCATTGCCCATGCGGGCAATAATCTCCGCCTGTTTGACGGCTTTGAGCAGGGCTTCGGTGGAGACAATGGTGTGAGTCTTGTACGAGCGCGGCAGGATGACCTTGTAGTCGGGGAAATTGCCGTCAATCAACTGCGAGGTAAGTTGCAGGTTTTCCATCTGGAAAACCACCTGACCGCGTCCGGGCGGAACGATGAGACGCACTTCACCCTCCTGCGCAATGCGCGCCAGTTCCTGCAGAGCGCGAGCAGGAATGATGACGGAAATAGGCTGAGCAACCGGCTCGCTCAGACGCATCTGACGCACCGAGATACGGAAACCATCCGTGGCTGCCAGCGAAATTTCATCACCGCTGATGACCATCTGCACCCCCTGCAAGACGGGTCGGGCTTCCTCGGTAGATGCTGCAAAGGCAACCTGCTGAATCATCTCTTTGAAGTCGGCGACCGGCAAAAGCACACCGTGGTCGCTGTCCACCGCCGGAACGGGCGGAAATTCCGCCGCATCAATGCCCTTCAATTCGGTGGAAGAAGAACCGCATTTGACAGAGAGCGCCATCGAACGCGGATTGACCGCCAGATGAATCATCTCGTTGGGCAGGGTGCCAATTAAGTCGGCAAACAGGCGGGCAGGCACGGTAATGGAACCTTCTTCCTGAATTTGTGCGCCCAGCCAGCAGGAAATTCCCAGTTCCAGATTGGTGGCTGCCAGGCGTAAACGTCCTTCATCGGTCGCCAGCAGGACATTTCCCAGCACGGGCAGAGTGCTCCGCGGTGCAACCGCTCGAGAAACCAGACCCAGTCCATGCGCCAGATGCTGTTGCGATACCGTAACCTTCATGATGACCCTCTCCATCGAATTGGTGAGAATGTATGTTCAAAGTATATCAAAAAACCGGATTAACGGGGTCGATTCCAGAACATGGAGATGAGCAATCCAATAGACACACCCAACACCAGGAAAAGCGCACCGCCCAGCAAAATACGCGTCCAGTCACCTGTGGGAGACATTGCCAGCAGAAACGCCAGTGCCACAATCAGCGCCGCCAGCAGGATGCCAAAAACCAGGTAAATGAAGAGACGATGAACCTGTGTCATGAAACGTTCTGCCCCGGCAATTTGCAGAGGGAGCGGCTCACGGCGTTCCAGGTCTTCCAGCATTTGTAATCCGGTACGCGGCAGGGCACGGATAAACTGCTCCCATTCCATGCCCATTTGCAATCCCTGTTCCAACCAGGCACGGTTGGGCAGGAACATCTCCAGAGTGAGTTTTTGCACGTAAGGCTCGGAGACGGCAAAAACATCGAAATCGGGGTCTAACTGCAACCCGATGCCCTCCATCATCGCCAGTGTTTTGCCCAGCAACCACAAATTGGAAGGCAACCGCAGATGATGACGGAACATGATGGGGGTCACTTCTTCAATGACCTCGCGGGCGCGGATTTCCTTGAGTGGCAAATTCGCATACTTCATCAGAAGGCGGTTGATATCCAGCGCTAACTGTTTGCGGTTGACATGCACATCCGCGGCACCCATACGAATCAACTGATCCACAATGCCCTCGGCATCCAGCCTGACCGAGACGATGTAAAGGCGCACCAGGTCGGCGCGGTCGCACTCGCGCAAAAAACCCACCATGCCGAAATCCATCGCGCCAATCACCTCACCGGGCAGGATGACAAAATTTCCCGGATGCGGGTCGGCGTGGAAAAAGCCATCTTCCAGCACTTCCTTAATTACAATGCGGGCGCTGTTGAGGGCAATGCGTTTCAGATCGTAGCCCTCGGCACGCAGGCGGTCAAACTGGTCAATCTTGATGCCGTTAAGATATTCCATCACCAGCAGACGCTGAGTGGTGTACTGCCAATACACTTCAGGGATATGCAGATAAGGCTCTCCGGCAAAGTTGCGGCGGAAACGTTCCGCATTGCGGGCTTCGCGGCGATAATCCAGTTCGTTGCGCAGGGTAAAGGCAAACTCATCCACCACGCCGACAAAGTCATAATACTGACCTAAACGGGTACCGGCAACCCGCCGCGCCCAGGCGGTGAGGATATCCAGATCCACCTTGACCTGCCGCGGGACGCCGGGACGCTGGACTTTAAGCACCACCTCTTTGCCGTCGTACAGGCGGGCAAAATGTACCTGCGCCAGCGAGGCGCTTGCCAGCGGTTGAGGGTCAATCCAGGCAAACACGTCCTCCAGTGGTCTGCCCAGTTCCTGCTCGATGACCGGGCGAATCACCTCCCAGGGCAGAGGCGGCACGCTATCCTGCAGGCGCGAGAGTTCGCGGATAAACTCCGGGGGGAGCAAATCGGGTCTGGTTGAAAGGATTTGTCCCAGTTTAATAAAGGTGACGCCCAACTCTTCCAGTGCCAGGCGCAGATGCAGCGCCACTTCATCGGGCATGGAAGGCGCGGCAACACTCCCGGCGGGCAAACGCAGGAAACGCCGGATGGGCGCCCACTGCGGATCCAGGCGGGCAAACAGGAACTCCAGCCCATGATTGAGCAGTACCCGCACAATTTCGCGGTAGCGATGAAAGTGAAACTCAGGCAACAGAGGGAACAAGGCAACCCTCCCTGCCTTCATCATAGCAGGGAGAGGGATTTCCGGCAAGACACATCGGCGATGTTATGTTTCCTGAATCAATCCATGACGCAGGGCAAATCGGGTCAGCGAGGCAATATCGTACAAGTCCAGTTTGCTCATCACATGACTGCGGTGAGTCTCAACGGTTTTCGGAGAGACCCCTAATCGCACGGCAATTGCCTGAGTGGTCAATCCGCTGGCAAGCAGCGCCAGCACCTGCTTCTCCCGGGCGGTCAGACGTTCGACCGGCGGTTGAGCAGCTATGAGGGCTTGAATGTGCTCCATGGAAACCCCGGGAGGAAGGTAAATCTCGCCTGACATGGCGACACGAATGGCACGAATCAGTTCCTCATCAGGGGCATCTTTCCACAGGTAACCGCGCGCCCCCGCCTGTAAAGCGCGGGCGATGTATTCTCCATCTTTATACATAGAAAGCATAATCACCACCATCGCAGGCGAAATCTCCAGGACCCTGCTGAGGATTTCCAGCCCATTGGTGTCGGGCATGGAGATATCCAGCAAAAGCACATTGGGCTGGGATTGTTGCAGTTTTTGCAGGGTTTCCTCACCGCTGGCAGATTCCCCCACCACACAAAAGTCAGGCACACCTTCCAGCAAGAGGCGAATGCCTCGCCGCACCAGCGTATGGTCATCCGCCAGCAGAATGCGGATCTCAGGCATGACGCCACTCCATAATTATTTTGGTACCCTGTCCGGGAGCGGTATCTATCTTAAGATTCGCCCCAATCAATTCGGCGCGCATGTACAGGTTATTCAACCCCAGCGACTTGCCAAACGTTGAAGCACGAACACGGGACAGGTCAAAACCGCACCCGTTATCGCGAATCTCCAGACGGGAAACTTGCGAGGTTTGCTCAAAGATAAACCAGCAATGCATTGCCCGGGCATGACGCAAAATATTGCTGAGAGCTTCCTGGGCAACACGGTAAAACGCCAGTTCCACCTCGCGGGGCATGGGGTGGTAAGCATCAGGGGTGGAGAGGGTAAGGGACAATCCCGCCGACTGAGCCATATGATTTGCCAGCCAGCGCAGGGCGGTGATGAAGCCCAAATCCTCCAGCATTTTGGGATGCAGTTGCAGAGAAAGAGCGCGCACCTGATTGAGGATGGAAGAAGCCAGTTGCAGGCTTTCCTCCAGGTTTTGCGCCAAATCCGGAAAAGCCGTCTTGACGGTAGCGGAAATGCGCGTCAGATTTAAGTACAGAGCGGTAATGGCTTGCCCCAACTGGTCATGAAAGTCGCGCGAGAGGCGTTTCTTTTCTTCTTCCTGCACATTCATCAGTGCTCGGGAAAGGCGGAAGAGATTGGCTTCGTTCTCCCGGGTTTTCTCGTAGAGACGGCGGTTTTCCTCGGCTTGCCTCTGCAGTTCCTGCATCAGTTCGCGCTGGCGAAGTGCCAGACTGAGCATATCGGCGCTGGGAAGTAAAAATTGCAGGTCATTTTCCCGATACATCTCCGGTTCGGTATGTACCAGTCCAATGGCAAAGCGCACGTCCATCTCCGGGCGGATGGGCAAGAGCAACAGCGAATGGTCCTCGACGCGCAAAGACTCCCCATCCAGAGTGTAATTTCCCTGAGTCAGGTCTGGAATGCAAAACGGCTGAGCCATGGCGCGCAGCGCCGCCAGCGGCGTACCCTGCAAAGGATGTTCTCCCCCCTGCTTCCAGCGCTCAGCCACGGGGTCATACTGCCATACAATGCTGTAGCGGGCTTGGTCCAGAAATTGCCATAAGATAATACGGTGGCAGGGCAACAAACCAGCGATGCCCTGCGCATACAGATAGAACAGTTCGTCCAGGGTGTTCCCCTTGAGAATCATGTGGTTTAACTGTTCCAGCCGGCTCAGTTTTTCGCCCGTCCGCTTACTCTCGGTGATATCGCGGTTGACTGCAACCATGCCAATCATCTCACCCTGCTCGTTTTCCAGCAATGCCACGGTGGAGGCAATCCAGAGGGTTTTGCCCTGACGAGTGGTTTGGCGCACCCTGCCCCGCCAGACTTTATCACGGATTAATTTTTGAAAGGCACTTTGGGTGGTTTCCTGAGGGTCTTCGTACTGGGTGGATAAATACTGGCTGACGGGATTGTTCAGCACTTCTTCGGCTTTCCAGCCGTACAGCGCTTCGGCTGCCCGATTCCAGATCACAATCCGCCAATCCCTGTCTGTAACGATAACTGCCTCCCCCAGGGTTTCGAGCAACGTCTTTTCCAGATGAGCGGAATCGGACATGCATTTTTCCAGAACAGATTTTTAACATTAAATTACAGCAAAAATTTCGGGGTTGCATTTCAGATAAATTTCAAAAGTTGATCCTACAGTGTGACTGGTTTGACATCCCCCTTCAACCATGCTTTAATTCAAATATGCCCCTTTTTGGTCCACCCAATATTGATGCCCTGAAAGTTCGTCGCGATATTAAAGGCTTGTTAAGTGCGCTGAAATACCGGGGAGATCCTACCGTACGGCGCAGAGCCGCGCAAGCCCTGGCTGAAGTACTGGAAGGACAACCTCCGGAAACGCGGGAAAAGACCATTCCCGCGCTACTTGTTGCGCTGGAGGAGGTCGATTCCTCTGTCTTTCAAGCAGTGGTCGGGGCGCTCAGCGCCGTGGGACAGCCCGCCATTCTGCCCTTGATTGGAGCATTGCGCGCGCCGCAGGAACGGGTACGCGAGGGAGCGGCACGGGCGCTGGGGCGTCTGGGGGTAAATCTGAACGAGCCGGCATATCTGCGTCTGGCGGTGGACCCGCTGATTGGAGCTTTGCGCGATGGGGCTTTCGTGGTTCGGCGCGCCGCCGCATGGGCGTTAGGCAACATCGCCCCCCGCCTGGATGCCGCTTCTCGGGGGTTACCCACGGAGAATCTGATTTTGTGCCTGCGCGATGCCGTGCCAGAGGTGCGTCAGTTTGCCGCAGGAGCGCTGGGCAAGATTGGCGAAGGGCGCGCCATCCGCCCGCTGGTGAGCACGCTGGAAGATGAATCCTCGTCAGTGCGCAAAACCGCCGCCGAAGCCCTGAGCGTCCTGGGCTGGCATCCTACCAATCCCCGGGAACAGGTTTTGGAATGGATTGCTCTTCAAAACTGGGAACGTCTCCAGCAAATGGGGGAGACTCCCGTACCTCAGTTATTACGCGCGGCAAAAGATCAGGATCGCGATGTGCGGGCAGGCGCTATCCGCGTGTTGGGCAGACTGGGCGCCCCCCAGGGGGTGGAAGTCTTCCTGCAGGGACTACACGATGTGGATGCTGAAGTACGCCGCGCCGCCGCCGAAGCCCTGGAGCAGGTGGGTTCGCCGCAAGCAGTCGAGGTGCTTTTACAAGCCCTGCGCGACCGGGACCGTGAGGTGCGCCGCAGGGTCATCCGCGCCCTGGGACGCACCCAGGACGCCCGCGCCGTCCCCCCTCTCCTGGGCATCATCAAAAGCCACGAGGAAGATTTCGTGCAGATTGCCATGCAATCGCTGGTGCAGATTGACTTGAACGGCGTGCTTGCCGTCATCCCGGCGCTGGGCGATGCCGACCCTTTTGTGCAGGAACGCGCGGCGTGGGTGCTGACTCAAATCGGTTCTGCTGCCGTCCTGCCGCTGATACAGGCGTTGCAAATGTCCCCGCCACCCATCAACGAATATGCGGCGCGCATCCTGGGCGATATTGGCGACACCCGCGCTGTGTATCCGCTGATCAACGCGCTGGAGAATCCCGCGCTGACGGGATACGCCGCCCAGGCGCTGGGTAAAATCGGCGATTCGCGGGCTGTCCTGCCTCTGCTGGACCTGCTCAACTCCAACAGTGATGCCATCCGACAAGCCGCGGCGCTGGCGCTGGGCAACATCGGAGACCCGCGCGCCGTAGATGCGCTCATTCCCTTGCTCAAATCCAACGAGCGCGCCACCCGCTGGGAAGCCGCCAGCGCCCTGTTGCAAATGTACCGTTCCAACCGTCTGGATATCATTGCCAAACGCAAAATCCTCGCCCAGCGGGACCGCATCACCGAGGCGCACGCCGATCACCAGAGCCATGTGGACAACGTGCGCTCTTCGGACTGTCACCGCGACGAGGTCTATCATCTGGATACCGGTATTGGTTTATCCTTCCCCAACGAATGAGAGGTGCTTCGATGAAACCACTGCAGTTAGTCTCTCGCTTTGCCCAACGCTACTGGAAAGAACTGCTCATCACCGTGGTGAGTATGCTGGCGCTGGTGGGTATTCAACTGTTCATCCCCTGGGCAGTGCGCACGCTCATCAACACCGTCACCGGCGGGTTATCCAGCCCGCAAACGCTGAATATCATCACCACCCTGACGCTGGCGGTGATTGCCGTCTATCTGGCGCGCGGGGTCTTTCAGTACCTGCGCAGTTACATGGCGCACATCGCCGGCTGGGGGGTGGTTGCCGACCTGCGCAAGTACGTTTACGATCACCTGCAACGCCTCAGTCTGCGCTTCTACGAGGACAAGCAAACCGGTCAACTGATGTCGCGGGTCATCAACGACACCGACCTCTTTGAGCAGTTAATCGCTCACGCTGTGCCGGATGTGCTGGTGAACGTGGTTACACTGGTTGCTATCAGCGCGGTGCTGTTTCAACTCAACTGGATTCTGGCTCTGCTCAGCCTGGTTCCCATCCCGCTAGTGGTACTTTCTCTGCGCTTGTACGCGCGCTACGTGCGCCCGCGCTTCGTGGAACGTCAAAAAGTGCTGGGCGAACTGAACGCCATCCTCAACGATAACCTCTCCGGCATCCGCGAAATCAAAGCCTTTACGCAGGAAGAAGAGCAGTATGTGCGGGTGGGCAACGGGGTGGAGAATTACAAGAAAGCCAACCTCAAAGCCCTGCGCCTGATGGCAATCTTCCAGCCCTTCATTGATTTTGCCTCGTCGCTGGGTACGCTGGTGGTGATTTACTTCGGCGGGCGGCTGGTGTTTCAGCAAACCCTGCCGGTTGCCGACCTGGTGGCTTTCTTCCTGTACCTGGAGATGTTCTATCAGCCGGTACGCAACCTGAGCGGCGCATGGGAAGCGGTGCAAAATGCACTGGCGGGCGCCGAGCGGGTGGCAGACCTGCTGGAACAACAGCCCGAACTGGAAAAGCGCTCGCATCCCATCGTGATTTCCGAACGGGCAAAAGGACACATCCGCTTCGATCAGGTATCCTTTGAGTACATTCCCGGCGAGCCGGTGCTGGAGAACATCAACCTGGAGATTTTACCCGAGCAGGTGGTGGCGCTGGTGGGACCCACCGGTGTGGGTAAATCCACGCTGGCAAGCCTGATTCCGCGCTTCTACGACGTGACCAGCGGCTCGCTCAAACTGGATGGCTACGACGTGCGCGACCTCTCGCTGGAGTCGCTCCGCCGGCAGGTTAGCATTGTCCTGCAGGACGTTTTTCTCTTTCACGGTACAGTGCGGGAAAATCTGCTCTTTGGCAACCCCGATGCCAGCGAAGCGCAGATGATTGAAGCGGCAAAAATCGCCAATGCTCACGGCTTCATCCTGGACTTGCCCAACGGTTACGACACCCTGATTGGCGAGCGCGGCGTCAAACTCTCCGGCGGGCAAAAACAGCGTCTCTCCATTGCTCGTGCCGTTTTGAAGGATGCCCCCATTCTGATTCTGGATGAAGCCACCTCGGCAGTGGATACCGAAACCGAACTGCTCATCCAGCAAGCCCTGGAGCGCCTGATGCGCGGGCGCACCACCCTCATCATTGCCCACCGCCTCTCCACCATTCGCAACGCCGATAAAATTGTGGTGTTGGAAGGACGCCACATCGTTGAGGAAGGCGCTCACGAAGAACTGCTGGCAAAACGCGGGCTGTATCACCGCCTGTGCACCATCCAGAGTCAGTTAGAGCCGGTGCGCATGAATTAGCAGGACAGAAAATGAAGGAAAAAGACACCCTGAAGGCGGATTCCTTCAGGGTGTTTGCTATTTGAACAAACCAGAATGATTTACCCCTTACCCGGCAGATGGAACTTGACCGGCAGGACAAACCGCTGAGGTTTAACCCGGCGGGCACGGCGGTTGGCGGCGCGTTCCGCCTTGCGCGCGGCACGCTCGGCTTTGCGGGCTTCGCGTTCGGCGCGCAGGCGCAACAGATTCTCATCAAACGCGGCCAGTTCGCGGGCGTGAATGATGGTGACAATAATAAAGGCACTGAACAGCAACAGGGCAATGAACAGCGCCACCAGGTCGTACATAGTGAAAGTGCCCAGCAAACTGGAGAAAGTGGGATTGCCCACATAAAAGACGAAAATGTTCGAAAGAATCATGATCAGGCGCACTTCGGTGGGACCCAGGCGCAGGAAAGAAATCTGGAAAATGCCTTTGACCTGACTGTAGAGGAACACCTGAATGGACATCATCAGGTAGGTAATCAGCGCCAGCATGGCAAATTCCACGCGCACATAGGGCGAAAGCCCCAACCCCATGAACACCAGGGCTTCAGAAACCGCATCCACCGCGTGGTCAATGTAATACCCGTAGTTGGAACGCTCAATTTTACGGTAGCGCGCCAGTGTACCGTCCAGGCTGTCGCCAAACCAGTTCAGGAATACCCCCAGGTTTGCCAGCCAGAGGAAAGACGGGCTGAAGTTGGTGAGAATCAGGCTGATGGAAATCAGCAGTGAAGCAAAAATGCCCAATGCAGTGAGGTGATCGGGATTCACCCATGCGGGCATGCGCGCCGCCAGCCACTCCAGGGCTTTCTTCTCCAGCGGGCGCAAAATGGTTTCATTGACGCGCACATGATTTTTGATTTGATTTTCCATAGTGTTTTCCCTTCGTTGTGACTTATGGGACTCGCTCCATCCAGTCGGGCCAGACCGGAAAGGTCATATTCCATTGTACTGGATACTGGCGGATATTATCCATCACCACCTCCAGCACCCTCTCGGCGTTGACGAGAATCTCTTCCTGCGGGTTGGGCAGGCGATGAAGGCGGTATTCGGTCGCCCAGAGAGAAATTTGCTTATCCTCTTTCAGAGCCGCGCCTACCACGTAAATCGGCAAATCTAGTTTCAAGGCTACGCGCACATGGGCTACCGGCAGAGCGGCAGGAAGTCCAAAAAAGCGCGGGCGAAAGGCGCTGTCGGCATACGGGCGATCTACCCCAAAAACCACCGCCTCCCCTTCGCGCAGACGGGCAAGCGCGGTGCGTACCGCTTCCAGCGATCCGGGGATGACCTCAATGCCCACCTGGCGGCGCAGTTGATTCTGTACCTGATAACCCTCCATCAGGCGGTTGGGTGCGATGGCAGTGAGCCGCCCGAACAGCGGCGCCGAAACCCAGCCCAGCAGATCGGGGTTGGTCATGTGCGGGAGCGCCAGAATGACCCCATGTTCGCGCCGACGGGCTTTCTCTGCCACCTGGCGAAAACTTTCCTCTACCCTCACGACCTTTTTCAGCACCTGAGGATGGTCTTTCCAGTGGGCAAAGTCGTACACCGCGCGGGCGGCACTGCGCAAAGTCTCGCGCACCAGGCGATCCAGTTGGCGGGAATCCACCTGGCGGTCGTGGACAATCCACTGATTCAGGCGCACCGCGCGCACCAGCGCCAGATGCGGCATGCGGCTCATCAGTCCCGAAAGCAAATCTGCCAGGGCATAACCCACGACCGGCGGCAATGTCCTGCCCAAACCCATCGCCGCCTGATACGCGGCACGGCTGTTGATGATGTGATAAATGCGGTTCACGTTATCGTTCGATTTCCTGAATGGCTTCTTCAGCAGTGAGTCCACCATACACCACTCGCATCACTCCGGGAAAATAGCGGTCCATAATCAGCAAATTGGGATAAACCAGGTTGCGCACCATTGTGGGAGTAAAATCAACGTCCTCAACGTCCAGACTGGTTTTGTAGCGCACTTCGCCGTCGCTCAAATCCAGTTCGAAATTTCCCACCACCATGCCGTAATTGGCACGGGTGATGAACTCCATCACCACATGGCGCTTTTCAGGGGGGACTTTGAGGGGGGACACGGAGTAAAACACGCATTGATGCTGTTGCTCGCGCGCTTGGGCAAAGCATTCATAGCGTCCATTTTGCCCCTGAAAAGCTGTGTTGAGAATAGTGGTATCTTCCAGACGCACATAATTCCAGTCATCGTTCTGGAAAAAATCTTCGAGGACTGACAAAATAGTTTTCATGAGATTGTTTTTACTCTAGAGAGGCGTTTTCTTCAAGAGTGCTGAGGCTCTCCGAGTAAGCCGCACCACCCAACCACGTCCAGAGGGTGAACGCATAAGCAAAAGCAAAAGAGGTCAACACGGGCAAGAAGAACAGGAAGAAAATCCATATCGGAAAAGTCAATGCCAGTGCCAATTGAATCCCATAAAAGAGCATGACACCCAGCAAAAAGGTGACGATGAAACCGCCTTTACTGGCTTTGAAAACACGCCACCAGCCTTTGAAGTCAAACAGCGCGGAGAAAGACTCCCGCAGTGCCATGTGAGCCAGCGCGGGTTGCAACAACGTACCGCCGATAAGATAAAAGAGAAAGCCGAGCATCTGAAAGACAAAAAGTAATGTCACAGCCAGGAACATGAGCAAGAACGCCAGCCCCTCACGTCCCGCATCGGCGAGGGCAGCAAAGACCACCATGCCCCCAAAATAAAGCACAAACGCCTTGATAGCCAGGATCAGAGATGGAAGCAGAAAAACCAATCCACCGCCAAAGACTTTCAAGCCGTTGAGCAACAAACGTCCCCAGTTTTCCCAGGGTGGAAGCGTAGGCTGCGCCCCCTGCGCCGCCAGGCGCAGGACTTCCAGCAGATAACCAGCGGAAATTAAAATCGGCAACAGCGGGAAAACCCACCCCAACGCAAAGAAGCCGCCCAGGAACAGAAAACGGGTGAACGTTTCACGATTCCGGAAGGGAAAAGACAACAAAGAGGCAAGGCCTCTGGGAGAAAAAAAGGTATCTGTATTCATTTCACTGACTCAGTTGCGCAAAACCAAGCGTTTCAAAATCGTTCAAACCCATCACGCGGCTGAAAATCACCCGCCGGGCAGTGAACAAATGCATGGGGTAAGAATAGACGGGAGCGTACTCAAGTTGTACAGGGGTAATCAGGTCAATTGCACTGCAGGTAAAGGGGGTATCGTGGGGATAATGTGGCTGAATGCCGGCTTGTTCGAGCAACCCATCCAGGGCAAGGATAAAAGCCTTGAACTCAGGGGTGTACTCCACCTCCCAGCGCAGTACATAACTCTGCCAGAAAGGCGCATGAAACTGGGTCAATCCGCTGGCAATCACCGGGAAAGCAGGAAAGCGCGCCAGAGCGGTGCGCAAGTTCAGCACCACCTCATGCACCTTGCGGTCCAGGGGTGGCTCAAAGCGCTGACAGGTCACATGCACCTCAGCAGAAATCCAGCCGCCGAACGTGCGCATCAGTTCTTCCTGCATTTGACGAATGGGAGGGAGGTCTTCCGGCTCCGGCATCAGCAGCACACAAATATCCCCTGCCTGGGCAGTACGAATCTCATTCATCTTACCCTCTCTGAGCAAGTCTTACAACGATTGTACAATAAACTTTGCGAAAGGGTACAAGAATCCGGGACAATTACACGCAATTAAAAACAAGACCCGCAAGGGACGCTTGCAGGTCTTGTTTGCGATCAGACTAAACACCTATCCCTTGGGCGGGACGGAATTTCCCCGCCCAATGCCAAAATAGGTAAATCCCATAGCGCGCAACTGATCGGGGTTCCACAGGTTGCGGGCGTCCATGATGACCGGCTGGCGCATGGAGCGGTAAATTTGCTCAAAATCCAACTGTTTGAACTCATTCCATTCGGTTGCCAGCACCAGCGCATCTGCGCCTTCTGCCACCTGATAGGGTGTCTCCACCAATTGCACCCGCGGCAGGACACTGCGGGCGTTTTCCATGGCTTGCGGGTCGTAGGCTTTGACCAGCGCGCCTTCGTTCTCCAGCAGATGGATGACTTCCAGGGCAGGGGCTTCGCGGATGTCATCGGTGTTGGGTTTGAAAGACAACCCCAGCACTCCAATGACTTTTTGATCCAGCGTGCCCAGGGCTTTGCGCAGTTTAACCACCACCCGGCGGCGCTGGTTGCGGTTAATTTCCATCACCGCCTGAAGCAGTTGCGGGTGTGTACCGTGCAGAACTGCCATGTGTGCCAGCGCCTTCACGTCTTTCGGGAAGCAACTGCCCCCCCAGCCCAAACCGGCATCCAGGAACGCCGGACCGATGCGCTTATCCAGCCCCATGCCGCGGGCAACTTCGCGCACGTCAGCGCCCAGTTCTTCGCAGATATTGGCAATCTCATTAATGAAGGAAATGCGCGTGGCAAGGAAAGCGTTTGAGGCGTACTTGATCATCTCGGCGGTGCGCAGGTCGGTAATCATGATGGGACAGCGCAGACTCTGATACAACTGCGCCACCTTCTCCGCCGCCTGGCGATGGAGCGACCCCAGCACTACACGATCCGGCATCATGAAGTCGTTGATGGCAGACCCCTCGCGCAGAAATTCAGGGTTGCTCACCACGCTGAACTCCAGCGGCTTGCCGGCACGGCGGCGGTTAATCACCTCTGCCACCCAGTCGCCTGTACCTACCGGCACGGTGGATTTGTTCACTACGATGATAGGGTGATCGACAATATCGGCAATGGCTTCTGCCGCCTGACGCACATACTGCAAATCGGCTTCGCCATCCACCCCTGAGGGGGTGCCTACCGCAATAAAGGCAAACTCAGCATCCTTGAGGGCTTCCGGGTAAGAGGTGGTGAAGTGCAGGCGTCCATGACGCACATTTTGCAGGACAATCTGCTCCAAGCCGGGTTCATAAATCGGCATGATGCCCTGCTTGAGTCGCTCGATGCGCGTTTCATCCACATCCAGACAGGTCACCGTGTTTCCCAAATCGGCAAAGCACGCTCCCGTGACCAGACCAACATATCCCGTTCCAATCACACAAATTTTGCTCATAAATCGGTCATCCTCTCGGCAAGATTATAGCACAGGCATTTTATGCGAAAGTTCTGTACTGAAATTGTTGTGAATTTGTACGGTTTCAGCAGGCATGGCGCTCATGGCAGGCTGGGCGGAACGCGGTACACCGTTCCCGTCGCCGTGCGGAAAACGGGAATCAGCACATTCTCAAATTTCAACTCTGCCTGCGAGGGATTGCAAGCCCGTTCAGGCTGAGAGCATAAATCACGAATGTACGTGCGCTCGGTATTGGTCAGAATGACGTAATCCACCCGCCACTTTCGCAAAAGCGCTAGTGCCAGGTCGGGATCGCTGGTGGTGTAAATGGTTTCGATGTCGGGTTCGCGCTTGCCCTGCTCGTTGTAGTTGCCCCGCCACTGCATCTCGTGGATTGCCCAGCCCAGTACCGCCGGATAACCGGTAAAAGCGCTGATGCGCCCCTCGTAGGTGTACGACTTGCCCGGCGCTTCCAGCAGAATGGGCACTCTACCTTCAATTTTGCCGTTGGCATTCAACCACTGGACGATTTCCCAGTCCTCAGGGTTTTCCATGCGGAACTCGCTGGCGGCATCCAGCGTGGGCGTGGATTGGAACGCATTGGTGCGCGAAATCGTCGCCAGCACGGGATAAACCATGCCCCCCAGCAGAGAGAGCGTGATAACTCCAAGCGCCAGCCCGCGTACCGCGCGCGCAAACGCGGGACGGTTTACCAGCCACCACAGGGCATAAGCGCTGGCAAGCGCCATCAACACCCAGCCCTGGAAATAGAACTTGAAGACGGTATTCATGCGCACGCCAAAGCCGTCTTTAAGATACAGAAACTCCACCGAAAAGGTGAGCGCAACGCCCAGCAAAGCCATCAACAGCACGAACGGCAGGGCGTCATCGGGTGCACGGGGTTCTTCTCCCTCATTCGTCGCAGACGGACGCAGGAACATCAACCCGGTAGTGAGCATGCCCAGCAGGAAGGTAAGGACAAGGAACAGCCAGGGATTACTCAGGCGGTAGGAAAGCACCAGCAAAAGAGTCTGCCCCAGCGATTGAGACACCAGATAGGGATGGAGGAAGGCGCTCCATTCGCCACCACGGGCAGCATTGATCTGCAAAGCCAGCGCCGCCACCCCCAGCAGAGCCAGATAAGCCAGCGAAATGCCCACCATCCAGCCCAACCAGTGACGCAGGAACAGGCTCCACACCCCGCGCTCATCACGGCGCGCCAGCACCCCCAGGGCAAAGACCAGCAAAATCAGCAGGAAGTGACCGAACATGACACTGTACTGCGAAAGGCGGGTGGGTGGGAAAATCTGCGGCAAAATGCCCCCTGCCTGCGAGGCAAACCCTGCCCAGAAAGGCAGGTAGAAAAGTACCAGCGCCAGCACAAAGAGCCCCCCAAAGCGCAAAACTTCCAGCCCGTGCTCACGGGTCAGCCTGCCCTGTGCCGACCACCGCCCCGCCAACCATGCCAGCAGAAGCAGAGCCAGATAGATGGGAAAATCCCAGGTATTCAAAAATGCCAGACTGCCCAGCATCAGCCCTGCCAGTCCCTGCTCCATCCATGTGGGCAGGCGGTCTTCGCGAGCCAGGCGGTAGAAATGCAGGGCAATCAGCACAGCCAGCAAAACAAAGGGCAGTGCCATCTTGTGCGGATGGTTGTCGCCCAACAGGAAACTGAAGAAGGGAAACTCGGTGATGGGGTTAAGGTTGATGGCATTGCCGCTTAAATCCAGGTCGGTAAGCACACGCGACGCCCGCCACCACCACCATCCCCCGCCAGAGGGCATGAAACTGCCCACAGGCGGCGAGTTGAAGGGAAAATCGGGCAAATTGAGCCAGCGGGCAAAGGATTGAGGAAGCCAGCCGCGAGCGTAGAGCGACTCGAGCAAGCCTTCGAGGTTACCCATCCCCGCCACAAAAACCGCCCCCAGCACCCCAGCCGTTGCCACGGCGCGGGCGTTTGCCTTCGAGAGGCAGACCAGGTTGAACACCACCCCGTAAGCCCCCTGCAGAGTAAGGGCAAACAGCAGGGCATCGAACAAATCAAAGCCCACCGCCGAAAGCACCCCACTTAGTTTAACCAGCGCGCCGGCGATGATATAGCCAAAGTAGTAATAGGAAATGGCAAAATCCGAAAGCCAGGGATCTAATGGCGGAAAGGTGGGGCTGTTCAGAACGCCGTTGAGGAAGGCAATCTCCATGAACTTTTCGCCGCCGAAGCGCATGATCTTGCCAATAGCGTAAGCCCGCACCACGCTCCAGCCGACAAACGCCAGCAGGAAGAGCACCTCACCCACCAGAATGGTGCGCCAACGTTCCCTCCAGAAATCTTTCAGGGACTGGCGGCGTTGTTCGTCGCGCCATACCCTCACCCACCCCCAGACAGCAACCAGCGCTATGGAAAACAGCACTGCCCCGGACGTATTGGGAAGAAATTGAAGCGAAGATCCCAGCCAGAAAAGATATACCGCCAGCAATAATCCCATGGCTCGCGCCAGCGCCGCGCCGCGTTCGGGCAGGGTGCGGAAAAACTCAAAGGTGAGCGGAAAAACCGCCAATCCAAAGAAGGTCGAAAAGAACCACCATAGAAAAACAGGCATCCATTCCATGGTCTATTTCCATCCTAAAAGCGAGGCATCATCTCTATCCAGTTGCCGTCCAGTGTCAGGTAGCGTCCCATGGACTGCGCAGTCAGGCATGAATGTACGGGCAGGATACACACCAGATCGCCTACACGCAACTGCTCCAACTGATGGGGAAACAAGCGCAAAATGCCGTGTTCCTGCGAAAGACGGGAGACATACGCCCCGGGGAGCGGTTCGCTCCAGCGCCCATCCTTGGGCAGGGCAACCAGCCCGTAAAAACGCTGTCCTTTGGAGAGCAGATACTCTTTGGAAAGATGTACCGCCCCGCCGTAAATCACTGCCTCACCGCGGCGCGGATGCAGGGAGACCACCGGGCAGGCAAGCGCCACACCGATATTCTCCCAGGTGCAGGCGCCCAGCATCCACTGCTGGACATCATAGAAGACAAAATTTCCCGGGCGGATTTCATCCGCAGGGCGAAAGTCCTGCACAATGGAAGATGAGGGCGTATCGCCCACAGAGAGAATCAGAGACTGCGCCAGCCCCTGCTGTTCCAGAACATGGCGCAGTGACTGCAGTTTCGAGAGGCTCTGGCGATAAATCTCTTCGACCTGCGCGGGATAAGCGGCTTGATAGGTCTGCCCTGCATGGGTGAGCAAGCCATTAAGGCGCAAAGCGGGATACGCCTGGCAGGTTTTGACCAGCGCGCTGGCGGTCTCGACATCGTCCCAGGCAATTCCCGTGCGGTTGGCGCCCACATCAACCTTGATCCAAACCGCCAGCGGCGCACGGACACGCTCCCCCAGCGCTTGAACGGTCTCCACCGATTCCACCAGCACCCCCAGGCGGATGCGTTCTGCCAGATGGGCAATCTCATCCAGTTGGCGCAGGTTGACGGGAAACGCCAGAGTGATGTCGTCCCAACCGCAATCGGCAAAGTACTTCGCCATATCTACCGAGGAAACGGTAATGGCGCTCACCCCTTCTTCACGAAACCATTCCCCAATCTGACAGGACTGATGAGTCTTAAAATGCGGGCGGAAATGCACCCCGCTGGCGGCGACTTTCTGCGCCATTGCGCGTATATTCCGGCGGACAATCTGCTCATCCAGCAATAGCGTAGGTTTGCGGATCTGGTCAAAAATGGACATCCTCTCACCACCTCTATTCTGCAGGTTATCCCTGTGTAGAATTAGTTTGATTATACGCTTGAATGGAAGAGAAGAAATAGACACAAATTTAAGAGAAAAAAATCGCCCTTGACGTACATCCCGAGTCGGGTATAATATTCTCCTGCTTGCCCTCGTAGCTCAATTGGACAGAGCGTTTGCTTGCGGAGCAAAAGGCTGCAGATTCGAGTTCTGCCGAGGGCACTCTTTCTTTTAATCCCTCCTGACTTTCAGTGTACGCAAGGCTGGCAGACCCCATCGAGGGGTGGTATTCGTGTTCTGCCGAGGGCACTCTTTCTTTTAATCCCTCCTGACTTTCAGTGTACGCAAGGCTGGCAGACCCCATCGAGGGGTGGTATTCGTGTCCTGCCGAGGGCACTCTCTCTTTTAATCCCTCCTGACTTTCAGTGTACGCAAGGCTGGCAGGCCCCATCGAGGGGTGGTATTCGTGTCCTGCCGAGGGCACTCTTTCTTTTAATCCCTCCTGACTTTCAGTGTACGCAAGGCTGGCAGACCCCATCGAGGGGTGGTATTCGTGTCCTGCCGAGGGCACTCTTTCTTTTAATCCCTCCTGACTTTCAGTGTACGCAAGGCTGGCAGACCCCATCGAGGGGTGGTATTCGTGTCCTGCCGAGGGCACTCAATTTTTTAAAGTCCCCATACAAGGCCAACAGGCCCCATCGAGGGATGGTATTCGCCTTCTGCCGGGAAGCATAAGCTTCTGTTAAGCTGATGGAAGAACCTTAACATTCCAGGTTCACCGGCGAGTGGCACGAGCCTGCCGGGCTGATCTATCTCAGAGCGCGCTACCAGCGCCACTCGCCCGCCGTTGAGTTCAGCGTTCATGCGCCACTTGGCATTAGTGTCGTGCAGGCAGGTGCCGGTCTCCACCTCGACATACAGCGAACGCTGCGGGAACGACCGTCTCCGCAACGCTTTGCGCCTTTTGCCCCAGCGTTGGAAGGTCTCTCCCAAGCAATAGGGGCATTTCTTCGGCCGATTTCCTTGTTTCCGCTTGACATTTGGCAATTGCAGGACGACCATCGGCATGGCGGGCTCCTTGAGATGGCTGTGTGATAATTCCCCTCTTACTCGGGGCCTGCCTTTTTGTGTCAAAACCTACCGCCTATGTTACAGGCACCGTTGTATTGCGTATTTTTTGCCCCTTACGGGGCAAAAACGCCCGGTTTTCGTGCGTTTTGGTGTGTTTTACGCAATACAACACCTCTTGTATTGCGGGTTTCAGTGCCACATTTTGGCTATATTATCGAAAACCTTATGTGTTTATTCATCCAGTGGGCTGCGCACGGCTTTGGGGCCACGATTGAGCACATGGGTATAGATCATAGTTGTCTTTACATCTTTATGCCCTAATAATTCCTGAACAGTCCGGATGTCGTAGCCTGCTTCGAGCAGGTGAGTGGCAAAGCAATGGCGGAAGGTGTGCGGGCTGACGGGCTTGTCGATTCCCACCAATTTCGCCGCAGCTTTGACCGCCCGCTGCAACCCGCTGGGGTCCAGATGGTGACGACGCACAATTCCACTACGTGGGTCGATGGATAATCTTTCCGATGGAAAAAGATATTGCCAGCCCAATTCTTTATCTGCATTGGGGTATTTGCGGGTAAGCGCAAAAGGAAGTTCAACCGATCCGAATCCGTGGCGTAAATCTTGTTCATGAAGTTTCTTAACATAGGCGATCTGTTCCTTGAGGGGCTGAACCAGGCAGGCAACATTGTAACGCGGTCTTTTTCGCCTTTTCCTTCCCGGACAATGATCTGAGACTGCTCAAAATCGATATCTTTCACCCGCAAACGCAGGCACTCCATCAAGCGCAACCCGCATCCGTAGAGCAACTTCCCCATCAATTGATGCAGTCCCTGCATTCCTGACAGTACCCTTGCCACTTCATCTTTCGATAAGACCGTTGGCAGGTGTTCCGAGCGTTTGGCGCGCAGGATATGGATTGGAACAGGAAGATCAATTTGCAGGACGTTTCGGTATAGAAACAGCAAGGCACTGAATGCCTGATTCTGAGTAGAGGCGGATACCTGCTCCTCTTTTGCCAAATGGGTGAGGAAGGCCTCGATCTCAGCGGGGCCCATTTCGGCCGGATGGCGTTTGTTGTGATAGAGAATATAGCGCCTGACCCAGTGGACATAGGTTTTCTCAGTGCTGTAGGAATAATGCTTCAGTCGGATCGCATCGCGAAGCTGGTCGAGAAGTTTTTTGGGCTTTGGGGAGGATGGATCAGTCATAAAAACAACTTAGCCTTACGAATTTGGAATATAATAAGGATAACAATTTGTCCCCAGCAGAGGATTTGAGTTAATCAAGCACAATCGCAGTATAACATGCTTTTTTCGGTCAGTTATACGGTAAGAATGCTGTGGATCAGGAATCCGTATAATTATTAGTTGGGCGGAGTTCCGCATATCATTATTGAAGAAAGTGCAAAATGGAAGACAAGTCAATTACATATCAGAATTATAGAAATCTTGTTGTGTATTTCATTCTCGCTTACGCAATCTCGTGGACAATCGGAATTCCGCTGGCGCTAGCCAAACAAGAAATTATCCAACCCATATTCCCACAATGGTTTCATTACTTTGTGGCATACGGACCAATGATTTCTGCCTTAATTGTCACTTGGACATCTCAGGGGCAACAAGGGTTAAAAGAACTTTGGGGACGGATAATCAAATGGCGAGTTGGGGGTATTTGGTGGCTTGTAGCCTTATCCCCACTTATCATCGGTTTTCTCGTTGCTTTGGTAATGAATCTCCTTACCAACACCAAAATTTCCCTCTCCGAATTAGGAGAAATTCATTTTCTTCCCCCATTGGGAATAGGCGCACTGTTTCTTTGGTTAGTGACTTTCGGTATAGGAGAAGAAATCGGCTGGCGGGGATACGCATTGCCTCGCTTACAGAAAGATCGCAACGCACTTTATGCAACAATTATATTAGCCTTCTTCTGGGCATTATGGCATTTGCCACAATTCTTTTATTTATTCGACACTTCGATAGCCATTGGATGGGTCATCGGATTGTTTGCTGGTGCAATTGTATTCACATGGTTGTTTAATAGCGCAGAAGGTAGCATTCTTATTTTGGCAATTTGGCATGGATGCTTTAATTACATTTCAGCATCAAATGCGGGCAATGGCTTGCTTGCAGCAGTAGTAAGCACAATTGTAATGATATGGGCGATAGTAGTAGTTTTTGTTTATAAACCCACAACCCTTTCAAGCAAGGGTAAATTTGTAGTTTGATCTTGTCATATGTAAAACACTCCGCCCAACACCGCTTGCACCTGACTGGCGGGATTCTGCGGCATTTTCGGGCATTTTCTACACCCGAACAGAATCTTGCTCTCAAAGTTTTATCTACGCCCGCCCGCCAGCAGGTAAAGCAAACCGTTATGCCGCTAATACCGCAGTGTGAGCCATCAGAAGGAGAAACTGGGAATGGATACGACCACATACGTTGACGTTTTTCCTGTTATTCCTGAAGCATTGCCCAAATTATTTGCCTACGCGATTAAAGTAGTGAGCGATGATGCATCGGCGATAGGTGGGAGTTGGTGTATCGCTTACGGAATAAGTTTGGTGGGAACTGGATATGGTGCGGCGGTCAAATTGTCACAGACAAAATAGTCCCTGATGACACAATTAAAGAATTTCTGAAGCAGCTATGGACTGAGGAACCGTTGAAGGATGTACAGAGCATTACTCCCAACCCAACATGGGAGCCTTCAGCTTGGGAGCAAGGTGATTTCGCGGCTCGGGGTTTGCTCGCAAACTACCAAACAGAGATCAGGAGAGTGCTTGAACCAAAAAGACAGAATTTTGGCAAAGTCCGAACCGACCGCGATTATGCTTTGCGTGGTTGGGCAGTGAACAACGAACCAGCAGTTTCTATCGCTGTTTCGTCCAATATTTTTCACACCCAATTATTGCATGAGTTTGCTGCTACCTTGAAAAGTCCGCAAGAACTTATCGGAATAATGGTTGCTGTGGATAAAAAGGATTTTAAAGGGACAATCATCGAGATTACTGGCAACGTTCGAGAAATGCGCGAGTGGTTGCTAAGTAAATCAAGCGATGAGATGACACGTAATCTGATTAGCCACGCTCCTGATGATGAATTGACCGTCAAGATCGAAACACGTACAAGCCAGTATATCTATATCGCTAGTATGTTGCGCCCTGTCGTACGAATGGGCGATCTCAAAAAATTTGGAGTGGATCCGCGCCAAGTTTCCAAAGCCTTACGGCTTGATCCGCCAATTAGATATAGTCTTGTCCGCGAAATCGCCGCTATTGGCAAAAAGCACGGAATTCTTGCAGACAGTTTTGAGTCAAGATCACTGCCGCAAGCATTCTTGAGCTCGAGTGATGTTGGTTTTATGCCTGAATTACGCGTCGGCAACAATCAAATTCATCACGGCGAAGGGCAACGTATTTATCGAAGCTTGGAAAAATATGGCGTATTTAAACGTTCAAGCGCGTTTCCTGACAAGAATCACCCCATAAAGATCGGAATAGTTAACGCATCACCGCAGGTCGCACAACAGGCATTGATGACATTCCTGCGTGAACTTAAAGCCGCGTTAGAGAAGTTGAATTTCTCTATTCAATCGGTTGAAGTCAATGGGCAACGCCAACAAAAGATTGAGATACTTTCAAGAGCAAATTTGGAAAACGCGGTAAACTGTCTCGAGTCGGCAAAGCCTGACATTCTACTTGCTTTATTTCCTGGAAGTGCACGCTATGACGAATGGGAAGATGATGAAGAAGATAGCATGTATCACGTCTTCAAGTCGTTGACAATGCGATATGGTCTCCCAAGTCAAGTTATCTATGAAGATACATTCTCTGAACAATATGCTATGGACAATATCGTGCTGGGTATATTAGCCAAGACAGGGAATGTGCCGTTCGTTTTAGCGAAGCCGCTTCCTTACGCTGATATTGTTGTTGGGATTGATATTGCTCGCAGAGCAAAACAAAAGTTGTCAGGAACTGTGAATGCGACGGCTATCGCAAGAATCTATTTTAGCGATGGTCAATTTTTACGATACATTATCCACGATGCACCGATTGAAGGGGAGACGATACCGAGTAGTATTCTGCGTAGTCTTTTCCCTCTCAAGGAATTTCAAGGTAAACGCGTTGTGATTCACCGTGACGGACAATTTCGTGGTGGGGAAAGAGCAGCATTGAAGGAATGGGCAAAACAGATTCGGGCAGAGTTCCATTTGGTTGAAGTAATCAAATCTGGAGCGCCCCGTCTTTATCAGAGCACAGCCACCTCTGCCATAGATAGACCACCAAAGGGGTCAGCGTTTAAGGTAAGCGATACAGAAGTGCTCTGTTGCAAAGATAGGTTAGGAAGAGATACACCTAGCGGTGTATGTTGTAGACCAGTCCTTTGATAATCGGTTCTCGGTTTTGCAGGCTGCGTTTCCGCGAGCGGATGGCTTGCCCGAATTTGCGCTTGATGACCGAATTCACGGTTTCGGTCTTCCAGCGTTGACCATAGAGACCATCCAGGCGAGCCGCAGAGACAAGCTCGCTTCTTGCTCGTCGTTCAGGGGCCAGCAAATTTCCACCTCGCCGAACGGGTGGAATCAAGTCTTGAGGCCGGACAGTCCGACCATCGAACCCTGAATCGGCCAGCAAGACCCAAGCCCGACGTTTGGCAAACCGCCTGGCTTTGCGGCGCAGATAGCCCAGATAAGGGGCATCGCTACCTGGACCCCAGCCGGATTGCATCGCAAGGATGAATTGCGAGACAATTCCAACGGCATAAACGCCCTTCGCCCAGTGGCGATAGGCTTTTCCCGAACGGCTTTGGTAGTAAGAACTGGCCGGGCCGGGTGAGAAGCCGGTACTATCGGCAGCCACCCCTTCTTCTTCAGGCCGTCCGATTTCCTCGAGCAAGGTCTCGTTCATGCGCATCCAATCCGCTTTGCGTATCTTGGCGTAGGTACGTTGCAGGGTCGTATGATCGGGAACACGCGGTAATTCCAGCTCCTTACCAACCGCATCGCTTGCCAGCAGCCATTCTTCCATGTCGCGATAGCTGAGATTCAGGTAGAACATCAACAAAACACAGGCCCCCAACTGCGGCAACGTGAAGTGATGGGGACTCTTGGCATGTGAATACATCGGTAATGCTTGTTTGGCAAGCCGGTAGGCGATCCTCGCCACTCGGACGTATCTGCTTTCTCGTGTGGTCATACCGTATGTTTACCACATTTCAACCATGATTGCAACAGAGCAAATTGTAGTTATTTTTTTCCCACAGAATTTCGCCTTTCCATATCATACGTCTACTTATAAAGAAGTTGCTTATCAAATGATGCGATGGAATATAATCAGAAAACAGAGGCTGTATATTAACTGCTATTCGCCCACCAAATTTTAAAACCCGTATGCATTCATCGAAAATAGCAAATAATTTTTCAAAGTATAGATCCCATTTATGCGCATCGTCTTGCCTCTCATATTCAAGCCCAAAATTATATGGTGGAGATGTAAAAATTAGATCTATTGAGTTGTCAGGTATCTTCTTCAGAACTTCCAAACTATCCCCACAAAAAATTTGATTGGTCATTTCAGGTGGCAGTTGATTGCTGATTTTTGAAAAGTTATTGTCCTGCGCATAGTAATACTGAGACCTATTTTGTTCTTTGGCTTTTCGGTTACGGACTTTTCTTTCAATATCAAAATTAACATATTGACGTTTTCCTGATCTGATACCATAACTTCCAATTTTGCTAACCTCCTCATATATTTTTTGCAGTAATTCTCCCGCTTTACGTGAAGAGCTAGGATTATTAGCAGAAAACAAGTCATGGGCGGTGAGCATTTCAATGTTTCTTTGTAATAATTTGATATCTAATGTGTGGAAATAAAACACATATCCTATTGAATTTATTTCAACAAATGGGCGTGGATCAGGTTGTTGTGATAAGCAGTTATTAACAATATCCAAAACTTTTTTGTCTACTTCAAAATTTGTTAACTGGATGGATTTATAGTCTGCCATACTTATATTTTACCTTACCTACATAACTATCTACCGATGCATAAGAAGCACACAAGTTCTTGGGTGAAATTCTCTTGAGCACCATTATAACAATACAATGGAAAAGGCAAGTTGATTTGAAATTCAGAAAGATTCATCTTTTACCTCCCATTATATTTGATTTATTGGTCACCATTAATTCCGATTCTCAATTCTATGCCTCTAACCATATAATGTGGTAAACATTATTGTGTTTATTTTATTCCAACTCTTTTACCGCTTTTCCAGAAATTGTATACAGCCTTTTCCTACCCCGCCATTTGCCTTGCCAGCCAACCCCCTGCCCACGCCAGCCCGCCCAGCCCCAGGGGATAGACAAGGAACAGGAAGACTGCATCCTGCCAGCGCAAGGCGCGCAGGGCTGATGTCAGCCCCTGCGCCGAGACGCTTTGCAGGAAGGTGTACCACGTGGCGAGATGGAGCGCACCCGCCAGCAGATTCAGCAGGATGGCGCCCGCCAGTACAATCCACCCAACCAGAAACATCCGCAGGATGAGCATGGCGGATTCTCTCAAACTTCGCGGTGAATCTTGTGGGAGAAATCGGGCAGAATGCGCGTGTAGGGGCTTTCCATGAGCGGAGAAGAAATCAGGTAATCGGCAGTGGCGCGGTTGGATGCGGTGGGGATGTTGTACAGCACCGCCACACGCAACAACGCCTTCACGTCGGGGTCGTGGGGTTGCGGCTCCAGCGGATCCCAGAAGAAGATCAGGAAGTCAATCTTGCCTTCCACGATTCCCGAGCCGATTTGCAAATCGCCGCCCAGTGGCCCGCTTGCCAGTACGCTGACGGGCAAGCCGGTGTTTTCCATGATTAACTTTCCCGTCGAAGCCGTGGCATACAGGAAATGGCGGGCGAGTGTGCCTTTGTTGAAATCCACCCATTCCAGCAGTTCCTGTTTCATGCCATCGTGAGCAATCAGAGCGATGTGTTTTTTGGCTTGAGAAACCAGTTTGCGTTCGTGCATGTGTGCCTGCCTTTCTTGACCGTCTCTGTCACCATTATATCCATAACCCGGTAAAGAGTATTCGAATGCGGGTGAAGAAATTGTTAAGGTTTTTCACATTATTGCAAACTGAAAATGCGCCCCGGCAATGGCTCCATAGTGTTGCACTATCAGAGTTTTTAAATGTTGACAACTATTATTTTTTTTTTTATAATATAGGCAAAAGTGTTTATTACCAAACATTACCGCATTAAAGATTTCAAAGTTTATCCCTGAATATTGTGAAAGGATTCTGTATGTCCGACAAACGGTACTTCTGGATAGGAACATTGCTTCTGTTTGGAGTTCTGGTATTTCTTGTTCAACAGGAAATTGTTCGCGCCTCTGCGCTTGAAAAAGACCAGGCGCGGGATTTTGTCCAATACACGTTAGTTGAACATATTATCCCCGACGATGTAGATCTGTCCGTAGATTGGACCCGAGAATCTCCAACAGTTGACAGGCAAGAATTAGCAAAAGCCCTTGAACGGATTGAGGCTATCCCCTCGTTTCATGGCCCCGGTTGGGTGCATCGGGTGTACGTTGGTTATCAGGTACCGCCCGATCCTCCGCATCCACTCCATCCTAAGGACGGTTATCATGTTCTGGAAGAGTGGTTGTACGTCAATAAGGTTGGTGTGGTAGAGAAAATTTTGCAAACCAGTGCTGACCTGCAGGGGAATCTTTTGCAGGAGATTGCTTGTGCGGAGGAAATTTGTGGCAACCTTTCAAAAGCCGGGCTTGTGGAATTCAAGGATGAGCCTCTGACTCAGCCTTTCCAGCCATATCGTTTTAACCAGAATGAGGCTCCAGCGCTTCTTCAAGAATTATACGCTTCTAACAAGGAAACTTGGGGGTGGATGGAAGAGCGAGAGATGGGAAAAACGCTCTTTGTTGCCTCTTATGGGAAAAATACAGCCGAACAAATAAGTCAGATTCCCGGATTTGAAGGCACGTTGATTCAGTATGGGATTCTGGTAGATTCGGGGGTGCTGGCACACTTCAGCCTGTACGAGAAGAGAGATGGTGCCTTTGTCCTGAATTCTACGGATGATCTGGTGCTCTTTGAGACTCTCCCGAGTAATCCTGAAATTGAACGCAGAATTGCCTCGGCTGTAAAAATTTTGAAGGAGATAGCAGAATGAGCAGGTTTCCTTCAAAATGCTCAAAATCTTTTATTACGGCGATTTTTTTATCGCTCGTGTGTGGTTTGGTAATTGTCTATGCCAACACGGACGCAAAGCAATACAGAAGCGTTTTTAGTTTCTTCACTGCCTCCTTTCAAAGGTAGCACGCCACGTCCGCTTCAAATCAGGACAGAGCCATCTTTCCGAATCGAAAATGCTATCCATTCGGTGCTATCGCTGACACTCCTGCATTATGGTTCGGTTAGAGAGCCGCGTTTGCCAGTGACGATTCATTACAGCGATAAGATTGCAGAATTGTCACTACTTGGCATCAAACCAAAAGACTTAGAAGGAGATTTGCCGTTCTGGTTGTAATGGCAGGAAAATTTCAAGGCGTGAGCGGCATAACCAGCGCATGCACCCGACAGGCTTCGCCTCGCTGCGCTTCGCGGCGCAGGTGAAGCGCAGGCCGTTGGGTTGCTCATTCTTGCTTACTCTAATGAGCAAGAGAAAGGAAACTATAACACAACAAGCCGTAACCCCGTATCATATCTTTCATCGTGTACCACCAATCAAATCGTCAGAAATTGAAAGGAGAGCCAAAATGTCAACATCAAAATCAAGTTTTTGGAAACGGATTTACGTTGCGGCTGTCGTAATTACCACAGTTGTAATAGGTACAATTGGCGCAGTGCCTTTATCTACCGCGAGCGCATCCTCGGTTAATGAACAAACAATATCACAAGATGTCAAGATACTCCTATCAGATTACAGCATGTACCTATCTAATGGTCAAATTTTTCGCCCAGCGTACTACACAGTGGAAATGGAAAAACTAATTCAAGAAAGGCGAGCATACTATGATGAATTTTTCAATGTCGGATTACACATCAATCTACTGCAAATAAAATCCGAGTTCCTTGTTGACGAAAAGACTACTGAGAAACGAGACGGTGACACTATACACGTTCATATAACCGAAAAAGTAACTCTGCTAGGCACACCCAAAATTTCCTCTTCAAAGGAGTATCCTCTTATTCAAGCAGCCTATTGGGCAATCTCCGAAACAGATGACACAAGAGTAAAAAACGCGCTGGAGAACTTCATAGAAAATATGTCTGAAGGCGTGAATGAATCGATTCGAGATGGTGTAGAAATTGCGTTTATCGTACATCATGACATAGTCATTAAGGCAGGAGATAAAGGGCAATTTCAATTTATTAGCGACTCTTTTACGGACAAGAGCAATGATAACATTGAAGGAAATGACAATGTAGCGTGGAGTGATAATGAATTTACGAGAAGCAAACCAGACTTAACAAGGATGCCGGATTACATCATTTACAATACAACCATCGAGGAAATTGGTAAATGGTTGTTGGATGATTACTCTAGGTCTTACAGAGAGGATAGGGAGTATCTTGCAACGGAAACCTACAACCGCCAAAATGCCAGAAGTTATATAAACACATACACATCTAATCCTAACGGCAAGTATTGCCCCAACACAAGCGTTCCTCAAGACAAAACAAAATATAACCCTTACTATATTGCACAGGAACCATGTGTTGACTGTGTCAATTATGTTTCACAGGCAATTAAAGCGGGAGGATACCAAACGGATAATACTTGGAAACCATATACTTATGCTTGGATTAACACATACGGTTTGAGGGACTACTTGCTTTACACAAAAGAAGTAGGGGTATGGTATTCCAATTTAACATCCCTACAGGTTGGGGATATTGCATTTACTGGAAATTACAGCCATGTAGTGATGGTGGGTGCTGTAAGTCCGCATCGCTACAGTGGTCATACTAGCGATAGAAAAATCTATAGTTGGAATTCATCTCTAACTCGCTACATGCACATTTTAGAGATACCGGGTGGATAACTTCTAAATCGAGGTATAGGGCTTCGTTTTGAGCTTATCTGAGCAGCAAAGCGAAGCCCTGTAATCTATCGAGAAGGAAATTCAAGCAATTTGATTCAAGCATTTTGAGAGGAAAAAATGATATTCAGTAAGCGCATCAAATTACTTGGCATTACTGGCATAATCTTGCTAATCGGTATTGTTGGACTGTTGGTTCTTAAGACTATAAATTCTAGCAGTAATTCATCTCGTCCATCAATTATGCTCGCTACCATCAGAGAGAATAATGGACAAAGGCAACTTGAATTCCTTTGCGTGGAAACAAATAACTGCTTACCAAGCCTTGACATAGAGAATAAGCATTTAGAGAACCTTGCATCTTTGCATATAGGACCCACATATTACATCGAGAACAGCAATATCTTTGTTTCGTTTTGGGAAGCAAATACTCTCATGCTCAAACTTAACACCCAAACTCTTGAAACCACCTATTTCGATCTGGGTACAGATATCGATTTGGGCATATTAACCCTACCATTAAATAAAAACCTAATACTTGCCAGCAGCCGTGGAACGCTGTTAGTTGTAAACGACAATTTGCTTCCACAAAAAATCCAATTAAATTTGCAAGATTCTAACTATATCCGACAATTGGTTCACAGAAACGAAAGTGAAGTCGTTGCGCTTAATAATATTCCAATAAAAAGTGGGGATACCATTTCAGCGCAAATATTTATTGTCAACCCAAAGACAGGCGCAGTTGTGGAAAAACACTTACCAGTACCTGAATTTAAAGAATTATTTCCTGGAGAAGCCTTAATAGAAAAACAAAAATACAATTTGACAATCGCCAGTGTTAGCCCTGATTTACGGACTCTGTACTATACTTACTATTACACAGACGATGGTGAAAGTCTAAAAACAGCATTGGGAATGTTTGACACTCAAACTATGAACGATAAGGGTTTTAACTATGACATCAACTGTGTAAGCATGAACGGTTATTCTCAGTATAAAGGCTTTTTGTATTCAAGCAAACTCTACTCAGAAGGAGGAGGTGATATTGCATCACTAATAGAGATGAAATTTCTAAAACCACTAATCCCTTTAGATAGATTGCTAGGCAGACCATCCAAAGCGCTTATAACCCCATTTGGCAAGTATTTTGTACTAGGAACTAATCACCAAGTGATAGTTCTAACGCAAAATGGAACTGTCGTTGACGAATATGAGCTACCCTTAGACTGGGTGGGCAGGGATTATGTAATTGTCGAGTATAGAGAGTGACATCAAAAAAGCAACCCAACAATGGCTGTATCGGACAGGGCTTCGCCCTGGTGGTATGCAGGGGTTTGGCTGGCAGCGGCTCTGGTTGGCAATTGAGTCTTGCTCGTCCGCCCTGCCGCTAAGCCTTGCCGTTGGGCGGCTATAGGCAGTACGGAGATTTCCTATGTCGGTAAAGTCACGCGGAGCAAGTAATCAACAAGTCAGTCGTGCTGGTGAGTATTTTGTTGTTGCCGAATTGAACAAGCGCGGGGCGTTTGCCGTGCCTTTTGCTGGCAATATGCCCAAGATTGATGTCATTGCGTGCAACAGCGATGAAAGTCGCACGGTTTACATTCAGGTCAAGACTAAGCGTGGCTGGAAGACATGGCAATAAAGTATTGTCGGTAGCCAGCCGATGTCCCCCAAAGACGATGAAAACAAATTCTGGGTGTTTGTTGACTTGGGCGATACTAATACATCTCCACGCTACTGGATCGTGCCAGAATGGTGGATAAAGGATGATATCTACAAGGCACACCAAGCATATCTAAGCAAACATGGTGGAATACGCGCTAGGAATCCAGATTCGACACATCACTCGATTGATGACCGTAGGCTTGAACAAAGGAAAGATCGCTGGGATATTCTTGGTATCTTTGAGTGAGTCGTTCGCATTTCCAATGAGGTTTTAATCGCAAGGTCACCGCCCAACCCGCCGCTCCAGAGCATTGAGCATCTTCTGCTGGGCGTTCCATCCGGCAAAGGCGTTGCCTCGCTTCAGCGCTGGTTAGAAAAGCGTTAGCGGTTCGACAGGCTCAACGAGCAAGCGCACTAAGCCCACATCCACCACCCCACCGCTCCCACCACAAACCCCACATACCCAGGCATCCGCCGTTCACGGCGCAAGATCCGCCAGAGCAGATACACCACCCCCGCCCCCAGCCACGCCAGCAGGTACAGGCGCGAGTCAAAAAGCGCCAGCGCCACCAGCCCCTTCATGTCCCCGCCGGGAAACAACCCTATCAGCGCCAAGCACATCACAACCTCAATCAAATGGCTTTTGGAGCAGGATAAAATAAAAAGTCCTCTCGTCGAGGACTCGAATAGCATCCCCTCAATGGGGACCGCAGAACCTTTTTGGAGGAGTTAAATAAAAAGGCTCCTCGTCGAGGACTCGAATAGCATCCCCTCAATGGGGACCGCAGAACCTTTTTGGAGGAGTTAAATAAAAAGGCTCCTCGTCGAGGACTCGAATAGCATCCCCTCGATGGGGACCGCAGAACCTTTTTGGAGGAGTTATAAAAAGACTCCTCGTCGAGGACTCGAATAGCATCCCCTCAATGGGGACCGCAGAACCTTTTTGGAGGAGTTAAATAAAAAGGCTCCTCGTCGAGGACTCGAATAGCATCCCCTCAATGGGGACCGCAGAACCTTTTTGGAGGAGTTAAATAAAAAGGCTCCTCGTCGAGGACTCGAACCTCGAACCTAGCGGTTAACAGCCGCCCGCTCTGCCGATTGAGCTAACGAGGAATGCGCTTATATTATAGTCAAGTGCCCTGTACCGGTCAAGGTACTGGAACGAATTTTTAGAAAATTTTTAAGTCAGAATCCCCCTTTTCTTTCCCTCCCAACCCGGATATAATCAAAACACAATTGAATCACCGAGCCGCCGGAAGGAGTAGGTTCGAGGACGTCTGACAGAGAAGGAGGGCAGGGTGTGAGCCTCCGCAGATGGCACGAACTGAAGTCGTCCGGCAAGAACGCCGAAGAAACTCACCCGCACGGTGAGGAGTAGACCGGCGCGGGAAAGCCCGTTACAGCCCAACCGGATGTCGGTCCGGGAAGTGCGTTCCGCTCCAAGCGGAACGAAGCGAGGTGGTACCGCGGAAGATGCCTTTCGTCCTCAACCAAGACGAAAGGTTTTTGTTTTTACAGTCCTGGGCAAATCCAGCCCACAACTCTACAGGAAAGGGTGATTGCTATGCCAGAATCGAGCCTGCCGAAAACGTACGACTTCAAAGCCACCGAAGAGCGCATCTACGCTTGGTGGGAAAAAGAAGGATTCTTTAAACCCTCGAACGACCCCCACAAACCCAATTTTGACCCCTCTAAAAAGCCCTTCGTCATCTCCATTCCGCCGCCCAATGTGACTGGCGAACTGCATCTGGGACATGCCATGTTCGTCTCCATGGAAGATTTGATGATTCGCTACCACCGCATGAAGGGCGTCCCCACCCTGTGGGTGCCCGGCACCGACCACGCCGGCATTGCCACCCAGTTGCAGGTGGAGAAGATGCTTGCCAGTGAGGGCTTGACCCGCGACATGCTGGGACGGGAAGGCTTCCTCAAGCGCGCGTGGGAGTGGAAGAACAAGTACGGGGGCATCATCACCCGGCAGATTCGCCGTCTGGGGGCATCCTGCGACTGGGACCGTGAGCGCTTCACCCTCGATGAGGGACTCTCCCGCGCCGTGCGCGAAGCCTTTGTGCGCCTGTACGAAAAAGGCTTGATTTACCGCGGGCCGCGCATGATTAACTGGTCGCCGGGACTGCGCACCGCTGTCTCCGACCTGGAAGTGGAGTACACCCAGGAACAGGGCACGCTGTACTACTTCAAGTACATGCTGGCAGATGGGAACGGAGAATACATTCCCGTCGCTACCACCCGCCCGGAGACGATTCTGGGCGATACCGCCGTGGCGGTGCATCCTGAAGATGAGCGCTACCAGCGCTTCATCGGCAAGATGGTGGTGGTGCCCATTCTCAACCGCCACATCCCGGTGATTGCCGACCCCTACGTGGACCGCTCTTTCGGCACCGGCGGACTGAAGATTACCCCCGGACACGACCCCAACGACTACGCCATCGGCCAACGCCATGGACTGCCCATTATCAGCGTGATGGATGAAGCCGCGCGCATTAATCAGAACGGCGGACCGTACGCCGGCATGGACCGCTTTGAGTGCCGCAAGAAAATCTGGGCAGATATGCAAGCCCAGGGCTTGACCATCAAAACCGAGCCGTATCTGATGAACGTGCCGCGCTCCCAGCGCGGCGGCGAACCGGTCGAGCCGATGGTCTCCACCCAGTGGTTCGTGCGCATCCAGCCATTGGCAGAAGCCGCCCTGCAAGCCGTGCGCGATGGACGCATCAAAATCGTTCCCGAACGCTTTACCAAGGTGTACTACAACTGGTTGGAAAACATTCAAGACTGGTGCATCAGCCGTCAATTGTGGTGGGGGCACCGCATCCCCGTGTGGTACTGTGCCGACTGCAGTCAGATGACAGTGAGCCGTCAGGACCCCGACCGTTGCGCCCACTGCGGAAGCCTGCGCATCGAGCAGGACCCTGACGTGCTGGATACCTGGTTCTCGTCCGGTCTATGGCCCTTCTCCACACTGGGCTGGCCCGAAAACACCCCCGACCTGCGCTACTTCTACCCCACTTCGGTGCTGGAAACCGGCTACGACATCCTCTTCTTCTGGGTGGCGCGGATGATCATGATGGGGCTGGAATTTACCGGCGAAGTGCCCTTCCACACCGTGTACCTGCACGGCTTGATTCGCGACGAACACGGGCAAAAGATGAGCAAGAGCAAGGGCAATGTGGTGGATCCGCTCATCGTGATGAACGAGATGGGCACCGACGCTCTGCGCTTCACCCTGCTGGTGGGCTCCACCCCCGGCAACGACGTCAACCTTAGTCTGAAGAAGGTGGAAGCCAACCGCAACTTTGCCAACAAATTGTGGAACATCGGGCGCTTTGTGCTGAGCGCGCTGGATCAAGCCCCCACGCAAGCCGAAAAACCCGCCGAATGGACGCTTGCCGACTCGTGGATTTGGGCGCGCCTGCAAAACCTCATTCGCGAGGTGGAGCGCCTGTTCCAGTCCTACCAGTACGGCGAAGCCGGACGGCAGATTTATGAATTTACCTGGGGCGAGTTCGCCGACTGGTATCTGGAAATTGCCAAACAGCAACTGGCGCAGGGCGGCGACCGCGCCTACTGGACAGCCTACACCCTCACCCGCGTGCTGGACGCCTGCCTGCGCCTGCTCCACCCCTTCACCCCCTTCGTCACCGAGGAATTGTGGGGCTATCTGAAGCGCGCCTGCGAAGAGAAGCCCATCTACACCCCGGCAGGCGGCTGGGAAAAAGCCCTCATCGTGGCGCAATTCCCCGAACCGCGCCAGCCGGAAGACTGGGAAGAAGCCCGGGTGAACGAATTTACCCTGGTGCAGGAAATCGTCCGCGCCATCCGCAACCTGCGGGCGGAGAAGAAGGTCGAACCCGGACGGCGCATCCCCGCCATCCTCATCTGCGGAGAACGCCTTACCCTGCTGGAGAGCCAGCGCGAAGTGATTGCCCATCTGGCAGGCGTGGATGCCAGCCAATTCACCCTGCTGGGCGAAACCGCCGAAAAGCCCGCGCCGGCAGTCTCTCAGGTGGCGATGGGCGTGGAAATTTACCTGCCGCTTTCCGGGCTGGTGGATGCTGAAGAAGAGCGCAAACGCCTGGAAAAGGAACTTGCCGAAGCCCAGAGCCAGATCGAACGGCTGGAAAAACTGCTAAGCAGTTCCTTTGCCGAAAAAGCCCCCGCGCCGGTGGTGGAAAAAGAACGCCAGAAGTTAGCCACCTTCCGCGAAACCGCCGAGCGCCTGCGCGAAGCCATCCGGGCATTGGGCGGAGAGTAAAAAGCCCGTTAAATTGGGTACAGGGCTGTCTTTTTCAGGACAGCCCTTTTTTGTTCTGTATCTCTGGTAATCCTAATGATACAATGATACAATATGGCTTGAGGAGAATGCAATGAACGCAACCATCGACCGCAAACGCATTAGCATCTTTCTGGCATTTGCCTTTGGCATTGCCTGGTTTTTTGGTGGACTGCTCTACCTGCTGGTGGTGCGTCCCTCCGGCGGACAGGCGTTGACTCCCGTTCAGCAAACGCTCAGTTTCCTTTTGCTGGCAGTGGGCTACATGAGCGCTCCGGCGCTGGCGAATGTACTCACCCGCATCGTCACCCGCGAGGGATGGAGCAATTTGTGGCTTGCGCCGCGCTTTCAGAAAGGCTGGCTATACTGGGTGATTGCCTGGGTAGCCCCAGCTTTACTGACGCTCTTCGGGAGCGCAGTGTTTTTCCTGCTCTTCCCTCAGTACTATGACCCCAGCATGCCCATCGTGCAGGAACAATTACAGAAATCGGGGGTGACACTGCCCTTTTCTACCTGGGCATTGTTCTGGCTCCAAACCGTGCAAGCCATTCTCATCGCTCCGCTGATCAACAGCATTTTTACTTTCGGAGAAGAGTTTGGATGGCGCGCTTACCTGCTCCAGAAACTGCTTCCTTTGGGTAAACGTCGTGCCCTGTTACTGCTGGGGGTGATTTGGGGCATCTGGCACGCGCCGGTAATTGCTCAGGGACACAACTATGGCATGCAGTACGCCGGATACCCCTGGCTGGGTATTCTTGCCATGACCATTTTCACCATTGGCGCGGGATGCTTCCTGGGCTGGGCAACCCTCAAAGCCGGCAGTGTCTGGCCCGCCGTCATCGGGCATGCCGCCATCAACGGGATTGCCGGACTGGGTATGCTTCTGAGCACCGGCAGCCCCAACCCCGTACTGGGTCCCAGCGTGGCGGGATTGCTGGGCGGCATGGGCTTCCTGCTGGCAGGATTGGCTGTTCTGGTGATTCCCTGGAAGGCATCCTTGCCCGAAGAAACCACTGCCCCGGATATCCATCCCCCATCTACCCAGGCATAGCCCGAATTTCTGATCTTTTCCACAGGGACGAGCCATTTCGTCCCTGTTCGGGGTTAAAAAACAGGGAGTCTTTTGGTTTATAATTGAAAAGTATCACGTCCACAATGGAACGGAGGTTTTCATGGAGATTGAGCATACTCAGTACAAGCACTGCGATCTGGTCAAAGCCCGAGGGCGCATTGACAGTTACACCGCGCCGCAACTGAGCGAAGCCCTGAACAAAATTACCGAGAGCGGGCGATACAAAATCGCTCTGGATTTAAGTGGGGTGGAATTTATGTCCAGCGCTGGACTGCGGGCGCTGATCAACACCCAGAAAGTGTGCAAGCGCTACAATCGCGGTGAACTGGTGCTGGTGAGCGTTCCGGAAAACATCCGCGCCGCGCTGGACCTGGCAGGCTTCATCCCTCTCTTCAAGATCTACGACGATGTAGTCACAGCGATAGGAAATCTCTAACCGTCTGTGTCTGCACATCCGATTCAACGTCGGTTTCCAGGGCGTTACGCCAGTCTCGCGGAAATTGGAGAATTTGTCCGCGGGGAAGCCCGGCGGGCAGGCTTCAGTGAGTTCAACATCTACACCATTGAAATGGCAGTGGATGAAGCCTGCTCGAATATTATCGAACATGCCTATCAGGGAGAAGACAAAGGTGAGATTCTCCTGACCGTATCTGCCGACGAGAAAGGGCTGACCGTAGTAATGGAAGATTACGGTCAGCCTTTTGATCCCCGCACCGTCCCCCCGCCCGACCCCAACGCCCCACTGGAAGAACAACGGGAACACGGCTGGGGGTTGTATATCATCCAGCAATGGATGGATGAAGTACATTTCGAATTTACGCCCACCGGTAATCGCCTGACACTGGTCAAATACCGTCATGCTCCCGCGCGGGAAGCCTCAAAAAAGCCATGAATTTTCCAACGGGTGAGATGATGGTGAAGATTCCTCACTGGAAAGCCTTTGCTAGCCTCAGTGAAGAGATCATTGCACTGGGGGAAATCCAAGCCCAGCATCAGCGCATTGACCGCGCTGCGGCAGAGTTCTTCGGCGCCCGCGCTACGTTGTGGCTGTCTTCCCCTGCTTACCCGTTGCCAGGAGAGAAAGAAGAAATTCCTACCCTGCCCGACGCTCCCGCTCCCGACCTGGTGCAACGCGCCCATCTGGAACGGACTGTCCTCTACGGGCTGGATGCATATGCCACCGATTCCGCCGGAGTAAACACTGCCCGCGCCGCGGCGCTCCCCTTGATTGCCAACCACACGCTGCTGGGGGTGTTACAGGTGGAACGAAGTCAGGGTGAGCCGTTTTCTGCAGAAGAGCAAGCCCGGATGGAAGACTTTGCCGCGCACCTCGCTGCAGCCCTAGAAATTTCCCGGCAGGAACGCCTGAAAGCCTGGCGACTTCAGCAGTTGGAACTGGTGCGCCAGGTGAGTGCGCAGGTTGCCAGTGTGCTTAACCTGGATGAATTATGCCGGCGGGTCACCTACCTGATTCGTGAGACCTTCAATTATTACTATGTAGCCCTCTTCAGTTTTGAGCCTTCTCAGCAAACTTTACATTTTCGGGCTGATGCTTCCCTTTATGACACCCATCCATTTTCCCCGGGGTACACCATCCATTCCGGCGAAGGGTTGATTGGCACCTGCGCACAGAAGCAAACGCAGATCATTGCGCCGGACGTACTTGCCAGCCCGCATTACCGCCCCATTGACCTGCTCCCTGAAACCCTTTCGGAAGCCTGTTTTCCCCTTAAAGTGGAAAACGAACTTTTAGGCGTGCTGGATGTGCAAAGCGACCTGTACGACGCCTTCAACGAGACGGATATCCTGGTGCTGAATGCTCTGGCAGATAACATCGCCATTGCCATGCAGGCGGCGCGTCTGTACACCGGTCTGGAACAGCGGGTACAGGAAATTTCCTCGGTGTTCGAGATCAGCCACGCGCTGAACTCCATCCTGGAACTGGATCAACTGCTGGATGAGGTGGTCAGACTGATTCAGCGGCGTTTCGGCTATCCGCATGTCTCGATTTTTACCGTACATCCTGGCAGAAGGCTGGTGATTTTTCAGGCAGGGAGCGGAGAACGCAGTGCTTCGATGCGCGAACAGGGCTTTGCCTATCCACTGGATGCGGAACAGGGCATCATCTCATGGGTGGCGCGCACCGGTAAAACCCTGCTGGCAAATGACGTAACCCGTGAACCGCTGTATTTGCCCTCGCCCCTGCCACCGGAAAACACAGGCTCGGAACTTGCCATTCCCGTACGCCTTGGGGATGAGGTGCTGGCAGTACTGGATCTGCAAAGCGATGCAAAGAACGCCTTTAGCGAGCAACACGTACACCTGTTTGAAGCCATTGCTGCCAGCATCGCTATTGCCTATCGCAACGCTACCCTGTACCGCTCGGAAAAGTGGCGGCGGCAGGTGGCAGAAAGTTTTCGTGATATCGCTTACCAGATTTCCAGCGAGGTGAACCTGCCGGAATTACTGGATAACATCCTGACCCGCCTGGAGCAAAACCTGCCCTGTGACGCCTCTGCCATCTTCCTCATCGAAGACGAAATGGAAGACTCCATTGGCACTTCGATCCACCCGCTGAAACTGGCAGCCCTGCATGGAGCCGAACCGGCACGCATCGAGCAGGTGCTACGCGAGCATCCCGAAGTCCAGGATCGCCTGAAATCTCTGCTGGATCAGGTAGAGCCCTACATCCGCACACCGGGTGAGCCTTACGGCCCCCTGGGTTATGCGCTTAACCTGCCCGAAGATTACTCGTCCATCGTTGCCCCCTTAAGGGTGGGAAACAAACCCCTGGGATTACTCGTCCTGGTTCACAGCACCTTTGGACGCTACGGAAGCGAAGCCCGCAGCATGACAGCCACATTTGCCGGGTATGCCGCGGTAGCCATTCAAAATTCGCGTTTGTATCTGGAAGCCCAGCAAGAAGCCCTGATCTCTACCATGCTCTTGCAGGTCGCTGAAGTCAGCCAGAGCATCCTCTCCATGGATGATTTGCTAGAAACCATGCTGAGGTTAACGCGCTTGCTGGTGGGAGTGCGCAAATGCGCCTTCCTGTTTAAGGAAGAAGATGAGTCCTACTTTACCCTGCGCGCCTGGCATGGCTTTGAGATTCCCGAAGGCGCCGCCGTGCGCCTTCCTGCCAGCGTACCTGCACTGATGCAGTTGAACGAGAGCCGTGCCCCTCTGTTCCTGAACGACCCGGCAAACGATTTGGGCTTGCCCGAGGCAGGATTGCCCGAGGGCAATGGAGCGCTTCTTATGCTTCCTCTGCTGGTCCGCGGGGATTTAATCGGCGCGTATCTGGTCACCCTGCAAACCCAGCGCAAAGAGATGGGAGAGCACGCCTTCGATCCCAAGTCACTGGCAATTCTGCAGGGCATTGCTCACCAAACTTCCATTGCGGTGGAAAATTTGCGCCTGCTGGAAGCCCGTCAGGAAGAAGCCTATGTCACAGCAGTCCTCTTGCAAGCAGCGCAGGCAATAGTCTCGGCAAGTTCTCTGGAAGACCTGCTGGATTCGGTGGTTCACCTTTTGCCCATCCTTGTAGGCATTGATATTTGTTTGATTTACCTTTGGGATGCGGAAGGGCAAACCTTCCGTCCTGCCGCCGTGCACGGCGAAAACCGGGCACAGGAACGTTCCCTGCGCAGTGAACACTACCCCTATGGCGAACATCGCCTGCTGGATGCCCTGCTGGTAACTGGTATGGTGCATGTCGTGCCACTGCCAACCGATGAAGTGGTTGATGTTGAAGACTGGGCACTGTTGCGTGCTTACCCGCTGGAGCCGGGCGCATCCATAGCCGACCTGCCACAAGGCGATTGGCTGTTAGGCTTCCCGCTGACGGTACGGGGCAAAGTGCTGGGAGCATTGCTGGCACGCGAGCACACCACCTCTTTGCGGGTGCGAGAGCGGCGGCTGGAAATCATTCACGGCATTGCCCGCCAGACCAGCCTTGCCATTCAAAACGAAGTCCTGCGACGGGAAATGGTGCAGAACGAGCGCATGGAACAGGAAATTCGTCTGGCACGCCAGATTCAGGAAACCTTCCTGCCCAGCAACCTGCCCTCGCCGGAAGGCTGGGAAATTGATGTGCGCTGGGAGACCGCACGCACCGTAGGCGGGGATTTCTACGATTGCTTCATGCTGGATGAGCACCGCATTGGGCTGGTAGTGGCAGACGTTTCGGACAAAGGCTTGCCCGCCGCGCTGTACATGACGGTGACCCGCACGCTGATTCGCTCCCATCAAAGCGAACGGGAAGATCCGGCAAAAGTGCTGAAAGAGGTCAACGCCCTGTTGTTCAGCGAGTCGCCCGAGTCCATGTTCATCACCGCCGTGTACGCCATTCTGGACACTCGCAACGGGCAGGTCATTTACGCCAATGCCGGGCACAATCGTCCACTGGTGTACCGTCAAGCCAGCCAAACAGTAGAAGAAACTGCCAAAGGGGGGATGGCGCTGGGCGTCCTGCCTGACCTGGAACTGGAAAACCACACTTTGGAACTGGAAGCGGGCGACGCCATGCTGATGTTTACCGACGGCGCTTTCGATACCCTTTCGCCCAGTGGCGAGGATTTTGGGGAAGAACGTCTGCGCGCAGCCTTCCGCAGTGCCGGGAACTTACCTGCCATCGGGATTCTGGCGCTGGTAGATCGTGCTTTAACCGAATTCCGGCAGGGAGCACCCCTCAGCGATGACATCACCCTGCTGGTGGTGCGCCGCACCCCGCAGGAATAAATCCACTTTTTTCCAGACAAGAAGAAGTTAATCCCCAAAAAACAATGCCCACCACACTTCCCAGTTTTGCGGGGGCGGTTGCGGGGTGGGGAATCCCAGCGGGGTGGGGGTGGGTTTACCAACCGGGGTGAGCGGCACAACCAGCACATCGCCCTCGCGAATCATGCGGCGATCGCGGGCGAACTCTTCCACCGCGGCTTCCGAGGTGATATAGGCTTTACGGGTTTCCAGCGCCTGCACGGTGGCGGTCAGTTGCATGACCTGCGTGCTGAGTTGATCGCGCTGAGTGGTCAGGCGGATGTTCTGACTGATGCGCTGATTCAGACTAGCAAAGACCAGCGCCAGCAAGAGAAGCACCACAACAAGGATGATCTGCTGGCGCAGGCGCGAATCCATCCAGGGGCGAGGTTTCCCATCCGGGGGCCTTCGCTGAAGAAAGGACAGGTTCAAGCGGGGCAACAAAAAACGGGCGCGGCGTTTCCGTTCAGGCATATCTTTATTATAACCCGTAATGGTGACGGGAATGAAAAAACCCCGCAATTGCGGGGTCGAGTGCCGAAGGTGGGATTTGAACCCACATGAGAGTGCTCTCACTACGCCCTGAACGTAGCGCGTCTGCCAATTCCGCCACTTCGGCTTACCTGTCTTGTATTTTAACGCAAACCGGGGATTTGTCAAGGAAGGGTTGAGAAAAAAAGCGGCAAGCCCACCAATCCCCATATCGAAGCCGCGGGCTAAGCCGATCTCCAAGCCTGTCGAGGATGCCGAAGCCTGCGCACACTCCCTGCAAGCATTCGCCTCGACAGGCTCGACGAACGAGGTTATGTCGTTGCGAGCGCGAAACACTTTCCCATGTCTGGCGGGGTGGTGAGTCTTTGATGAGGTGGCTTCGAGATTCCGCTCTCTTCAGAGGCTTGCCCCAACACACCGCCCCACTTATGGGATTGACATACCCCCTGGTGGCAACCTGTCAATATCCCAAACCGGTCCATGCGCCGGGCGCCGCGCTCGCGCAGCATTTTCCAGGTTGCCAACGCCGTCGGATTATCGAAAGCATACGGCTCCAGCGGGAGATCACCGGTAAACACCGAGCCATCGTCCAGGAAAAGCGAGACGCTCTTTAGCACTGGGGGTAACTTACCGTAGTATGCTTCAAACACCGAGCCATCGTCCAGGAAAAGCGAGACGCAGCGATCGGTATGTCCCGGCGTGTAGAGAATCTCCCCGGCAATGCCAATCTCTGCCAGAAGTGCACGGCTTTACGCTGCCGTGATCACCACATTGCCTTCATCAGTAATCTCCACGTAATGGTCCTGCGGTTTCATCCACATCTTCATCAACGGGATGGCTGACACCTGCACGTCCAGCACCAGCAAAGGCACGCCTTCGCGCTTCAGTTCCTCGGCAAGCCCGGCGTGATCCATATGATAATGCGTTGCCATGGCATAGCGAATCTCATTCAGGGCCATGCCCATCTTTTTGAGATTGGTTTTCATCATTCCAAGCGTGCCGGGCCAGCCAATATCCACCAGGAAACGCGATCTTCCCGCGCTGATGACCCAGTAATGGGTAGAACGGTAACCCACATCCACAATGGTGAATAAACTTGAAGATCTCATGTAGCCCCTCGTGCCGTCAAAAAACTTATTATACTGTTGTATAAGTTGTAATGTATCTGTTAGGGGTAAATTTTTATAATCCCTGCTACAATGAAGTACAGAACAAGGCGCTCATTCATCGGGGACATTCGAGCCACACATGCCAACCCATTTGCTTTACCTCAAGGATGCCAGTCCGCTCGCTGGAACCATTCAACGCCAGTTGAGCCGAACCCAACTGTACGAGTTGCATCCGGTGCGCTCGCTACAGGAAGCCCTGCACAGCGCTCGAAAAGTCTCGCCAGCACTGGTGCTGTGGAAAGCAACCCCCGCCGACCCAATCGCCCTCATCAGTCACCGCCTTAAGGAAACCATTCGTGCCCCCATTCTCGTATTGCTGGAAAAACCCCACAGCGAAATCCTTGAAGGTATCCTGATTGCTCAGGGATTGCGCGGGATAGAAATCCCCACTACCACCGTGCAACTGGTAGCTCAAATCGAGACCCTGCTGAGTCGCCATGAAATCCTCAACCAGCAACGCCAGAACGAAGCCTACTTTCGTCTCTTGCTGGAAAATTCGCTGGAAGTCATCTTTGTACTGGATGCCGACTACCGCATCCGCTTTGCCAGTCCCTCTTTGCGGCTGACACTGGGCTATCCGCCTGACCAGGTCTTCCAGCGCAATTTCCTGGAATGGCTTCATCCGGAAGACGCCCCTCAGGCAAAAGACACCCTGCAATGGGCCGTCGAACACCCAGAATCCATTCAGGCATTGCGGGTGCGCCTGCAACATCTGGACGGCTCATGGCACATCTTCGAGGTCTTCAGCAAGAGCCGTTTGCAGGATGAACAAATTAAGGGCATTATCCTCAACTCCCGTGATATCACCGAACAGCAACTGGTGTACAACGCCCTGCGCGAAAGCCAGGAACGATTCATGCTGGCAACCCTGGCAGCCAACGATGGCATCTGGGACTGGAACATCAAGTCAGGGCGGGTGTACTACTCTCCCCGCTGGAAAGAGATTCTGGGCTTTACCGAAGGGGAAATCGGTCACCGCATGGAAGACTGGTACGCCCGCATCCTGCCGGAAGACCTGGACAGTTTCCAGAGTGCCCTGAATTCGCTCTTGAGCGGCGCAACCTCGCGGTTAGAATGTGAAATTCGCATGGTGCTTAAAGACGGCGGCACCGTCTGGGTGCTGGTGCGCGGGCTCGCCATGCGCAATCGAGAAGGCGAAGCCTACCGTATCGCCGGTTCAATGTCCGATATCACCGAGCGCAAGCAAGCCATCGAACAGTTGACCCGCGCGGCTTTGTACGACACTCTCACTGGCTTGCCCAACCGTACTCTACTACTGGATCGCCTGGGCATGGCCATTGAGCGCAGTCGTCGCGCCGGCGGCACCTTTGGCGCGGTCCTCTTCCTTGACCTGGACCAGTTCAAAGTCGTCAATGACAGTCTGGGACACCCCGCTGGAGATGAAATGCTCATTCAAGTGGGACACCGTCTGCAAAAATGCCTGCGTGCCAGCGATACCCTGGCGCGCTTCGGCGGCGATGAGTTTGTCATTCTGCTGGAAAGCGTCTCTTCCCGCCGGGATGTGCTGCAGGTAGCCGACCGCGTACAGCACGCCCTCAGTGAGCCGTTTGAGATTGCCGGCAGAAAAGTGTTCACCACTGTGAGCATGGGCATTGTCATCGGGCTGAAGCAGTACAACACTCGCGAGGAAGTCCTGCAGGATGCCGATATTGCCATGTACCGCGCCAAATCCTCCGGCAAAGCCCGTTACGTGATTTTCGACGCTACGATGCGCAAACGCGCCATTAACCGCCTCTCGCTGGAGATGGATTTACGCCATGCCATTGAACAAAATCACCTTTATCTGGTGTATCAGCCCATCCTCGAATTGCAGAGCGGCGCGTTAATCGGCTTCGAGGCGCTGGCGCGCTGGCAACATCCCGAGCACGGCTTAATTCTGCCCGCCGATTTCATCCCCATTGCCGAGGAAACCAGTTTGATACGCGAAGTGGGCAGGTGGGTGCTCCGCGAAGCCTGCCGTCAATTTGCCCCGATTTTTTACCAGACGAAGCATATCCGCCCCCTGGTCATCAGCATCAACGTGTCCAGCCGCCAGATTACCGAAAGTGGTTTTGTGGAGTACATCCGCGAGACGCTGGAAGGGTATCGCCTGCCTCCCACCTGTCTGAAACTGGAAATCACCGAAAGCGCGCTGATCGAATCGGTTGATATTGCCCGCCATGTCTTTCATCAATTGCGCCAGATGGGGGTGGACATCCATGTAGACGATTTTGGCACCGGGTACTCTTCGCTCAGTTACATTCACCGCCTGCCGGTGGATGTGATTAAGATTGACCAGGCATTTGTGCAGAAACTGGGGGAAGACGAGCAAAGTCTGGAAATCACCCGCTCCATCTTACACATGGCGCGCAGTCTGGGCATCAAAACCGTGGCAGAAGGCATCGAATCCCAACAGCAATATCTCTTCCTGCAACAAATGGCGTGCGAATACGGGCAGGGGTATTTCCTCTCCCAGCCTATGACCATTGCTCAAGTGGAAGACTTTCTGAAATCTCTCAAAGACACGCCTAGCGCTGAATAAAAGGCAGATACACCTGTCGGGTACAGGAAAGGATGATGGGCAAGTCCTGCCAGACAGGCGGCGCGCCGTACAAGGGCGAAAATCCTTCCTTACAGCCGTTTTTAACTACACGAATATAGTAACACCCGCGCTCCAACTGCAAAGAGAGTGTGCCATCCCGAACGGTAAACCCCGGATTGAAAAAGGGCGGCTCGGCGCGCGCCGGGCTGAGCAGGGGATTTTCCATTTCTGCTATCGCACGCAGGTCCATATCCACAGGCGGAAGGCTTTCCCACCCCGAGACAGGACACCCCATCCCTTCGCCGGGAGCAAATCCGGGAAGCCGGTACACTTCCACCTGCGCCGATGCCAGGGGTTGATGCGCAGTATCCATCACCCGCAGAGCAGGCTGATGCCGGTACGGGCAGAAGAGCACCCGGCGCGCCCGTTGTCCCCCCTCCAGCAGAATCTCTGCCTGGACGCAGTTGTGCTCCCAGTGATAAGGGGAACGCAGGCTGACGGGAGAGATGTTGCCCTCAAATTTCCCTTCACCCTGTAGGGTAAGCGAAAAGGTCTGTCCGCCCTGAAGCAGATTCACCTCCAGGCACTGCCCGGCAGAAAGGCACGTCACCTGTACCCAAAGGCTATCCTCCCCGGGCAAAAGCGGCAAGGATGGCGGTTCGGTCTCCACGGGTGCATACACAGCGCTGACCTGCCATTCCATGAGCGGCGCCGGGGCATCGAAAAGCACAGGCGCGGCTTCTTCCTGCACCACCGTCAGGTAACCGGAAGCGGTTTGTTCCTCCACCCGCCACTCGCCGCTGAAAATACCTCCACGATGGGCCGCATCCACCTGCACCCACAAATTGGCACTGAGAGAAGTACCGGCAGAAATTGTGCGCGTCATCTGCCAGAGCAGGCGCGTGCGCCCATTTTCCAGCGTGGATTGAGGACTGCCACTCAAAAAACCACCCCAGGCAATCAGGGTGGTCCCTTCCGGCAGAAGGAAAGACGGATTACGGAAAATAACACCGGTCGAGGCAGGATTTTCCACCCATAGAGTGTACGTTAATACCCCTCCCTGTTGCGGGTAGCGCGATGAAGGTGCAGAACGCAGCACCAGCACGGTGGACATCTGCGCATGGGCGGGAAGATTTCCCACACCCAACATCAACCCCAGACACAGGAATAGACCAAGCCAGCGTGCTCGCACTGCACACCTCCAGAGAGTTGATTCTCTTGGCAAAAGAGCAGAGGAAAACCTCGAAGGGTTATCCAATCCAGGAAAGCAAACCCTCCCGCAGGGCTTCAACGCTCTCCAGCACAGAGATATTTGGCGGCAGGGCAATTTGTGCCATTGCCAGCCGATGAACCAGCAGAGAAAAATCGGGGGGTGGCAACATCTCACCCATCTCCGCGGAGAGTTGAACCGTTTCCAGTGGCGCGGGTTCGATGGTTTGCGTCTGCGGGTCATACCAGCCAATTTGGGATTCGCCGGGAATTTCCGCCACATCAATCACCTGGGGCATGCTCGAGGCGGCACTCCCCGCCATGGATGCCGGCACCCCCTCATAGCACAGGTTTCCCCCAAAGGTCACTAACCGCTGGACGAGAAATTCCTCGTGAGTGCGCATGAGCAAGCCTTTACTGCCGGGCAACAAAACACGTTCCCTACCGGGCGGTGTGACAACCTGGCGATGCTCCAGATATAATCTTTGTGCAGGCATCAGCCAGGTTTCAGCGGTCATCTCCGCCAGTGCCTGGCGAGTGGTCTTCAAATCTTCTGGCAGGGCTGAGTCTGCAGTTAACAGGCAGGCTTCCAGGAAAACCTGCGGGAGCACCTCAGGCATCAGCAGGCGTGAGGACAGGCGCAGACTGCCGTAAACCTGATCATACAATGCCAGGAAGGGCTGTCCCGGGTGGATATACGGACTCAACGCATGGCGAAAGGTGTCGGCACTGAAACCGATTTCCTGGCGTTCCACAGGCAAAACCACAAAAAAGGCTTCATAGAGCCAGCCCGCCAGCGCCTGAAGATTCACACCTTCCTGCTGAAGGGCAGGATGGGTGAGCAAAACCCCGCTGGTGAAGTAATTGTGGCTGAAGAAGGGCTGGTCATGGCTGAAGCCCAGTTCTCTGGGGAGCGGGTAGGGGTAGAAGGTCTCTTTACCGCCACGCTGTTCGTACAGTCCATTAATAGACTCGCGCACCATGGTCTGCGCCTCAAGGGCAATCAGCCTGCCGCGCTGTTGGGCTTGCATAACGCCCTCCGGCGTCAGACGGGGAAACAGGGCTTCAGGAAGGCGTCCGGGGCGGGTGGTGTAATTCTTCTCACGGCGCACCTGTACGGTATGCTGTTTGATGTTGACCTTCACTACCCGATAGGGCACCGAGGCGTAATAGTACACCGCCCCCGGGTAGGCTTCGCGCATTAACTGGCTGAACGAGAGCGAGCCCAGTGAAGCAGAGGTAGGTCCCTGGGCGCGTTCCACCTTAAATTGACTGCCCACTTCCCGCAGGGGAAAGACGTAGTTGGGGCGGTCTTTACCTTCATTCTTCATGCTGAGCAGTTCGCGCGGGGTGTTGCCGGTGTATTCCGCGCGGCACAGTTCCATAAAGCCGGGGGGCCATTCAATCACGCTGTTGAAGGTATCCGAGGTGCGGTGGGTTGCCAGCAGGACCTGAGCATGCTCCCCACCCGGACGCGCCAGACACAGGGCGTGAATGTACTGCATATACGGATTTTCCAGGTACAGCGTGCTTTCGGCAAATGGACGGTTGAAGAGGGACGGCGGATCAGCAAACACCAGATGATCCACCACGTCTCCGCCATGCACCAGAATCACCGTGCCAGGTTTATGGCGTCCAATGCGCCCAATGCGCTGTTGCAGGCTGGTCGCCGAATCGGGGACGCCGATCAACACACACAAATCCAGATGAGGAATATCCAGCCCCAATTCCAGCGCGCTGGTGCTGATCACCCCTTTAAGGTTGCCTGAAGACAGGCGTTCCTGAATGAAAGCACGGTCATGCTCTTCGTACCCCGCGCGGTACGGTAATACCTGCAACTGCTCCAGTACCGCCCGCGCCGCACTCAGGCTTTCCTCCTCTTCTACTACATCTTCTTCTTTGTCCTTCCCTTTTTCTTTGCCTTCTTTCCCTGTTTTGGCTTCTTCGCGGTGCATGCGGGAAAGCAGAGAGGAAATCAGTTCCACCTGCTTGCGGCTGTTGACAAAGGCAATGAAGCGCGAATCGGTTTGTTGCGCCAGATGATGGAGCAAATCTACCACAGGCTCCAGCGAGCGTGTGGCAGGGGGGTGGGCAAACAGCACTTCCAGCGGATAACGCGGTGAGGTATCCAGTTCGGGACCCACCACGCGAAACGGCACCCCGAGCAACGCCTGGAGATGTTCCTGCGGGCGCGCCATGGTCGCCGAAGCGGCGATGAAGCGCGGGTGCGAATCCAGCAACCCCATCAGGTGACGCAGACGGCGGAAGAGGAAGGCACTGTTGGAGCCAAACACTCCCGAATAGGTGTGCACTTCGTCAATCACCATCAGACGCACGCGCCGCAGGAAGCGAATCACTGCGGGCTGATTGAGGTTGGAAAGCAACCAGGCGTGCAAAATATCGGGAGTGAAGATGAGCAAACGCGACTTTTCCAGAATGCCCAGCCGCAGGGCAGGCGCCACGTTACCGTCAATGCGTCCAACCGAGACATCCATCCCCGCCAGTTGGAAGGCTTGCTCCCAACGGTCTTTCTGCTCGTTGCCCAGGGCTTTCATCGGGTAGATTGCCATGACACAGGCGGCGGAGTCACGTGTCAGGCAGTCCAGCGCGGCGCTTTGAAACACCAGGCTCTTCCCCGACGCCGTGCCGGTGGTCAGGCACACTGATTCTCCCTTGAGATAAGCGCTCAGGGCAATTTTCTGATGCTGAAAAATCCCCTGCGGATAAGCCCGGCGCAGGAAAGTCAGCACCGTAGGCGCAAACTCCAGGTCGTCAAAGGGAAAGCGCTGGGCTTCACGCCCTGGCACTTCCATGCGATGACGAATTTCCCAACCATGTTGGGGAAAGAAGTCCAGATGCTCCATTAAGTTAACTTTACACCAGATTCAGGATTCGACCCGCTGGAAAGGTCAGCCAATTCGTTGCGAATGGACTGAATGCGCGGATGGTGCGGCGGCAAGAACTGCTGAAGGATACTCAATGCACGCAGATAAGCCGAACGGGCGCGCTCAATCTCCCCCATGGCACGGTAACGCGCCGCCACCACCGCCAGTCGCGAACCCACGCGGGCATGGTCGGGACCCCAGCCCTGCTCTTCGATGCGCACGGCTTGCTGATAGGCTTCCAGTGCGGCGGTGTTCTCCCCCAGGGATTGCAAAACGATGCCCAGGTTGGTCTGCACATTCGCCAGTTCGGTGGGCTGATCCTGCATGCTCATAGCGGCAAGGTAGAGGGCTTCTTCGAGTGTTTGGCGGGCTTCTTCCAGCCTGCCCTGCTGATACAGCACCAGTCCCAAACTGTTCAACCGGCTGGCAAGGCGGGCATCGTGGGCATCCAGCGCATGGCGCTCAATCTCCAGGGCTTTCCGGAGCATGGCTTCGGCTTGAGCCAGGTCACCACGGGCAGAATCGATGCGGGCAAGGCTGGCATAACGCAGGGCAATGTCGGGATGGCTCTCCCCCAGTGTCTTCAGGTCAATGGTGAGAGCGCGCTCCAGCGCCAGGCGTGCACCGTCCAGGTCGCCGCTTTGACGGAGCACCTCGCCCAGGTTGTGCACAAGGGCTGCCACCGTGGGATGCTCGCGTCCCAGGGCTTGCTCCACCACCCGCACGGCATGATCCAGCGAGAGGCGCGCCGCCATCCACTTTCCCTGCATTTGCATGATGGCACCCATGTTGCCAAAAACCATGCCCACGCGCACATCACCAGTCCCAAAGTTTTTCTGCAGGTTGACCATGGCTTGCTGAAAAGCGTTCAGGGCATCATCCAGACGATTCATGCGGTGCAGGATGTGCCCCAGATTATTCCACATCGTCCCAACCAGAGGGTGATCCTTGCCAAAGGCATCGGCAAAAATCTCCAGGGCTTGCTGAGTGGCTTGCCGCGCCTCGATGAGGGCATTGCGCACCCGCAGAATCTCGCCAAGATGAGCCAGGTCGCGCCCTACAGCAGGGTGACGCTCGCCATAACAGGCACGGTCCATACTCAGAGCGCGCTCAACCAGGTCGCGGGCTTCGTGAATCCGCCCCATCTCCAGGAGCGTTCCCGAAAGTTCCACAGCGTCGCGGGCCGTGGCAGGATGCTCCGCTCCGCGCCAGCGCTCATCCAGCGCCAGCGCGCGCCGATGGGCTTGCTCCGCTTCGACAAGGCGATTCATATCACGGAGCACCGTACCGTAATTCAACCACACGGTTGCCAGCAAAGCATCCTTTTCCGGTATGGCGCTTTGCGCCAAAGCCAGGGCTTGCTCCGCCCACGGCAGGGCTTCTTCGAGCTTACCCTGTTCCAGCGCCAGCAATGTCAGCCCATCCAGATCGCGAATCACCGCACGCGGCGTGCCATTCTGCCGGTCTTCAACGAGGGCTTGCTCCAGCAAAGGGCGGGCATCGGCAAACAAGCCCAGTTCACGGAGCAAATTTCCCAACGAGAAGCGTGCTTCCGCCGAGGGGAACAAATCCACGGCTCGCTCCAGCGCATTGCGGGCGGGATCGAATGCGGCACAGGATTGAAAGAGCAAACCCACACCCATCCACAGCGCACCTGCCATGAGCGGGTCGGCGGATTCCAGTTTCTCGGCGGCATCTTCTAGTAAAGTTACTTCTTCACACAGGGAAGCCGGCGGCAGAGACTCCAGCATCTGACGCACCAGGGCGACTACCAGACGCCAGCGCATTCGCTCGCCTGGTTCTTCCCACGTCAGAGAAAGTTGATTTGCCAGGGACTGCTGATCGGAAAGGGCAAGCGTGCCCTTCAACAGGGCGTGCATAGTCTCATGCGCATGCATTTCCATAGAAGTATTCTCTCACATTTTCGGCACAGGACAAAATAAAAGATGGGATGTTTTCGAGAACATCCCATCGCAACCAATCAGGCAAATTCTGAAAGCCCTTAAAGCGCTTCAATCAGGGTTGCCAGCCCGCTCCACCTGTCGCGGGAAAGCAAAATCACAGGTTGAGATGACTGCTTTACCTGCGCCAAGCCGCGCAAAATTCCCCTTACCAACCCTTCTGCAGGGGAAACAGACAAAACCTCACCTGCCGAAACGTCTTCTCCGAGCCAGGCTTGCGCACGCTGACGGACAACCACTTCGAGAGCATCGGGCAAGCCTCCTCCCAGCGGAGTCAGGCGGGCATGCGGCGGGAGATTCCAGCGACCTACAGCCTGCGGCGAACCCAGCAGGAACGCCGCCGCCCCGTGAGCGCTCCCCTCCAGAAAAAGACACAAATCCACCTCACCCTCGCGCAGAGAGCGCAGTACCGCATGCAGTGCCAGATGCGCCTGCGGAAATCCAGCCCCCCAAAGGTAATGCGGAATGGTCTCCAGCCCCTCGGGATGCATCTCAACCAGCCAGTGGACTGCCTGAAGCCAGGCAGGACGGGCAAAAGTCTGTTTCAACGCCCCCTCCCATGCCTCCCGGAGAGAGGATGCTTCCGCCCAGCCGAACAGATAGGCTTCGCTCATCGCGGTTCAGGCTCCCCGCATGGCGTTGATGAAATCCGCCAGCAAGCCATAGGCGGTCGTCTCGGGTCCGGGGTCGCTTTCCACAATTCCCAACCCCGGCAGGACGTCCATTTCGAACATCACAAAGGAACTGGAACCGCTGATGCTGTACAGCGGTGAGTCCGGCGAAACGCGCTGAGGCGCTACCTTTCCCAATACACGGTCGCCCTCACGGCGGGCAGTGCAGACCAGTTTCCAGCGTTCGCCGGCGGCGCGGGCTTCAGCGATCATCTGCGGGGTAATGCCACGGATGCCGGTGCGGTCCACATCCTGCGGGGTAAGCGGCACGCCCATCAGCACGGTGGAGAGCGCCGCCACCTTGATGGAAGCATCCCAGCCGTCAATATCGCCGCTGGGATCGGTCTCCGCCAGCCCCAAATCCTGCGTAATTTTGACGGCTTCGTCAAAGGTTTTACCATTTTCCATCAGTTCCAGAATCAGGTTGGTGGTGGAGTTGAGGATGCCGCGAAAACCGCGCAGTTCGGCGGCGGGGAGCGGTCCGCGGAAGAGAGAGAAAATAGGCGCGCCGTCCATCACCGCCGATTCGAACAGGAAACGCCTGCCCACCCGCTCTGCCAGCGCCTTGAGGGAAGCATAGCCGTGCACCACCGGACCCTTGTTCGCCGTAATGGCGTGCATGCCCTGCTCCAGCGCCGTGCGCAGGTGATCAATGGCGGGCTGTCCGTTGACCACATTAACGGGAGTATTTTCAAACAGCACATCGCCGGGACAGGCGCGGATGAACTCCACTCCAGTGGAAGGTACAGGCACGGTGGAAAGTTCGTCCAGCCGTGCGCCGCTTTCCACCAGGCTCAGGGCGCGCTCCACGTCCAGCCCTTCAGGGTTAATGCACCCACCACGTCTGCCGGTGAGAATACCGTTCACCTGAAAGGTGATACCATAGTCTCGCGCCAGCGTCTCGCGCTTGCGCATCAGCAGACGCGCCAGCGCCCTGCCCACATTGCCAAACCCCACCAGAACCAGACGAACATGCATGCGTACACCTCCAAACAGGGAATTGATTGTCCCCGATTATAGCCCAAAGAAGGAAAAAAAGAGTAAACCCTTACACGGGGGGCCAGGGATAGGGACGGCGGGTGGACGGTGGGGATGGAAAGACTTTTTCCTGAAGCAACCGCTTGCCCCGCCTGAGCAGGGCGCGAATCTCGGCGCGGCTGAGGTGCTCCCCCAGCGAAGCGCTCAGGTCTTCATCCGTTTCCAGGCGCTGGACAAAAGCCTGAAGATCTGCCAGCAGGTCTTCAGGAATGGGTTCTCCGGCAAAATCCCATACCACCGTGCGCAGTTTTTCTTCCACGTGAAAACACAAGCCCTGGTCAATCAGCCAGATGTGCCCCTGCGCGTCCATGAGGATATGCCCACCCTTGCGGTCGGCGTTATTGGTAAGCAGGTCAAAGAGCGCCACCGGGCGCAGACGTTGTTTTTCTTCCGGGGTAAAGTGGAAAAAATGATGTTCGGGGTCATGCTCGACAAACCACTGCACCGAACCCGCCCCCAACGGCGCACGGCGGCGGTACACCGTAGGCGGCACCAGATCCCAGCCCAGCGCTTCGCTGACCAGATAGGCGGCAACCTCGCGATGCGCCAGCGTGCGCTCGGGGAAGTCCCATAAGGGTTGTTCGCCGCGCACCGGTTTGTACACGGCGGGATAGTCCTCGTCCTGCCAGTGAACGACTACCAGGAAGGTGTAATTGGAGCCAGCCAGGAACTGCCCTTCCACCTTCATCTCGCCTTCGCTCAGCAGGGTGAGAATCGCTTGCTTATCCATTTCTGAATTGATTGTAGTATACCAGCAGGGATAAAGGACGGACATAGAGCGGTAGAGGGTTTAAGACGGCTAAGGCGAGCCTACCGCCAGAATGCCCTCTGAAGAATAGAGGTAGATGCGCCCATCCGCACCGACAAAATAAAAGTCCATAGGACCGGGCGTCTGGCTAAAAAGCATCTCGCCAGTTTGGGCATCGATGACAAATTCCTGGAAGAACAGGAAGCGCTCATCGCGGCTGAGGCGCGGCAGAGGATTAATGATTGAATACGTGGGCAGGTTAATGCGCCAGCGCAAGCCGCCCTGCGCATCCACTGCCAGCAGGCTGGCACTGATGGGATAGCAGGCTGTACCATCCGATGCTATCACTGCCCCCGAAAGCGCCTTCGACTTACTTTGCTGGAGATTCACCCGCCAGAGCAGTTTTCCATCGGCAAAAAGCGCGGCGGTGACGTAGCGCGCCCCCAGTTCATCGGAAAGCAGTCCGCCGGTGACGCGTGCAATCTGCACCATCGGGCGCAAACTGAGGGCAAGGAAGGGCAGAATCCACTCGGTTTCCCAGCTGTATCCGCCGACCGGCAAGCACGGCATAAACAAATCCGCCGGCGTGCGCTGTCAGCAGGATGACGAGCAAAAGCAACAGCCGGCGGAAGAGAAAGCGGGTCATGCAAGCCTCAATGATTCATACGCGAGCGGGAGCAGAGAATCACAACGGCGGGAAACATCCCCCGCCAGCCTACCCGCCCCAGCCGGTGACCCGTATCAACAGCCAGATACCGTAAACGCTGGCAGTCACGCCGATCAGAATCAACATCCCATCCACGCCGCGCAGGACGCGGGGAGATGGGCGCAAATCCAGCAGGATGGAACGCACCCCCAGCAGGGAATGCGCCACCACAAAAATCAGGAAAAAGCCTTCCATAATCGGTACAATGGGGTAATTCTGGTAATACGCCACTACCTCGGCATGGCTGAGCAAGCCGTTAGGCGCCCAGTAATGATTCACCAGAAAGTGCAAGATGAGGATAAGCAGAATCAGCACCCCGCTGAAGATTTTGACCGCCCAGAGCAGTGCGCCTTCGCCGGGTTTGGGAGCAGAAAGGGGAGCGTTTGTCATCTTAACCTCCTCAATGGATGCTGAGCATGCGGATGGCGAAGAACAGCGACCCTGCCGCGGTCAACAGCACCACGCCGATGAGCAGAGCGCGCTGATAGCGCACCGCCACGCCAAAACTGGTCAGGGCAATACGGATGCCGTTCAAGCCGTGGTACAGTCCGGCAATGATGACCAGCAGTTCGCCAAAGAGGATGAGCGGTTGTTTGGCAGTAGCGATAAAGGCATCGAACGACTCGGGTCCCTGTGCCAGTTTGCCCAGCATGACCAGATGCAGGTAGAGGTACACGGTCAGCCCGATGGCGCTGATGCGGTTAATGATGAAGCCCCAGCCACCCACCTGCCTGCCGCGCGGGTCAAACCAGTCCAGCACGCCGCGGGAATGCAATTTCTTGGGTTCGTTCATGAGCCTGTCCTCCCGAATTAACCTTTTCCAAACAGGGCTTTGATGCGCTGTGCCACCACCTGACGGCGCAAATCCATGATGCGCCAGCCGGGCTGGACGTTGGACGGGCAAACCGCTGTACACTCATAGGCACTGTGACAGCGCCATACCCCCTCGGCGCAGTCCACCACGCCAAGCAAATCGGGGTTTTGGGCAACGCCCTGCAATTGCGCACCTGCCAGCGCCGCCGGACCCAGATACGTCGGGTCAGTACCTGCCACCGGACAGGCGCTCACGCACAAGCCGCACTCAATGCAGTCGGCAAGGCGGTAAAACTCGCCTTCGTCTTCGGGCTGAGGGACTTCGCGCGGCGGGCGGATGCCCCCGCCCTCCAGAGGCGCGGCGTCCAGCGGATGCACCGCCGGAGCCTGCACGGCATCCATGGCGCGGTACAGCCGGCTCATATCCACCGCCAGGTCACTGACCACGGGGAAATTGCGTAGAGGCTCAACACGCACCGTGCCGCCGTTGCGGGTGACCTCACGGATGGGGGTGATGCAGGTCAGGCGCTCCACCCCATTGACGCGCATCCCGCAGGCGCCGCAGGTGGAATGGTGACAGGCATGGGCAAACACCAGCGAGCGGTCGTGAAAAGCCCAGATACGTTCCACCGCATCCAGAACGTACTCATCGGGGCTTACTTCCAGTGTAAAAGTATCGTACCGCGCAGGCTGTTCATCCTTCTTGCGGTACACGGTAAAGGTTACAGTCCACTTTTCATCACTCATTGTGCGCTCCGCGATTTTACTGGTAAAACTTGCGGTAGGAAAGCAGAGGGGTCTCTGCCGTGCGGCAGGGGACCTCGATGCCGAATTTGCGGCAAACCACGTCCACCGTCTTTTCCGCCATCAGGCGCAGGGTGGTGGCTTTGCCGCCGGTGATGGTCACCAGCCCTTCAATGCCGTCAGTTTCGGCGTGATCGTAGGCTTTGAAAGTGCGCGAGATGCTCCGACCGGGGGCGGTAGCGCCAATCAGCGGGCGGGTTGCCATGTAAGCGCCGCGCTCGCGGGTCTGCCGCAGGGCAGGGATGAGCGCCGCGCCGCGCTCCATCATCAGCGCCACGTGATCCTCGTACACGGGGACGTAATCGGGGTCTTCGATGGTAAACGAAGTCGTGCCGACCACCATCATGCGCCGCTGAGGCAGGACAATATCGCCATCGCCGGGTTCGTTAAGCAGGTTGATGGCGCGTTGAGTCAGGCGTTTATCGTAAGCCACCATCACCCCGGGGGTTGGCGTGATGGGCACCTGCACGCCCGCCATGGCAGTAATCTGCCCCACCCAGGCGCCAGTGGCGTTGATGACCACCTCGGCAGGCAGGTGAAAGCGCTGATCGGCGGCGCGGTTCCAGGCTTTGACGCCGCAAACGTTGCCGCGCCCGTCGCGGAGCAGGTCCACCACGTCGGTGTACAGGTAGAACTGCGCTCCCCCGGCTTTGGCTGAAGCGGCAAACGCCAGCGCCAGGCGCAGGGGGTCAAAGGTGGCATCGGGAACGGTAAAGGCTGTCAGCAGGCGGGGATTGAGGTTGGGTTCCAGGCGCAGGACTTCCTGCGGGGTCAACTCGCGGATGGGAATCCCGCAGGCGGCGCATCCTTCGATAAATTTCTCGCGGTAGGCTAAATCCTCTTCCTGCACGGCAACGAACAGCCCGCCGTTTGGCTCAATGGCATCGGGGACAATGCGCCGCAGGATGAGGTTTTCCTGAATGCACTCAATGGCTGATTCCTGGTCATTCACGGCGTAGCGCGCGCCCGAATGGAGCAATCCGTGCGTGCGCCCGGATGTGCCGTTGGCAATGGGACCGCGCTCCACCACGCTGACCCGAAAGCCGCGCTGGGTCAAATCCCAGGCGATGGCAACACCGGTAAATCCCGCGCCGATGACAATGGCATGCGGTTTGGTCATACACGTTCTCCTGTGAGGGTGGTCTTACCGCCCAATTGTACTCTTTTTCACAAACTGCCGGGCAAAAATCACCCTTCTACCCAGCCAAAGGTGCGCTCCACGGCTTTCTTCCAGCCCGCGTACAGTTTCTCGCGCAGTTCGGGACTCATCTGCGGATGCCATTCGGTATCCTTGCCCCAGTTGGCGCGCAGTTCGTCAAAGGTCTCCCAGAAGCCCACCGCCAGCCCGGCGGCATAAGCCGCGCCCAGCGAGGTGGTCTCGGCAACCTTGGGGCGGATGACCGGCACGCCGAGGATATCTGCCTGGAACTGCATGAGCAGTTGGTTGTACACCATACCGCCGTCCACCTTGAGTGCGGTGAGGGTGATGCCCGAGTCGCGGTTCATGGCGTCCAGCACCTCGCGGGTTTGGTAAGCGGTGGCTTCCAGCGCGGCGCGAGCAATGTGACCGCGGTTGATGTAGCGGGTCAACCCGACAATGATGCCGCGGGCGTCACTGCGCCAGTAGGGGGCAAACAAGCCGGAGAACGCCGGGACGAAGTAAATCCCGCCGTTATCCTCAACGGTGCGCGCCAGCCCTTCAATGTCGCGGGAATTTTCGATCATCTTCAGATTGTCGCGCAGCCACTGCACCAGCGCGCCGGTGATGGCAATCGAACCTTCCAGGGCGTACACCGCCGGGGCATTACCGATTTTGTAGCCCAGGGTGGTGAGCAGTCCGCTCTGGCTGGGAACAGGTGTGGTGCCGGTATTCAGCAACATGAAACAGCCCGTGCCGTAGGTGTTCTTGGCTTCGCCGGGGTCGTAACAGGCTTGCCCAAAGAGCGCCGCCTGCTGATCGCCCAGATCGCCCGCTACCGGCACACCTTCCAGCGCACCGCGGGCGTAACCGTACACCTCGGACGAGGAGCGAATCTGCGGCAGGATGGCGCGGGGGATGCCGAGCAGGTCGAGCAGTTCATCGTCCCAGTCCAGCGTTTGCAGGTTCATCAGCAGGGTGCGCGAGGCGTTGGTCACGTCGGTGACATGCACACCGCCGGTCAGATTCCAGATGATCCAGGTGTCCATTGTGCCGAACAGAATTTCGCCACGCTCGGCGCGTTCGCGCACCCCGGGAACGTTCTCCAGAATCCAGCGGATTTTGGGGCCGGAGAAATAGGTCGCCAGGGGCAGTCCGGTCTTGGGGCGCAGGCGGTCCTGCCCGCCCTCCGCCGCCAGGTCGTTGCAGATTTTATCGGTGCGGGTGTCCTGCCAGACGATGGCGTTGTACACCGGTTTGCCGGTGGCTTTTTCCCACAACAGGGTGGTCTCGCGCTGATTGGTGATGCCCACGGCGGCAATCTCTTTGGGGGAGATGCCGCTCTTGCGCAGTGCGCCCTCGATGACTTCCTGGGTGCGCTCCCAAATTTCCAGCGGGTTATGCTCCACCCAGCCGGGTTTGGGATAAATCTGCTCGTGTTCTTTTTGGTCCATTGCCACCACCTGCCCGTGATGGTCAAAAATCATAAAGCGGGTGCTGGTCGTGCCCTGATCCAACGCGGCGGCGTACTTTGCCATAGTCAAGCCTCCCGATATGAGATGCAAATGGTTGAAGGGTGAGTTCTGCATTCATTTTACAATCATTTGGCGGGGGGAATGGGAAGAAAAAATCATCTTTCGGCAGTTTAAAACGTCCTGATTTCTCGGCTCAGCCAATACCCATCGCGCCTTTCGACAGGCTCAGGGCAAAAAAGCACCGGGAAGGCGCAAAGGACGCGAAGAAGATGAGGGCGTGCCCCTCGACAGGCTCGGCGAATGCTTATGGAACATAGAAAGCGCAATGTCCCTTAAGAAAAAAAGCAACCTCCCCTCTGGGGAGGTTGCTTTCCTTAAGAACAATGCACTGCAAATTCTTCTAAATGAAGATAATCTGCGCGCCTTCGGTCATGTCCATGAAATCACCGGCGGTGACGATATCTTCAACACCGTCAATAAAGTCTTCCTTCTTCAAGCCCATCATGTCCACCGACATCTTACAAGCGTACAGTTTGGCGCCGCCATCCACCAGCATTTCCAGGTACTCACGCACCGGTGGTACACCCAGTGCTTTCATTTTGTCCTTCATCAGTTTGGTGGTTAAGGCGGTCATGCCGGGCAGAACCCCCACCAGATTGGGAATACCCAAGTTGCCGGGAATGCCCATCATGCTCATCTTCATGCTGGTATTGGCAACCGGTGCCAGTTCCAGATGATCCACGCGGTGTTTGTTGATGAGATCCAGACCCCAGAAGGTGAAGAAGATGGTCACGTCAATGCCGTTGCCCAGCGCCGCCCAGCCCATCACCAGGGCAGGGTAAGCCATGTCCAGGTCACCCTTGGAACAAATGAAAGCAATCTTGCGAGTTTCTTCAGCCATGCTCATTCCTCCGAAAAATGAGAATTAGAAAAATGGGGATGGGGTCACCCCCGACACCCATCCCCCCGAATCAACTAGACGCAGCCTTCGGGTTTACCCAGCCCGGAAATGCGCGCGACCTTCTTGGCGGGACCCTTGGGGAAGAGGGCAAATAAATCCTTGGTAGAAAGCCCGGTGCCGGTGGTAATCTGGCGCAGGGTGGGGGCTTTGCCACTGCTCAACCCTGTCTGGCGGCAGAAATCAATCACCTTCCAGTGCTGTTCGGTGAGTTCGGCAATGCCTTCTTCTTTCGCCAGTTCCACGGCGATTTCTTTCGTCCATTCAGCCGGGTTGGTCATGAAGCCTTCATCGTTGACCTGAACGGTCTTGCCCGCAATTGTGCGTGTTGCCATACGAAAATCCTCCTCAAATAAAGTTCCAAATCATGCGGCGAAAGCGCCGCCGTTTTCCCAGTTCACTTTTTCCTTGCCCACCATGCTCATTTGAGCCGGCAGGAAGGGAATGGGCAGTCCTTTCATCAGGATATTCCAGTACATCCAGCGGAAGCCCAGTTTGCCCCAGTGATTGATGACCGACTCTTTGAGCAGAGAGAAGGGTCCAATGAGCGGCAGGGGGTACTTGCCGGGCAGAGGTTCGGTAGTGTAGTTGAAGTCAATCAGCATGCCCTTGCCGTACCCGGTTTCGACAAAGCAGTTGGCATGACCGTCAAAGAGCGGTTCGAGTTCCTTGCCCTGAATGTAGCGCGGGAAGTTCTCCGCCAGCGTATCCACCTCGTAGTGCGCGGTCGCCCCGGCTTTGGAAGCGGGGACGTTGGTGGCATCGCCCAGTACGAAGATGTTGTCGTAGCCTTCGGCAAGCAGGGTGTGCTTGTTGGTCGGCACGTAGTTGAGTTCATCGCCCAAGCCGGAACGCCCGATAACCTCAGCGCCCTTGTTAAGCGGAATGCTCACCAGCAGGTCAAACTCCACCTCGCGCTCGTCGTAAGAGACCAGTTTCTTCGCATCCGGGTTGACTTCCATGAGCATGAATTCCGGCTCTACCCGAATACGGCGTTTCTCAAGCATATCGCCCAGCATGCGAGAGGCAATGGGTTTGGTGAACGCGCCGGGAAGCGGGGTAGCGTAAATCAGTTCCACACGGTCACGCATGCCGCGCTGGGTAAAGTACCAGTCGGCGAGGAAGAGGAACTCCAGCGGAGCCACGGGGCATTTGATGGGATTTTCCACCACATTGACCACCAGACGCCCGCCCTTCCAGTTACGCAGAGCCCCGGCAAGCGCCACCGCCCCTTCCAGAGAGTAGAAGGTGTGGATGGACTTGCCCCACTCATGCTCCGCCAGACCGGGGGTTTCTTCGGGGTGAATATCCGTGCCGGTGGCGATGATCAGGTAATCATAGGAAAGGGTCTCGCCGTTGGCAAGTCGCACCTTGTTTTGCGAAGGCAGGATTTCTTCCACGGCGGTCTGAAGCAGTTTGCCGCCGCGCGGGATAAACGCCTTCTTGGGTTTCACGGCGTCTTTTTCCTGATATACCCCAAAGGGGATGAAGAGAAAGCCAGGCTGATAGTAATGCACCGGATTGGGATCTACCAGCGTAATTTCCCATTCGCTGGTATTGAGAATGCGGCTCAATCGATTTGCCGCCATCGTCCCGGCAGTGCCGGCGCCCAGAATGACCAGTTTCTTCATAGATACGCTCCAGTTCTAAAAAATATTATTCCTGTTCGGAAGGTTCCATCGTTTCGGCAAGTGCCGCCTGATTCTTCAACTTGCTGGTCAGCACCGCGCGCAGTAAATCCAGCGCCTGAATGACGCGCGGATCGGCGAGCATGTTGACCACCGATTGCCCATCGCGCTGGGAAATCACCAGCCCGCGGTCGCGCAGGACGTTCAAATGACGCGACGCCGCCGACTGGGTAATGCCCAGTTCTTCTGCCAGTGTGCTGACGTTGCTGGGCTTCTCATTCAAGGCATAGAGAATGAGGATGCGTGCCGGATCCGCCAGCGCCGAACAGATATCAGCGTGCAGGGCAGTAATTTCTTGCGAAAGGGATGAGGAAATCATTTTAACCTTATCATGTATGCAGATATATGCATAAGTTCAATCATGCATAATCATAGTCCCAATGACACCAAAAGACAATAGTGACAAATGTCACAAGTTTAGTTGGATTACACCTGTCTCCTCTTTAGCATATAATTCAGAAGCATGGATTTGAACATCGAAATTCGCGAAGTCGGCACGAAGGATATTTCTCAACTGGAACGCCTTTTTCCGCAGGGCGGCGCGGAGAAACACGCTCGCCGTCTGGTGCGCCAGCAGAACGGCAGTGCCGTCTATCTCATTGCGTTTCTCGCTGAAATGCCCGTTGGACACCTGCTATTGAAATGGGACGGAGCCAGAGACGAAGCCGTGCGGGCAAACCGCCCGGTTCCCTGCCCGGATCTGGAAGACCTGTTCGTCCGTGAGGAATACCGCCAGCAGGGCATTGCCACACAATTGCTCCGCCACGCCGAAGACCTTGCCCGGCAGTGCGGATACGCCGAAATCGGACTGGCGGTAGGGCTGGAGAATCCTGACGCCCGCCGATTGTATGACCGCCTGGGCTACCGCGAAGCCGGCTTTGGCACCTACCGCGTCCACGGGATGTATGTGGACGAACAGGGCGCGCTGTGCACCTGGGAAGAGGAATGCGTGTATCTGGTCAAGAGGATTTGAGTTTTTAAGGCAACCGTAATGAAAAAAATCACGAAATTTCTCTCCAGTCCTGAAAGCGTCTTTCTGCTTCTTGCTACACTGTTCGGAGTAGTATTTGCCGTGTTCATTCCTTACGGTGCGGGGTTTGACGAAGAACAGCACGTCATACGCATTTACGACCTGGCGGCGGCGAAGTGGTTGCCCAATCAGCGCGACCCCGGCAATGATTCCTTTTTTACACCGGTGGATTTTGTGCGTTATGCCTATCAGCGCCGATTCTTCCAGACTCCTGCTCAAGACCTTCTCGAGGGATCGGCTTTCCATGAACCGCTGAATCGGAACAACCTTCTCGGAACGCTGACGCGCTCAATCTATTCTCCCTTCAACTTCCTGCCGCAAGCCGCCACAGCCCGCTTCTTCTGGCGCAAGTACGATTATCCGGTTGTGCCTGTTGCCATCCTGTGCCGCATCGCCGGGCTGGCGATGTATATCGGGCTTTCATTCCTTGCCGTCCGCCTGCTTCCAGTGGGTAAATGGACTCTGGCAGTGCTGGCGCTGGCGCCTTCGGCGCTGTATCAGGCGGCAACGCTTAACGCCGACGGCTTCACCAACGGGGTGAGCTTCCTGTTCGCGGCAGTTGTCCTGCACCTGGCGCTGGATGAATGCCCGGTCTTCTCCCGCTGGAAGGTGGTACTGCTCATGGTCTCCATTCTTCTCGTTGGTACTGCCAAACCGGGCATGTTTGTGCTTTTCCCGCTTCTTTTCCTTCTGCCGGTCAGGCGGTTTCCCTCAAAGGGGTGGGCGCTGGCTACGGGAATCGCCGTAGTGGTTGCCATTGCCTTTGGCGTGCAGTACAACGCGCTGGCGGTACAAACTTCACATTTTGCAGGTACTGACGAGGGTAGTCTCAGTCAGCAAATTGCGCTCATCCAGGCGCACCCCTGGGATTTTCTTTACACCCTGATATGGGGCAACCTGCGCGCCATTGGGAATTACTTTATGGAATGGGCGGCGGTGTACGGTCACTGGGCGGGAGTAGTGCCTGCGCCGGTGTATGCGTTCTACGTTGCCGCGCTGATTTTTGCCCTCGGCGCAGAAACTCTGCCCGCCCGTCTTACTCCATACCAGCGCTGGGTGCTGGGGGGAACTTTTCTGATCTCTTCCGGCGCGTTTGCCCTGCTGTACACCATCAACAATTATGTGCCGGGCAGTCTGGCAGGATTTGGGCATCAGGGACGCTACTACATTCCCACCGCACCTCTGCTTTACCTCGCGTTAAGCGGCCTGTTCTCTTTCCACAATTTTGTTCAGAAGAAACTGCCTCTCTTTTTGACAGGGAGCATTACCCTCAGCCTTGCATTTTATTTACTGGGAATTTACGCCACCTATTACACCTATTGCGGAACATCCTGGTACACCTTCCAGGGTTGTACCCAGCCGGTGTACAAAAACATTGAATGGGCGCAAACTCCCGCACTGGAGTTTTCCTCTTCCACCCCCCTGCGGCAGGAATTTCCCAACCGTTGCGGAGAGTTGGAACAAATTCAGATCTATATCCACGCCAAAACCAGTGAACCTGACACAACACTGGTTTTCACCCTGAAAGACTCTGCCGACCACATTCTGGCGGAAGAGCGCGTCCCTGCAAATACCTTACCCGCAAAGCGTTTCTTCGTCTGGCGTATCCCTGAAGAAGTGCAGACAAAAACGGCTTCCGCACTGGAGATCCGTGCCACAGGCAAAGGAGTGGTAGAACTTGCCCTTAACGGCGGGGATTACTTCCGCGAAGCACATCTCATTGTCGGGAATCAGGAAATTGCCGATGACCTGGTTTTCCGGTACGTTTGCACACCATTCTGGAAACAAATTATTCAGGTCGTGATCCCAATCGAAGCAAATAACTGAGCCACGCCAGCGCACCGAAGAAAGCAATGTACGCCAGGGTGAGAATATGGGTGGAAAAGGCAGTGGTAATCGCCGTTTGCCTGTCCACCTGTACCAGTAAAAGTGCGGCAGTCCAGCCGGCTTCCTGCGAGCCAAAACTGCCTACCGCATTGACCGGCAAGGCGCTGGCAACCGCGGCAAAGGTGACTGCCGTGGCTGTTTGGAAGAATGTGACCGGAACACTCATCCCGAGTAAGAGCAGATGAAACATGCCGTAATTGGCGATCCATTCCAGAAGCGCCAGCCCCATCCATTGGGCAAACTGCAGAGGACGGTACGCCTGAAAATATCGGAAAAACTTCTCTACCCATTCGATGAGACGCAAGAGGAAATTTTCTTTCGGGAAAGATTTGGCTTTGACCTTCTCCAATACAGGCGGTGCCAGACGGGAGAGAGCCATCAACAAGCCCATGCCTGCGCCCAGCAACCCGATGAAAATCAACGCCTGCATCATCTGCACGCCGGATTGCGGCGAACGCAGGGCAAGCGCCACGGCAAGGTAAAGCACGCCAATTGCCAGCAAGTCCATCAGGCGAATAACGATCAGCGCCGAAAGCCCCTGCGCCGCAGGCGCGTTCTTTTCCTGCTTGAGCAGATACACATAACTTAACTCGCCCAGTTTGAAGGGCAGAATTTGGGTTGCCAGCGAAGTCGCCAGCGAGAGGCGTAAGGTCTTCAGATAGGGCAAAGATAAATCGGCACTGATGCGGTTCAAACGCACCGCCCGCAGACAGGATTTGAGGAAGTACACCCCTGCGCCGGCAAGGAACAACTCCCAGCGCACACCGAGAATCTGATCGCGCAATTCCTTCAGGTCAATTTGACGGAGAAGGAAAATCAAAATCAGCACCCCCAGCAGAAAGAAACTGAGGTTTTTAGCATTCAGCACGCGATTGACACGCGGTGGCACCCAATTCCCGCTCACCCCCAGCGCTCCCGCCGCAGTGCGCTGATTTGATCGCACAACAAGCCAAAGAAAAAGGATTGAATCCCCAGCAGGATGACCAGCGTACCGAATACCGGAAAGCCCAAATGCACGGTGAAGGCTTTGTAAAAGCCGTAAATCAGCCCGGCAAGGATGAGCAGTGACCCCATCCAGCCAAAGAACTGCAACGGCTTGAAGAGAATGACAATATGCAGGATGATCTGGAGTGTGCGCAATCCATCGCGGAACTGCCGAACCGTGCTTTTTCCAATACGCGGCTGAGTCACAATGGGAATGGTACCGCCAAAATGTTCGTTTTCAATCATCAGCAGGGTGGTCAGGGTAGAAGCGCCAAAGCGTTTAGGGAGCAAAGGAAGATAGCGCAGTAACACTTCTCGTTTAAATCCGCGTAACCCTGAATTGAAATCCGGAACGGGTTTACCAACGGCAAAATTCACCGCCAGGCGCAGCAACCACTTTCCCACCACACGTTCCGGGTCTTGATACGAATCCCCCATACGTACACCGATACAGTAATCCAACCCTTCACTGATCAGTTTCTGCGCCAGGGCAATTAAATCCTGCGGACGGTGCTGACCATCGGCATCGTACCAGACGATGAACGGTCTCTGCGCCGCCCGCGCCCCACTGCGAATGGCTGTACCATAACCGCGATTAGCAAGATGCTCAATCAACCGCACTGTGGGGAACTGGCGCACCATCTGGCTGGTTTCATCGGTAGAGCCATCGTTGATGACTATAATCTCCGCGCCCTGCAATTCGGGCTGTTCCAGCAACCCGCGCAACACTCCCGCAATGCTGAGGGCTTCGTTGTACGCGGGAATCAGGATACTCAACGATTCCCCAAGCGTTTTTTGAGATTGACTCATTCCCTGCAAACTGCTCTCCGCCATGCCCCGATTATACCCTTACCCAGAATTTCCATTTACACCTTACAACAACAAACCGCAGGCAGGGTATCCTGCCTGCGGTTATCCTGCGTGTGCAAATACTAGAGGGAGAAACTCTCGCCGGGCTTCAGCACATGCACCTTGGCAGAGGTGGCTTCTTCCACCCGTTTTGCCCAGGCGTGCGCATCCTGCTGAATGAGTTCAAAGGTATTGTAATGAATGGGAATGACGTGCTTGGGACGCAAGAGTTCCACCGCCCGCAGAGCATCATCCGGTCCCATAGTGAAGTTATCGCCAATGGGCAGTGCCGCCAGGTCAATGCCTTCATCGCCGATGAGCTTCATATCTCCGAACAAGCCGGTATCCTGCGCCAGATACACCTTCTCGCCGGCGTTGGTAGTGAGCAGGAAGCCCGCCGGGTTGCCGCCATACGAACCATCGGGAAGCGCCGAGCCGTGAATGGCAAAGGTGAGTTTGAGGTAGCCAAAGGGGTAGCGGTAACCGCCGCCCAGGTGCTGTCCGTGCGTTTTCAGTCCTTTGCGCCCCAGCCAGGAGGAAATTTCAAAGTTGCTGATGACCAGCGCGCCGGTACGTTTGGCAATCATCTCGGTATCGCCCACGTGATCGCCGTGTCCATGGCTGACCAGAATAAAATCGGCGCGCACCTCGTTGGGTTTGGCGGTTGCCGCCGGGTTTCCGCTGAAGAAGGGATCCACCAGAAGATGGTAGCCGCCGGTTTCCAGCCCGATGGTAGCGTGCCCGTACCATGTGAAAGTAAGACCCATATCAACCTCCTCCGGACAAAATTCATCCGCTTTTTTCATTATACAACAGGCTGTTTGCAGGGGAATCTTTGCGCTGGCGCAAATATAAACCTGACGAAAAGACGTATATTGATATTAATACTCATAGTACAAAGGGGATGCCGCCATGAGACGTTTCTTCTTTCTCTGGTTTGTGATTGTTTCTGCTCTGGCGCTTGCCGCCTGCGGGGAGAAAGCCGCCCCCGCCGCACCTCCACCTACGCAGGAAAGCGCATCCGCCCCGCCCGCCCTGTACAGCGCCGAACTGGCGCGGCAAGCCTTTCAAAAAGGGGGATGCGGTGCCTGCCATGTGATTCCCGGCGTAGAGGGCGCCGGTGGCACCATCGGACCTGACCTGACCGGCATCGCCCAAACCGCCCAGGGACATCTGGAAAAAGGCAATTACAAGGGGAAAGCCAAATCCGTGGCTGAATTTCTGGCAGAGTCCATCCGCCAGCCGGATGTTTTCGTGGCTCCCGACTGCAACGGCTCGCCCTGCCAGAAAGGGCTGATGCCCGCCTCGCTCAGCAATTTGTACAACGAAGAAGAAATTCAGGCAATGGTGCAGTTCCTGATGAATCCTCCCCAGGAAGAATCTGATAAAGAGGAAAAGCCCACACAAATCTCTGAAGCCCAGCCTGCGGCGGGAAACGCCCCCGCTCTGAGCGATGAGGAATTTGCCTGGGCAAAGCAGGTGTATTTTGAACGTTGTGCCGGTTGTCACGGTACACTGCGCAAAGGCGCTACCGGACCGGCGCTGACCCCCGACAAAACCCAACCCAAAGGCACACTGGCGCTGGCGGCAATTATCTTCAATGGCACGCCGCGCGGCATGCCCGATTGGGGCAAACAGGGCTTTTTCACGCAGGAACAAACCGAAATCATGGCGAAGTTCCTGCAAAACGCCCCCCCCGCCCCGCCGGAGATGGCGCTGGAGCAGATGAAAGCCTCGTGGAAAGTGCTTGTTCCGCCCGAACAGCGCCCCACCAGCCCGCAGACACAACGCGATTGGGAGAACTACTTCATCGTCACCCTGCGCGATGCCGGTCAGGTGGCGGTGATTGACGGAGATACCTACGAGGTGGTCAGCACGGTGGATACCGGGTACGCCGTTCACATCACCCGCATGTCTGCCAGCGGACGTTATGCCTACGTCATCGGGCGGGACGGGAAACTGGCAATGGTAGACCTTTGGACCGAGAAGCCTACCAAGGTTGCCGAAGTGCAGGTATGCTATGATGCCCGCTCGGTAGAGGTGAGCAAGTACAACGGCGAACTGGGGAATTTTTCGGACAAGTACGCGGCGGTGGGCTGTTACTGGCCCCCGCACTTCGTCATCCTGGACGGGCAGACCCTGGAGCCTTTCAAGGTCGTCAGCACGCGCAGTTATACCTTTGACACCGAAGAATATCACCCTGAGCCGCGCGTGGCGAGCATTGTGGCTTCTACCTACAAGCCCGAGTGGATCATCAACGTCAAGGAAACAGGCTTAATCTGGCTGGTCAATTACGCCGACCCCAATAATCCCACCATCAAGATGATTGAAGCCGCGCGCTTCTTACACGACGGCGGATGGGACGCAACCAAGCGCTACTTCCTGGTGGCGGCAAATCAATCCAATAAGATTGCCGTGGTGGATGCGCTGGAAGGGAAACTGGCGGCGCTGGTGGATACGCCCGCCGTACCGCACCCCGGACGCGGCGCCAACTGGGTTGACCCCGAGTTTGGTCCGGTGTGGAGCACCTCGCACCTGGGCGAAGGGGCGATTGTCTCCATCGGCACCGACCCGGAAGGGCATCCCGACTCAGCATGGAAAGCCGTGCGGGTCACCCCCCTGCCCGGCGCGGGTAGTCTGTTCATCAAGACGCACCCCAACAGCCAGTGGATCTGGGTGGATATGGCGCTGAACTCCGACCCGGCGCTGGCGCGCACGGTGTGCGTCGTGGCAAAGAGTGATCCCACCAGGGTGCACAAGTGCTGGGAAATTGCCGCTTACGGGCGCGCCGTGCACATGGAGTATAACAAACAGGGAACAGAGGTGTGGATCAGTGTGTGGGGCGATGCTTCCAAACCCGGCGAAACCGGAGAAATTGTGGTGTATGACGATGCTACCCTGCAGGAAAAAGCGCGCATTCCCAACCTGATTACTCCCACCGGAAAGTTCAACGTCTATAATACCGTTCACGATATTTACTGAGTCCTCTAAGGAAGGGTCATCCCCTCCCCCAATTGGGAGGGGATTTTTTATTTCAAGGAACTACGCCACCCATAAGAGGTTTTACCCGAATATATAGACCATGGTGCCATTTTAAGGGCAAGTTTCCCCAAATCTTTACATTCTGTTAACCCTGTGATTGACTGACCTTAAACTTCGCCTGATACACTCTAAGCGCAAACCTAGAACCCTACTTTTTTGGAGGAGAATTTTGTATGTCTCGTAAACTCTGGTCTATCGTTTCCGTTTTGATCGTCCTGGCGCTGGCGCTGGCAGCCTGTGCTCCGGCGGCAACCCCCACGGCGACTCAGCCCCCCACTCAGGAAGAAAAGCCCACTGCTACTCCTAAAGTTGAGCCTACTGCAACGGAAATCCCTTCTCCCACTCCCACCGTGAATCCCTTTGACCCTGCCGCAGTGAGTGGCGATATCTACACCGCAGGTTCTTCGACGGTCGGTCCTCTCACCGAAGCCATCATTGAAATGTTTGTGGCTGATGGTTTTACCGGTCAGGTGAAGAACGACATCATTGGTTCAGGCGCCGGGTTTGAGCGCTTCTGCAAGACCGGCGAGACGGATATTTCCAACGCTTCCCGCAAGATTAAGGACAGCGAAGTGGAAAACTGCGGCAAACTGAATCCCGCCCGCAATCCCATCGGCTTCCTGGTTGGACTGGATGCCATTGCTGTGGTAGTCAATCCGCAAAATGACTGGGTGGAAAACGTCACCAAGGATCAACTTTTCAAACTGTTCACCAGCGCTGAGAAGTGGTCGGATGTGGATCCTTCCTGGCCTAACGAGCCCATCCTGCGTTACACCCCCGGCACCGACAGCGGCACCTTTGACTTCTTCGTAGAAGTTGCTGTTCAGAAAACCGGCAAGATTGAAAAACTCGATGAAGCCAAGAAACTGGTCCTCGAAGCCAAAAACCTGAATGCCTCGGAAGACGACAACGTGCTGGTACAGGGCGTGGAAGGCAACAAGTACGCTATTGGCTACTTCGGGTATGCTTACTACAAGGGCGAAGGTTCCAAACTTAAAGTCCTGAGCATCGAAGGTATCAAACCCTCTCTGGAAACCGCTGAAAATGGCACTTACCTGCTCTCCCGCCCGCTGTTCATTTACTCGGATGCCGGTATCATGAAGTCCAAACCGCAGGTGGCTGCCTTCATCCGCTACTACCTGGAGCATGTGAATGAAGTCATCGAAGAGGTGGGGTACTTCCCGGCTTCTAAGGAAGCAATGGAAAACAACCTCAAACTTTTTGAAGAAGCCATGAAGTAAGTCTTTATCGAACCAAATTCCTTTCCCCTTCTCCTCTCTCCATGGGGGGAGAAGGGGAAATGTTCAAGAGAGGTCATTCATGGAAGTCACCTTAAACCACTTGAAACGCCCGGAAGAAAGCGCCGTGGATGTTTCAAGGCGCTTGCAAAAGCGCACCCGCTGGGGGGAACTTTTCATTCAAACCTTCCTGTTTTTGTGCGGTGCGGTCTCTATTTTCACGACTCTGGGAATTGTGTACGAATTGGGCAAAGAAGCCCTGCTGTTCTTTCAAATGCCCGGGGTGACACTGGTAGAGTTCTTCACCCAAACCGAATGGCAACCTACGGTGGGACGTTTCGGTGTACTGCCACTGGTCAGCGCCACAGTAGTCACTACCGTGATTGCCATGCTGGTGGCTGTGCCCTTTGGATTGGGCTCTGCCATTTATTTGAGCGAATACGCCTCGGAAAAAGCCCGCAAGATTCTCAAACCCGCACTGGAAGTTCTGGCTGGCATTCCTACTGTAGTGTATGGATACTTTGCTCTGACTACAGTAACCCCCTTCCTGCGCATTTTCTTTGGAGAAGCCCTGAACATCTATAATATGCTCTCTGCCGGGTTGACGATGGGCATCATGATCATCCCGCTGGTGGCATCCATCAGCGAGGATGCTCTGCATGCCGTGCCCAACTCTCTGCGTGAGGGGGCCTATGCGATGGGCGCGACCCGTTTGGAAACCGCTCTCCAGGTGGTCGTGCCAGCGGCACTTTCGGGGATCATCGCCGGATTCATTCTGGGATTTTCCCGCGCCATTGGCGAGACGATGATCGTCGCGATTGCCGCTGGCTCGGGTCCAAACTTCACCTTCAATCCCCTGCAATCGGCTGAGACGATGACCGGCTACATCGCCCGCATCTCCGGCGGAGACGTAGCCTACGACACCCCGGATTACAACAGCATCTTTGCCATCGGGCTGCTGCTGTTTGGTATCTCCCTGATTCTGAATATCATCAGCCGACGGGTATCCTCGCGTCTGCGGGAGGTGTACGAATGAACCGCGGTGTGGTTTTATCCGAAACCAGCAACCTCTCTGTCCGCCATCAATGGGGAAAATTCTTCCAGGGGCTGTTCCTGTTCTCTACCGTCATCGGGTTGATTGTGCTGGGCATTCTTATCCTCACTGTGGTGGACAAGACCTTCACCCTGGTGGCTGTGACCAACAAAGTTGACCCTGCCACGCTTGCCGACCGTCCCCTGGAAGAACTCTCCGCCGAAGAATTGCGCCAGATTTTACGCGACAAATTACGCCCTGCGCGCCTGCGCACCATTGAGCGCGATATGGGGCCCATCGCTCAGATGGGCGAAGCCGACCTCACTGCCCTGATCATGGCGGAAATTGTCAAACCTACCACGCGCGCATCCTATCCACTCTTTCAATCCCTGACCCGGCGCGCAGAAATTGAAGCCGAGATCCGCAAAGAATACCCGGATGCCCAAATATACTTTAAAGCATGGTTGTCCTGGGATTTTCTGCAACGCTCCATGGCAACCAACCCCGATTTAGCCGGGGTACGCCAGGCGATTAAAGGCTCATTGTTGATCATCCTGATTACCATCCTGTTCGCCTTCCCAATTGGGGTTGGAGCCGCAATTTATCTGGAAGAGTACGCCGATAAGCGCAACCGCATTAACCGCATTCTGCAAACCAACATTGAAAATCTGGCAGGGGTGCCCTCCATCATTTACGGGATTCTCGGTTTGGCAGTATTTGTGCGCGCCCTGGCGCCCATCACCTCAGGCGCGGCCTTCGGCATGGATGCCGGTAGCGGGCGTACCATCCTTTCCGGCGGGCTGACCATGGCACTGCTGGTGCTGCCCATCCTGATCATCAGTTCGCAGGAAGCCCTGCGGGCCGTGCCCAACTCTCTGCGCGAAGCCAGTTTCGCTATGGGTGCCACCCGCTGGCAGACCATCTGGCATCACGTCCTGCCCTATGCTCTGCCGGGCATCCTCACCGGCACGATTCTCGCCGTGTCGCGCGCACTGGGCGAAACCGCGCCGCTGATTCTGGTGGGGGCATCCAGTTTGATTAACAAAGACCCCCAGAGCGTGTTCTCGTTCTTCACGGCGCTGCCTTTCCAGATTTACAACTGGACAGTGCGCCCTCAGCCTGAATTTCGGAATATTGCTGCCGCGGCTATTCTCGTTTTGCTGGCAGTTCTGTTATCATTGAATGCAACGGCCATTGTGCTGCGAAACCGATTGAGTAAGCGACTATGAGCGAACAAAACCATTCGAACCATTACGCCATTGAGACCCGTAACCTGAACCTGTATTACGGGAATTTCCGCGCGGTTAAGGAAGTCAACCTGCAGATTGTACCGCGCAAAATCACGGCCATCATCGGACCATCTGGCTGCGGAAAAAGCACTGTTTTGCGCTCCTTCAACCGCATGAACGACTTCGTCCCGGGCTTCCGCATGGAAGGGGAAATCCTCTTCCACGGCAAGAATCTCTATGCGCCCGATGTGGACCCGGTGCAGGTGCGCCAGTATATCGGCATGGTCTTCCAAAAACCCAATCCCTTTCCCAAGAGCATCTACGAAAACGTGGCTTGGGGAGCACGCATCAACGGCTACAAGGGCAACATGGACGAACTGGTGGAAGAAGCCCTGCGCGGCGCAGCGCTTTGGGATGAGGTGAAAGATAACCTGAAAAAGAGTGGACTTTCCCTCTCGGGTGGTCAGCAACAGCGCCTGTGCATTGCCCGCGCGCTGGCGGTTAAGCCGGAAATCATCCTCATGGATGAGCCCTGCTCAGCACTTGACCCCATCGCCACGCTCAAAATCGAAGACCTGATGCGCGAACTCTCGCAAAACTATACCATCATCATCGTCACCCACAACATGCAACAGGCGGCGCGCGCCTCGGACTACACGGCATTCTTTACCATGGATGAAGACCGCGCCGGGGTTATGGTAGAATACGGGGAAACCAGTCAGATTTTTACCACCCCGCGTGACAAGCGCACCGAAGATTACATCACCGGGCGTTTCGGGTAAAAGCCTGTTCAAATTCTGAAAGAAAGGGGTATAACCAAGCCCATGCCACGAGCCACGTTAGATCGTCAATTACATTTGATTCAGGACGAAGTCCTGACGTTAGGGAGTATGGTAGAACAGGCGCTGGTGAAATCGGTGGATGCGCTGAAGCGCCGGGATGTTAAAGCCGCGGCTGAAATCATTCGCGGCGATCAAGCCATCAATGAAAAACGCTATGCCATTGAGAACGGCATCATCGCCGTGGTAGCCACACAGCAACCCATGGCGCACGATCTCCGTCTGCTGGCAGCAGTGCTGGAAGTCATCATCGAACTGGAACGCATGGGCGACTACGCCAAAGGCATTGCCCGTGTCTGTCAGCGCCTTGAAGGAGTGGATATTCCCATCCCCAGCCGCGAATTTGAACGCATGGCAGAGATTACCGTCTCCATGCTCCACCGTTCCCTCTCCGCATTCATCAAGGAAGATGCTACACTGGCACACCGCATTCCCGAAGAGGATGAGCAGGTGGATGAATTGTATAACAACGTGTACCGCGGGCTTATTTCCTCGATGATCGAACATCCCGAATGGATTGACCACACCAACCTGCTGTTGTGGGTGGCGCACAACCTGGAACGCGCCGCCGACCGAGTCACCAACATCTGTGAGCGCACGGTTTTCATCGCCACCGGCGAACTGCTGGAGATGGATCTGGACGACTACGAAGAGACAGAGTAAGCCGTTGTCCTTCCCAGAAATACGGGAGCCCCTGAAGGGAAAAGGGCTCCCGTTTTCTTTTGTCACTCCTGTATAATCAAGATACGGAGGAACCCCCATGAAAGCGTCTGCCTGTTTATGTGCCTATGGGGCGCGGGTCATCTTAAAACACCTCAAAGCCTTCCAGCGGGAATGGCAGGGCGTGCACACCGGCGCGGAAGACATCGAACATATTCACCGCATGCGGGTGGCTTCGCGGCGCTTACGGGCAACCCTGCCTCTCTTTGCCCTGTGCTTTCCCGGCAAAAAGGTAGATAACTGGATGAAACATATTCGCCGCGTGACGCGGGCATTGGGCGGTGCCCGTGATGCCGATGTGCAGATTGCCCGTGTGCAGGCGTTTCTGGATACGGTGGAAGATATTCGCCTGCGCCCGGGGCTTCAGCGGTTGCTGTTGCGCCTGCGTCAGGCACGGGCCGGACATCAACCTGCGGTGACCTCTGCGCTGGAAAAACTGGCAGAGCGCGGCATTCTGGATGAGATGAAAATCCTGCTGGAAGAACACCTGACCATGTGCAATGAAGACACACCGCCGGATGCCGAACTGTACACGCTGGCACGGACTGAAATCACCCGCCGTCTGGACGCTTTCCTGGCATACGATGCCATCGTACCCCTGCCTGAACGGGTTCAGGAACTGCACGAACTTCGTATTGCCACCAAGTGGCTGCGCTACACGGCCGAGGCGTTTGCCCCACTGTATCCCGATGAACTAGCCCGCTGGTTAAGTATCCTGCGGGATATTCAGGAACGCCTCGGGCAGATTCACGATGATGACGTCTGGCTGACTTTTTTACCGGCTTTCCTGGAAGAAGAGCGCCAGCGGGTCGAGATGTTTTACGGCTATACCCGCCCCTTCCGCCGACTGATCGCAGGGGTACAGGCTTTCGAGCAAGCCTGTCGCGAGGATCGGGAGCGCCTGTACCGCGCCTTTGTGCCTGACTGGCAGACATGGCAGGCAGAGGGAATCTGGGATGCCTTACGGGAACAGGTCAACCTGCCACAGGTGAATCCAGAAGAGGTTTACCCGCCGCTCAGGCAGGATGAAAATCGCAACGATTCTGTGACAGATTCGGCGTAATTTCCGGTAAAACTGTGGTAATCTAATCATAGACATCCAGGCAATTCGGGGGGATTTGATGAATTTACGCCCGTCCACACTGATCGCTTTATTGCTGATTTTCTTTCTCGTGGGTGCCCTCATTGCCCTTGCCAGCGAAGGCGGGAATGTGAATTTCCGACCCATCTCTAACCCCAATGTACAAACCACACTCCAACCGCAGGGAACTCCCGCGCCGGTGAACGCCGAAGCGGCGGCACTTGGTGCTCCCCCGTCCAATTTTTGGGAAAACCTGCGTCGCTGGCTTGGATTTGCCCCACGCTAGTTAGCGTCTCTTTTCCAAACGGAAATCGTAAATTCCATCGCGCACCGGGTAACGCTGACCACACGAGGGACATAGAATCTCCGGTGGCGTGTCTGCCAGCCCTTCCTGACCGCACGCCGGACAGCGGAAGAAGCCCTGCCCCGTTGCAAATGTTCCCACTGCGCGGCAACGGGCAAACACGCTGGGGGTCAATTGCCAGAGATTGCCCGTCCACTGCGCCAGCGAGTCCATGGCAACCAGCAGGCTCAGCGGAAGCAGGCGTTTAAGCAAATCCACGCGGAAATGCGATACAGTCAACTGGCGTTCAATGACAAACCCGCTGACTTTGAGCCATTCGCGCACCGTAGCGGGATGAAAGTCAAAATTCAGTGGAGCAAATTCCACCGGCTCTGGAGAAAACGGATTCCAGGACTGCCGTCGTAAGAGGTAGCGCAGGATGGCTTTGAGATTCTGCTTGTTGGCGTATTCCAGGATGAACACCGCATCCCTCTGCAGGGTGCGGCGCACCTGTTCCAGCGCCAGGCGCGGCTCCACCATGTGATGCAGGGTGCGAATCATGGTAGCGGCATCGAACACACCCGCGCTGAAGGGCAGGTAGTAAATATCAGCGGCAACGTAGCGATAGCGCGGCGAATCGCCCAGCCGCTGACGGGCTTGTTGCAGTTGGGTGTGCGAGTAATCCACCAGGGTAATTTCTTCAAAGCCCTGATAGCGAGGAGTATTCCGCCCTGCGCCCGCGCCCAGTTCCAGCAGACGCTTGCCGCCTGCAGGAAGCAGGCGGCGCAGTGCCACCGCTTCCACGGCGTCCTCATAACGGCGTGCGCCCTGCTCCCAGAAGGAAGTCTGATAATCAGAGCCTTCGTAATCACACACTGGAATGGATTTCATGCTCCCGTTTCTCTCCGCAGGTCAAAGGTACAAAAAGCGCCGGGCAGGTTTGCCGGCGGCACCCAGAGGGACCTCCTTACCGTTGCTTCCTCTCGGACCTGGCGGGGTTCGAAGGTTTCTGCCGCGCCGGTCCCGCCCGGACGCCTCGTAAGCATACCGCAGGAACGGGCAGGTGTCAAGTTGTGATTAACTGAAATTCAGACATGAGTTAGGACAGTTGGGCGAACGATAGCAACAAACGACGCCAAAGCCTCCTTGACAATGGACTGCCACTCACGGGGTGGAAGCCACCATTTCTGTTTGAGCAAGATAAACAGACCCGAATAGCGCCGCCATTTCTTGCCCGTCTTGTGCAGAACGACATCAACATTCTCCTGTAGCTGGTTTGGCGATCCATACAGGCGGTCTCGCAAGCCTTCACCGATCAACAAGGCAATCGCATAAACCAACAGCAGCATTGCTACCATCTTTTCCATGTTTTCCTGTCGCTTATTCATCAGCCGGGTCATCCCCAGCAGTCCTTTCAAATCGCGGAAGGTTTCCTCGATTTTCATCCGCCAGAGATACACCTGCCATGCCCGCTCGGGTTCGAGGTTGCTCATCACCCATAACGGTTCAGCCAGGCCCTTCTTCCAGACACCGATCAGGTTGACGCATACCTTGCCTTTGTACCACACGGATGGGTGGATTACCTTTTCACCGGGAGCGAGTGATAAGACCACTTCCCTGCCCTCGGCATCCCAGAACCTGGGCGGATGGTGGCCCAGGTTCAGACGAATGACAAAGTTCACTCCCTCTTCGACCAGATTGAGCAACAATTCGAGGTAACTGAATTCCCGATCCAACACCAACGGACGCTCCCCCAGCAGGTCTTTCAATCCGGCGAACGCACGGACATGGTTCACATTGCGCGACGACCGGTCAGCGGCGATGGTCTTGGACGAGTAGGTCAGCAAACCGCAAGGGAGAGCCCGTCCGCGATAGGGTGTGGCCAACAGCAACACCCAGAAGCCTCGCGTCTTGCCGTCTTTGAGCGTGCCGACATACTCCGTCTTCCAGGCTTGTGGACGTTCAATCTCGGTCGGGTCGCCAATCACATACTCGGCTTGTTCACAAAACAGACGCCAGAGCATGGCCCGCGGGTCAACCTTTTGCAGAAAGCGCTGGATGCGTTTGTAACTGGCCGCGCTACCGCCGCGCATTTTGCCCGCAATCTCGGTCAGCCGCAAGGAGCGGGCCACCAGCATGGCTTGCCCAATTTCTGCCGCTTTGGCAGCGGTGATTTCATCATCAAAAAACTCCTCCATGAAAGAACGCATCGGGATATACTTATCCATGATGAGCCTCCTACCGATTAGTTGCTGCGAACCAAGTGTATCGGTTGGGAGGCTCTTTATACACTACAAATGTCCCAACTTATGCCCGAACTTCAGGTGATTAACTGAAACCCAGGATGCGATGCGGTTGATAGGGTTCTTCCAGATATTGAATCTCTTCCGGGGTAAGTTGCACCTCCAGCGCGCCCACCGCCTGCTCCAGTTGTTCCAGTTTGGTGGCGCCGACAATGGGGGCAGTGATGTAGGGCTTGGCAAGCATCCATGCCAGGGCTACCTGTGCCATGGGAAGACCGCGCTTCTCGGCCACCTCGGCGACGCGGTAAATGATGGTGGGGTCTTCATTTGCGTAAAGTCGATTGCCGTATTCATCGGTTTGAGCGCGCATGGTTTTGGCTTCCTCAGAGGTAGGTTTGCGCGCCAGCCTGCCTTTGGCAAGCGGGGAGTAAGGAATGATACCAATGCCCTGATCACGGCACAGCGGAATCATCTCGCGCTCTTCCTCGCGGTACATCAGGTTGTAGTGATTCTGCATGGAGACAAAGCGCGCCCAGCCGTGCAAATCGGAGGTGAAAAGGGCTTTGGCAAACTGCCAGGCATACATGGCCGAAGCGCCAATGTAGCGGGCTTTACCTGCGCGCACCACATCGTTGAGGGCTTCCAGCGTTTCTTCAATAGGGGTTTCGTAATCCCAGCGGTGAATCTGGTAGAGATCCACATAATCCGTGCCCAGACGCTTCAAACTGGCATCAATGGCACTGAAGATGTGCTTGCGCGACAACCCGCGGTCGTTGGGACCCGTGCCCATGGGGAAGAAGACCTTGGTGGCAATGACCACCTCGTCCCGCGAGACCATTTCGCGCAGGGCTTTGCCCACCACTACTTCGCTCATCCCACTGGCGTACACGTTAGCGGTATCGAAGAAGTTAATCCCCAAGTCCAGGGCGCGCTTAATGAAGGGACGGCTCTCTTCCTCGTTGAGTGCCCATTTCCACTGTTCGGTTGGTTGACCGTAACTCATACAGCCCAGACAAATCCGTGAGACCTTCAAACCAGTGTTACCCAGACGAACGTACTGCATCCTGACACTCCTTCCTGTGGCTGAGAAAACTGAAAAAAGACAGGCTTGCCCGACGTTTGAAGAAAAATTATTCCTGCTCAGAGAGCATTTCTTTTTCGCGCATTAACAGGCGATTTTCGTAGTTGGCAATCTTGCGATCCAGCATGTCCAGCGTTTCCTGCAGTTCCTGAATGCGCTTTGCCAGTTGCTCGCGGTGGGCTTGCAAAATTTCTTTGCGGGTTGGGATGGTCTCATCACCCTGCTGAACCAGTTGCACATACTCCCGCAGGGAGTCCAGCGGCAAACCAGCGCGCTTCATGCACTGGATAAAGTCAATCCAGCGTAAGTCCTGCTCGTCGTACTCGCGGATGCCGCTCCCGTTGCGTTTGACCGGCGGGAGCAGTCCAATACGCTCGTAGTAGCGCAGAGTATCCAGAGAAATCCCAAAGCGTTGGCTCACTTCTGCAATCTTCATCTTGCTCACCTCTACTAACAGTTTAAACCCTGGAGTTGACTCCAGGTCAAGTGTTTTTTTGGATTTCCTTACATGATGGGAAAGCAAATTTTTCCAGCCTGGGCTTCCAAACGCCGAGTATGCCGGGGATGCGCACGCTTCAACGCGCTCAGCGCACACCCAATCTCTATTGATCCGCAAACACGTCCCAGCACACGGTTCACCGCATATCCCTCGACAGTCTCGGGGTATGCCGCCCAACCGTTTCCCGTTGTTCTGCCCGCCAAGATGAAAAATCGCGCCCTTCGACATGCTCAGGGCGCGATAGGACTTCCGCCAAAACTACATCCCACTGATGGGTACAGGAGTGAAAACCAGGAAGAAAATGATGATGCCCAGCACCGCCAGCGCCTTGCGCGGAGGATCCAGCGGGGTGATTTCATCCAGGGGTTCGGCGTAGGCTTTGCCCAGCCACGAGATGAGCAGAAGCCAGATCAGCCAGTTAATGGAAAGCAAGGACATTGCCAGCAGAATACCCTGAATCCACGGCAAGAGGCGCATGGCGCGCTTGCGCCCGATAAGCACGTTAATCAGGTGTCCGCCGTCCAGCGTGCCCGCCGGGATAAGGTTCAGGGCAGTGATGAGCAAACCGCCCCACCCCGCCCAGGCAACCGGATGCAGACTGACATCCACCCCGCCATAAGGGGGCGGACTGGCGGTGAAGAAATAACGAATCCAGTACAGCACGGGCGGCACACCACCGTAATCTGCCGGCGCAGGTAAAAGCATGCCAAAGCGCAGATACTTCATCAGCAGATAGAGGATAGAATTGCCTTCCAGCGTCAGCGTCACCGGCGCGGTCAGGCGGTCCAGGAATTGCTGGAAGAAACCGCCCTCTGAAGGCAATTGCGGCGGAGCGGGCGGCAGTGTACTCAGGTTGGAGAGAGAAAGCCCGATACCCAGCACCAGCAGAGAGACCACCAACCCGGAGAGCGGTCCGGCAATGCCAATATCCAGCAGAACGCGGCGGTTTTTCACCCGCTCTTTCATGTTGATTACCGCACCCAGCGTACCGAACACGTTCGGGAAGGGGATGAAATACGGCAGACTGACATGCACGTTGTGGTAACGCCCCATCAGGTAATGCCCGAACTCATGAGCGCCCATGATGGAGAGAATGGCAACGGCAAAAGGCCAGCCCGCCGAGAGATATGCCATCAATCCCGGGATGAAACCGGGCGGTGGTTCCTGCGTTATACTCATGGCTCCACCAGTGTAAATGACACTGATCAGCGTGAGGATGAAGAGAATCAAATTCAAACGTCCGCTGGAAGGTTTGGGCTGAGGTTGAGCAGGGATGAAGTAAACCACATGCCGTCTGTCTTCCATGCGAAACACGGGAGTCAACTGGTAGGGGCGCAAGGCATCTTCCAACCAGTCATACAGGCGCGCCGTATCTTCCCCCATCAATCTGCCACGGTAGCGCACGACGAAACCCTGCTCCACCGAGCCGAGGGTTTTGTCTTCCACGCTCATCACGCGTGTGATCAGAGCATCCAGATCCATGCTTAAACCGTTATCCATGCTTTCAATTATACTGGAATGCACTCCCTCTTTCCTGACAGGATATAATGTAATGGAATGCAATCTGTCGATAGAGAAAGGCAAATCCTTATGCCTGCACTTTTACAGGATGCCATTCAGTTAATCAAAGCCGGGCAAAAAGAACAAGCCCGCGCCCTGCTGATGCAGATTCTGCAAAAAGAACCCGCTAACGAAGCCGCCTGGTTATGGCTGACCGAATGTCTTACCGATGACCTGCAACGTATTCAGGCGCTGGAAGTGTGCCTGAAGTTTAATCCCAACAGCGAAAAAGCCCGCAAAGCCCTGCAGGTGTTGCGGGAGAAATCGGCACCTGCCCAGCGACCTGCGCCTTATCCCCCAGGTGTACCCATAACACCTGAACCGGCGTCCTCCAGCATCCCCCCTGAAGCCCAGGGATTGACACCCGCGCGCGAGGGCAAACCTGAACCGCCTCCAGTTCCTCCCTTTACTACGCCTCCCACGTTTGCCACACCACCCGGCGGCGAAATTGACCGTGAGTTCATCGAATCACTGATTGAGGAAAGCCGTGAAAGCGCCCCCCGTATGGCTGCGCCCCCCGAAAAGCCTGCAATCCAGCCATTTATTTCCACCCCCGCACTGGAAGAAAGCCCGACGAAAGCAGAAATTCCGCAAGAGAGCGAGCCTGCTCCCGCCGACAGTGTGGTCAGCGCTTTCCGCAAGCCCGAACGGCGCGGTTTGTTTGGCAAGCGGGAAGCCCCCCCGCCTCGCCGTCCTTCCAGGAAGGAAGAAGAGGAACCGAAAACCAACTGGCTCACGGTGTTCCTGCAGGTGGCACTGTTCATCCTTTTCGTTATGGCAATCATCGTGGCGGCATTGGTCACTGACTTGCCCTCGAAATTGCGTCAGAGTCTGATTCCCATTGCCAGTGGCGGCGGAACAGCCGTTCAGCCCACTGCCCCCCCGGCTTATGTGAACACTGCACCGCCCCCCACAAACACCCCCACCCCCATCCTGCAATTTACCCCTACACCCACGCTCACTCCGGTTCCTCCCTTACCTACCGGACAGGCGGGCAGTTCCTTCCCCGTTTATTTCAGTCCGCAAGCATTCCCCCTGCCTCTGCCCCTGGCAGGGCACACGGCCACCCGCCTGCAGGATGGACGCCTGTTGATTGCTGGGGGAAAGACCCTCAGCGGGGTGACCATGAAGACTTTCCTCCTGGACAGCGACCGCTCGGACGCACGCGAGATTAACGCCATGGTTGCCGCCCGCGCCCACCACTCTGCCACACTCTTACCGGATGGACGGGTGCTGGCAGTGGGCGGGGAAAGTGACTCGGGAATTGTGCAAACCGCCGATTTGTTCGACCCGGCAAGCGAATCGTGGAGCACGCTCCTGCCTCTGTATCCCCATGGGGTGGGACATATCGCCGTGTTAATGGACAACGGTTGGTTGCTCATTGCCGGCGGGTGCGGACAGGATGCCACAGCCGAACTGTTTGACCCGGTCTCGATGACCTGGCAGGATGCCGGCGCGCCGCCTTATCCGCTTTGCCATGCCAGTGCCACCCTGTTGCCCGATGGGCGCGCGCTGGTTGCGGGGGGCGAAGGCGAAGCCGCAGGCAAAGCCCTGATCTATGACCTGAACGCCCGTACCTGGACGCCCACCGCCCCACTGCAAACCCCACGCTGGAATCACGCCGCATTGCGTCTACCCGAAGGGGATGTCATCCTGTTCGGTGGACAAAACGCCAGCGGGCAGTCGCTCAACGCCGTTGAGGTGTACCGCTGGCAGGAAAACCGCTGGGAAAGCCTGGCGCCGATGAACGAAGGGCGCATCCAGCCCGCAGTCACCTTCCTGCCCGATGGACGCATTGCCGTGCTGGGCGGGTATCAACAGCAGGGCTTTGCCGCCACGCTGGAAGTGTACTTTGCCGCCAGCAATGTCTGGAGCGCCGCCACCGCTATGGACGTGCCCTCGGCAGATTTCACCCTGACGTATTCGGAAGGTATGGCGTATCTTTTACTGGGAGGGGAGAGCGCCGACGGCTTGCTCGACCGGCGCACCTGGTTAATTTTCTCCAATCCATAAAAGAAAAGGCGGGGATGGATGGGAGTCGAACCCACCACGGCTCGCCACGCGACCCGTCAGCGGTTTTGAAGACCGTGAAGCCCACCGGGACTCAGCCATCCCCGCCGTTAAGCATACCCGCAGGCGGGGAGATTGGCAAGGGGGATACTCATGCACCGGGTAAGAAGAGCAGGTAAATCTCAGATGGATTTGCTTTTTTTAATCAATTCCCAAATCAAATGTACAATAAAAGCATTAGAAGCAACAAGGGCATGTTTTTCATCATGATTTTGGAAAATATCCCCCTAAAATGGTGAAATCAACCTTGATCCCCCGATTGTTTTTCGGTGCCTTAAGAATCCTCTCAGACAATTATGTTTTCAGAATAGATACGATAGGAGCATAAAGTGAGTTACATCAGTGATAATCTATTGCCCAATGAGAAAGTTTTCTTCACCGCTCGGGTGCATCCCATGATTTTTCTATCCCCTGTTCTTGCATTTATCGTGACCGTTTTTCTTTTCATTCTTTCTCTGAACGAGAAGGATGCCAGTGTACTGATATGCCTATTCCTTTTTTTGCTTTTTTATTCTATTTTGCTTGGAATCCGAGCCACCATCATGATGTTAACAACCGAGTTTGGTGTCACAAACCGGCGCATCATTGCAAAAAGCGGGTTCATTCGCCGGCAAACAATTGAAATTTTCTTGTCAAAGATTGAAAGCGTGTCGGTTTACCAAAGCATCCTGGGACGTATTTTTAACTATGGAACAGTCACTGTAATCGGAACCGGTGGAACAAAAGGGAGTTTTCAAGGAATTGCCAACCCAATAGAGACGCGAAAGAAAATCTATCAAATGATTGAGATCTACACTCAATCTCAACAAGAAGCAAAAGAAAAATCAGTTGAAGCCTGAACATTCTTCAGAATTTAAGAACGATATTTCCATAAGAGTTCTCTATTAAACAAACCACTCCGGAGAGGCTCTTGTCCATCTCCGGAGTGGCGTTTTCCTCCGCAATCTCTTTACTTTTCGCCCAGCGAGCGCAGGGTTGCCAGCCCATCGTTGCGCGGTTTGACGCGCGGACTGCCGTAGTACGCCACCGAGCCCGCGCCGGAAATGCGCGTCTCCAGTTCGTCGGTCACCCAAAGGGTCACATTGCCCAGCCCGTCCACACGCACATCGGCGCGCTCGGTGCGCAGGTCACCAGCATCCAGCGTACCCGACCCGCTGATCTCCACATCCAGCGCGGGAGCAATGCCTGCCGCCGTCACCTTGCCCAGCCCGTCAATAGTCACTTCCAGGCGATCCACCGTCAGCCCTTTGAGCGAGAACTCGCTGGCGCCTTCAATGCGCAGAGATAAATCCTTGCCTTCCCAGCCGTCCAGCATGATCTTCGATGCTCCACTGGCTTCAATTTCATTCAACGATTTGACGGTCAGGCGGTAACGGATACTGCGGGTGGGAGAAATGCCCACCCCGGGCTGAATGCCCAGCACCAGTTTTCCCGCTACCAAACGGCTGGTCAGGTAGGGCAGAAGGTTTTCGTCGGCTTCGATGACCAGTTCCTCTTTAGCGCCCTGAACCAGGGTCACCTCGCTGGCGCCTTCCACCAGCAGGCTGGAGACACCGCGCACCTCGCGGGTTTCGCTTGCCATCTGACCGTTGCCGGTGATGACTTCCGTGACGCTTCCCTGCGCAGAAATAGACGGGATGAACAACAAACCCGAGCGCACCGGCAGACGCGCCGCCGCGCCCGTCCACACCGCCCAGACAATCACCGCGGCGGTAATAAGCCCCAGCGCCAGATTCGCCAGCGGGTAGCGATGCCCCACCAGCACCAGCAAGCCAAACACCACCAGGAATGCAGGCCAGAGGCGGAAGATGGCGGTCAGGTTTTGCGATGGGAGTGCGCTGACCGAAACCAACAGCCACAGCACCCCAAAGGTGATAAACATGAGGGGCCAGAAGAAGTCCCACTCGCCGCCGGCTTCACCGCGGCGCAGGATGAAACGCGACAGCCGAATTGCCAGCAACAGCACACCCAGTCCGGCGAGAATCAGCGCCCAGAACAACCCGCCGCCCAGGCGCGCCCCCACCCCCACCAGGCTGAAGAGCAATTCAAAGATGGCGCCAAAAATCAGGAACAGGATAATCCCGACCTGCATGGTCTTCCAGCCGGAGCGGCGCATTTCAGGCAGATTGCTCCATAAGCCGTAAATCAGCAGGCCAAAACCTACGGAGACGATAATCAGCGCCCAGGCATACGCCCAGGTTTGATACAAATCAAAACGTTCCTGCACCCAGAAGATTGCCCCCAGCATGGTGACGATGCTGGCGGGAATTGCCAGCACCCCCAGCCCGCGTCCGCCAAACAGCATGGCAAGGAAAAGCAACCCGCCTACTGCGATAATGCCCAGGGGCCAGGTGAGGGTGATCCCTGCCCAACCAGCAACCTCAAAGGCTAAAAATGCCAACCCCATCAGAATCAGCAGGACGCTCAGCACAATACGAGCGCGTGAATCGTTCATAAGAACAAACTCCTCTCTGAGAACAAATCTTGCAGGCGCATGGAAATCCCAGCACTCTGTTTCAGTATACGCAAAAGCACGCCAAAAATTGCAGGATTTTCCAAAAAATTCGACCCGGATATCCAGTTTTCGCTCAAGCAGATGTTTCACGTTATGCCATACAAACTTGACAAAACCTCTCAGGAATTTTTATAATAAATCATATAAAATTTATCCAATTTAACCTCGAAAGGAGGTTGTCATGACAACCGAACAATACGCACATCCGGAAGTGCTGGTCGAGACCGAGTGGTTAGCCCAGCATCTCCACGACCCCAACCTGCGAATCGTCGAGTCTGACGAAGACCCCTTACTGTACGACACCGGCCATATCCCCGGCGCAGTCAAGGTGGACTGGTTCACTACCCTGCAAGACCCGGTGCGCCGCGATTTTATCAACCAACAGCAGTTCGAAGCCCTGTGCAGCAGCCTGGGGATTGCCAACGATACCACGGTCATCTTCTACGGCGACAAGAACAACTGGTTTGCCTGTTACGCCTTCTGGCTGTTCGAGTATTACGGGCATGAACACCTGCGCATCCTCAACGGCGGACGGCAAAAGTGGCTTCAGGAAGCCCGTCCCATCACCCGCGAGGTGCCGGTATATCCCCCCACCGACTATCGTGCCAAACCCCCCAAGCGTGACATTCGCGCTTTCCGCGAGGACGTCTTCCGACACATTGAGACCGGCGGCGCACTGGTGGACGTGCGTTCGCCACAGGAATACACCGGCGAACTGCTCCACATGCCCAATTATCCGCAGGAAGGCGCCATGCGCGGCGGACACATTCAGGGCGCAGTGAACATCCCCTGGGCAATGGCCATTAACCCCGAAGACGGTACGTTCAAACTGCCCCAAGCCCTGCGCGATCTGTACCAGGGCAAAGGTATCACCCCCGACCGTGAGGTAATTGCCTACTGCCGCATCGGCGAGCGCAGTTCGCACACCTGGTTTGTTCTCAAGTACCTGCTGGGATACCCGCAGGTGCGCAATTACGACGGTTCATGGACGGAATGGGGCAATCTGGTAGGCGCACCGATTGAGAAAGGGGCAGGACCGTCGTGATGCTCCCGCAACGCCTTGCCGAAATTGTTGAAGATTTCCGCCTTTGTCAGGGGCGGGAGAAACTGGAACTGCTCTTGCAGTACGCCGAGAGCCTGCCCACTTTGCCCGACCACCTGAAGGAGCATCTCAACGAGATGGAAGCAGTACCCGAGTGCATGACGCCGGTTTCGGTAATGGCGGAATGGCAGGAGAATGGAGCAATTTTCCATTTCGCCGTGCCGGCCGAATCGCCCACCGTGCGCGGCTATGCCGCGATCATCGCCGAAGGACTGCGTGGGGCTACACCGGAGGAGATTTTGAATCTGCCTTCGGACTTTTACATAGCCATGGGGTTGCAAGACGTGGTCACTTCCCAGCGTCTAAACGGCATGGCAGCCATTGTGGCACATGTCAAACGACTGGCGCTGGTACGCCTGGAACAGATGAACAAACCATCCTGACAAAACCTCCCCCGCAAACGGGGGAGGTTTCATTATATAAGGGAAAATTTATGAACGTTGTTCGCGGGAAATATGACAAAAGGAAGGGGTACTTGTCTAACATTGTGATAAAATAAACGCAATTCTTTCCTTAAACGAAATGGAGGATTCATGACACCAGTTCTGCAGTTAAAGGGAATCACCAAGCGGTTCCCGGGCGTACTGGCGAATGATCACATCGACTTAACCCTCAACGAAGGCGAAATTCTGGCTTTACTCGGGGAAAACGGAGCCGGAAAATCCACATTGATGAACATCCTGTATGGCTTGTATCAGCCGGATGAGGGTGAAATCTATGTGCGAGGCCAGAAAATTACCGTGCATTCTCCATTGGATGCGATTCGAGCCGGGATTGGTATGGTGCACCAGCACTTTATGCTAATCCCGGTTTTTACTGTCACGGAGAACGTCATGCTGGGCGCAGAGACGGTGCGCATGGGCGATTTCCTTGACCGCGAGAAAACCGCTCAGCGCATCCGCGAGATTTCCGAGCGCTATCACCTGGAAGTGGACCCTTACGCCTACGTGCGCGATCTGCCGGTAGGCGTGCAACAGCGCGTGGAAATCATCAAACTGCTCTTCCGCGAAGCCAACATCCTCATCTTTGACGAGCCAACCGCCGTGCTGACCCCACAGGAAGCCGATGAACTCTTCGTCATCATGCGCGAACTGGTCAAGCAGGGCAAATCCATCATCTTCATCACCCACAAATTGCGCGAAGTGCTGGAGATTTCCGACCGGATCATGGTCATTCGCCGTGGCAAAGTGGTGGGTGAAACCACCCCTGCCGAAGCCGATAAAGCCAAACTGGCAGAGATGATGGTGGGGCGCGCCGTGCGTCTGGAAGTAGAAAAAGAGATTGCCAAAGCCGGAGATGTGGTGCTGGAGGTCAAAGACCTGGTGGTTGCCGATGCGCAGAAGCAAATCACCGTGGATGGCGTCAGTTTTGACGTGCGTGCAGGCGAGATTCTGGGTATCGCCGGCGTACAGGGCAACGGTCAGACCGAACTGGTAGAAGCCGTCACCGGATTACGCCATCCCATTTCCGGCACCATCCGTCTGCTGGGCGAGGACGTAACCTTTGCCAACCCACGTAAAATCACCGAGTTGGGGAGCGCGCATGTGCCTGAAGACCGCCAGCGCGATGGGCTGGTATTGACCTTCCCGGTGGCAGATAACATTGCACTATGCACCTACTACAAACCACCCTTTGCCCGGGGAATCCGCATGCAGGAAAAGGAAATCCTCAGGACCGCCGAGCAACTCATCAAAGACTTCGATATCCGCACGCCGGGACCACTGGTGAATGCCGGCAACCTTTCGGGTGGTAATCAGCAAAAGGTGATTGTGGCTCGCGAATTTTCGCGTCCCATCCGCCTGCTGGTAGCCTCTCAGCCCACCCGCGGTCTGGATGTAGGCTCGATTGAATACATCCATAAGCGTATTGTGGAAAAACGCGACGAAGGTTGTGCAGTCCTGCTGGTTTCGTCCGAATTGGATGAAATCATGGAACTGTCAGACCGCATTGCGGTGATGTACCGCGGCAAAATCGTGGCGATTGTGCCCGCCGAACAAGCCACCAAGAATTACATTGGCTTGCTGATGGCAGGCGTCAGTCCGGAACAGGCAGGCGCCCCGCAGGTTGGGGAGCGCGTCGTCGAATCAACCTTGTGACACGGGGTGGATCGTGAGCGAAAACAAGCCGAAACAAGATGCAGGAAAAGTCTTTTTAGAGGAAGTCACCGGGCAGTCCGAAGAAGCTCAGCGGCTGAAAGGCTGGCGCAAAACCGGGCGCACCCTGGTGGTTCCTCTGCTGGCAATTTTCACCGGTCTGGTCTTCGGTGCCATCTTTATTGTGGTGACCAGTGAAGACGTGTACGCCGCCTTCCGCGTGTCCTTTGGAACGGGCATGGCGGCAGTTTGGAAGACCATCATTCAGTCGTATCAGGCGCTGTTCACCGGCGCACTGGGCGATCCGGCACGAATTGTGGCGGCATTTCAATCGGGCAACCCGCTGGAGATTCGCCGCGCGGTGAATCCCATTCTGGAAAGCCTGGTGAATGCCACGCCCTACATCTTCGCCGGGCTGGCGGTGGCGCTGGGCTTCCGCTCGGGGTTGTTCAACATCGGTGTGGAAGGGCAGTTGTTCATGGGCGCCGCCGCGGCAACCGCTGTGGGCATTTTCGTCAAGGGCTTGCCGCAGATCATCCATGCGCCGCTGGCATTCCTTGCCGGTGCGCTGGGTGGGGCGCTATGGGGCTTCATCCCCGGCTGGCTGAAAGCCAAAACCGGCGCGCATGAGGTCATCAACACCATCATGATGAACTGGATTGCCTTCCGCCTGACCGAGTGGCTGTTGTCGGGCCCGCTCACCCGTCCGGGTTCGGGCGGTTTGCCCATCAGCCCCATCATCGAAAAGTCGGCGGAAATTCCGCAGTTCTTCCCACCGCCCATCCGCTTCCATCTGGGCTTCTTCATCGCGCTGGCATTTGCCTACGCGGTGCACTGGTTGCTGTTCAAAACCACCTGGGGCTTTGACCTGCGAACGGTGGGCGCCAACCCCAATGCGGCAAAGTACGCCGGCATGAACATCACCAAGAACATTGTGCTGGCGATGACCCTCTCCGGCGCGCTGGCGGGCATGGCGGGCGCCAACCAGATTCTGGCGGTCAACCGCAGTATGGCGCTGGGACTTTCGCCGGGCTACGGTTTCGACAGCATCGCCCTGGCGCTGCTGGGCAACAGCACGCCGATGGGTGTGGTGCTGGCTTCCCTGCTGTTTGGCGCTCTGCGCAACGGCGCTACCCGCATGGAACTGCTGTATATCCCCAACGACATTATTTCCATCATTCAGGCGCTGATCCTGGCATTTGTCGCCGCGCCTGCCATCATCCGCACCATTTACCGCATTCGTGTTCCCAAAGAAGCGGAAGAAGCCGTCTTTACCGGCAGTTGGGGAGGAGGGAGCAAGTAAATGGCTACTTCTACCATTGTTATTCACCGCAAAGTTGAGATCATTTCCCCCACCCGCCAACGGGTAACCGGCATTGTCGAGGTGTTGCTGGGGGTGTTGATTTTCCTTTTCTCGCGGCGCGCCGAGCCGGGCATGGTGGCGCGCTTCGTGATGACCCCCGGCGGGCTGGATCGCGGCGCAGCGCCGGATTGGATTGTACCTGCTTATGCTACCCTGCTGGTGCTGGCAATTCTTGCCGTAGGGTTGGGCTTGGTGCAAATCTTCCGCGGCTTTGGACGCTGGATGAATCTCGTACTGAGTGTGGTGGTTGCCCTGTTCGTCTTTGCCTTCCTCACCTGGGCAACCGCGGGCAAGTCCCTCAACCTGGTGGGAATGCTCAGTGCGGCAGTCCTGCTGGGCGTGCCCATCATCCTCGGTGCCTTCTCCGGTGTGCTCTCCGAGCGCGCGGGTGTGGTCAACATTGCCATTGAGGGCATGATGCTCATGGCAGCCATGGTGGGCGCACTGGTGGGAAGCGTCACCAAAAACATGTGGATTGGCTTGCTGGCGGCAGTGCTTTCCAGTATGTTGCTTGCGCTGATTCACGGGGTACTGTCCATCCACTACAAGATTAACCAGATTATTTCCGGTACGGTGATTAACATCTTCTCCACCGGGTTGACTTCATTCCTTTCGGCAAAGTTCCTGCAAACCTATCAGCAGTTGAACAACCCGCCCATCTTCCCGCGCATTCCCATCCCCCTGCTGGCGGATATTCCCGTCATCGGACCGCTTTTCTTCAACACCAACCTGTTTGTGTACATCATGCTCATCGCGCTGATTGTCATTCAGGTAGCGCTGTTCTCCACCCGCTGGGGCTTGCGCTTGCGCGCGGTGGGCGAACACCCTAAAGCCGCTGATACACTGGGCATTAACGTCTTTGCCACGCGCTACATGGCAGTCCTGCTCAGCGGCTTGATGGCGGGCATCGGTGGGGCGTTCTTCACCCTGGGTTCGGTAGGGCGCTTTGATGAAATGATGACCGCCGGTAAGGGCTTCATCGGTCTGGCAGCCATGATCTTCGGCAACTGGACGCCGCTGGGCGCGTTCGGCGCGGGGTTGCTCTTTGGCTTCGCCGATTCGATTGCTACCAAACTGACCATCCTCGGCACGGGCATCCCCACACAGTTCATGGCGATGTCGCCCTACATCGTCACCATGATCGTGCTGGCGGGCGTGGTGGGACGCGGTCAAATGCCTGCCGCCGACGGTACGCCGTACGAGAAAGAGTAATTCCAGAGGAAATCGAAATGAAGGGCTGGCGTGATTGCCAGCCCTTTTTTGTGCGTTTTGCTCGGGGGCCATTGCCGTGCACCTCGACATACTCTTCGCACTTCCAGGGGGGTACCGCAAAGGCGCTAAGGATGCAAAAGGAGGAATATCTTGCACCTCGACACACTCGGCGTACGGTTGATCATGCGCCCTTCGGCAGGCTCAGGGCGCGATTAAAAATGACCCGCTTTTTCACCCTTGAGGGGCGCGCAGAATCGGGTATACTCGGCGCATGATGAGTCTGGATCGTGAAGTTTTTGATTTTCCTACCGTCATCCCGCTCAAGGTGATTGGACGCAACGAGCAGGATTTTGAAGCCTTTGTCGTTTCGCTGTTTCAGAAGCACCTCGATGAGGGGGATATCCAGAAGGTAGAATCGCGCCTCAGCCGCGAAGACCGCTACCTCTCGGTGACCGTGTCTTTCACCGCCTCATCGCGGGTGCAGTTGAACGCCATCTACGCCGAACTGCAGAGTCATCAACGGGTTTTGATGGTGATTTAAAGCCATGTGGCGTTCCAACGCACTCTTGCTGGTGGTCACTGCCATCTGGGGCATGGGGTTTGTCGCCCAGCGCTTGGGCATGGAGCATGTGGGGGTGTTTACCTACAATGCGCTGCGCTTTGGCATGGGGGTGCTGGCGTTGTTCCTTTTCCTGCCTCTGGTACGCCGTTTTGAACCGCTCCGCGCAAAGGCGAGTCCGCGCACCCTGCTGAAAGCCTCGCTGCTGGCAGGGGGACTGATGTTCATTGCCTCGACCCTGCAAACCGAAGGACTGGCATACACCACAGCAGGCAAGGCGGGCTTCATCACTGGTCTGTATGTGGTGCTGGTGCCTTTGCTGGGGCTGGTGTGGGGACAGCGCACCCACGCGGCGACTTGGGTGGGCGCGGTGCTGGCAGTGGCCGGGCTGTACCTGCTCAGTGTCAACGAAGCCCTGCAGGTCTCCCGCGGCGACTGGCTGGTGCTGGCAAGCGCGTTTTTCTGGGCGGCACACATTCAGGCGCTGGGATTTCTCACCCAAAAAGCCGATCCGGTGTACATCGCTATCGGGCAGTTTGTGGTGGTTACCCTGCTCAGCCTGCCGGGCATGCTGGGCTGGGAGCGCCCGGCGCTGGCAGAGATTTCTTCTGCCGGTGGGGCAATCCTCTACGGCGGGCTGATGGTGGTGGCGGTATCCTTCACCCTGCAGGTGATTGCTCAGCGCGATGCACACCCCGCTCACGCCGCGGTGATCATGGTGATGGAATCGGTCTTCGCCGTGCTGGCAGGCTGGCTGGTGCTGGGGGAAAGCCTTTCTCTGCGAGGATTCTTCGGATGTACGCTGATGACGGCTGGCATGCTTCTTTCGGCGCTGGCACCGCATCTGCATGCCAGGATGGGTCTATCCGCCCTGCAGGTGAAGGCAGGCGAAAAGCAGTAAGCACGCCAGTTGAGGTTTTATCGCAAAGATGCAAAGGACGCAAAGGAAAGAGTAACGTTCGTTGAGCCTGTCGAGACGAACGTATAAAACCTGCCAAAGCGCAAAGAACAGGAGATACGGTGAGGGTGTCGAACCTTGCGCACCTCTACCTGCCTCAGCAGCGGCTAACTCAGCAGGGCAGGCATGCCGTCATTCGAGGTTTCCTTAATAAATCGCTCAATACGCTCAGCGGCGGCATCTACTTCCTGATCAATCAAAATCACGTGGCTGGAGTTCTCAAACCACACCAGCGATTTATAGGGTGATGAAACCCGCTCCAGGATGAACTTTCCCGCCTCGGGGTGGACGGTGGTATCGTACCGTCCCATCAGCACCAGAATAGGCTGGACGATTTCGGGCAAACGGCGCTCCACTTCTTTCTGGAAGCGGAATAACTGCTGTACCCCTTTCAACGGGTTGACCGGATAGCCCTGCCAGTTCGAGGAAGCATCCAGCCCACCTTTGGGCATGGAAGCCTTGAAAAGGCTGAGCAACGGCAGAGCGGCTTTCTGCAATGGCGAAATAAGCAGGCGGATGGCAGGGGCTGAAGCAATGACCCCTTCGGCTTCACGGTGCTCTGCCGCCAGATACAACGCCACCAATGCGCCCATGGATTCACCCAGCAAATAGACTTTCTGGCAGGTTTGCTTCAACTGCTGGTAGGATTCTTCGGCTTTAGCAACCCAATCCTGCCAGCGGACTCGATTCAGGTCATCGGGGTGTGTGCCGTGACCAGGTAAAAGCGGCGCGGCAACCGTGTAGCCATGCGGGTGCAGGCGCTCGGCGACCATGCGCACTTCCACCGGCGTGGCGGTGAAACCGTGAATCATCAGAATGCCAATGGGACCGGCTTGCCAGAAGAACGGCTCGCCATTGAGGTGGGGGTTGTGCAAATTGGGTTGATTCATGGCAAATCCTCCGGGAGTCAGGCTTGAGGCAGAATCATCACCTTCTTGACGCCTTCGGCGCCTTGCTCCAGCAGTTCGCAACCGCGCAAAAAGTCCGCCAGCGGCAGGCGATGGGAGATGAGGTCATCCACACGCAGGGCGCCGCTTTGCAGTAACGCCACCGCCTGATACGAATTGCGCTTTGAGGTGAACGACCCCATCACCGTCAAGCCCTTGCGGAAGATTTTGAATGGCTCAAGGGCCATGGTGGCATCCGAGCGGGGCACGCCAAACCACAACACCTTCCCGCCCGAGCGGACGTAATCCAGCGTGCGGGCAAGCACTGCCGGAACGCCGGTGGCATCAATCACAGCATCGAAAGAATCGGGGGAAAGATCGTCCAGACTGCTCAATGCCCGGTCGGCGCCGGCTTCGGCGGCAAACATCAGGCGGGCGGGGTTGCGTTCCACCATGGTAATATGCGCCGCACCCTGCAGACGGGCGACGCGCATCAGTTGGATACCGATGGGTCCCGCACCAATGATGAGCAGGCGGTCACCCATGCGCGGCGAGAGGTTCTCCATGCCGTGCAGGACGCAGGACAGCGGCTCCATGAAAGCGGCTTGCTCGGCAGGCAGGTCACCCACGGCAAAAGCGGCTTTTTCGGGGACGACTACGTACTCTGCCATGCCGCCCGGCAGGGTGACGCCCACTGCCTGCCAGTTGCGGCAGAAGTTCTGACGGTTGTTCAGGCATTCCTCGCAGGCATCGCAGGAAAGGTTTGGCTCCACTGCTACCCGATCGCCGACACGAAAGCGGGTGACACCTGCACCTGTCTCGACCACCGTGCCGGAAAACTCATGCCCGGGGATGACGGGATAGTTGCCCATGTATTCTCCGCGCAGGATGTGCAGGTCGGTGCCGCAAATGCCTGAGGCTTCCACACGGATGAGAATCTCTTTCTCGCCGGGGGTGGGGATGGGAAGGTCGACAATTTCTACCTGATGGGGCTGTACAATGCGAACGGCTTTCATAGAGAACTCCGCTAAGAGGTGTCTACAAGATTGTATCTCACAATTTCCCGGGGATGGAATGGAAAAATGCCAGGAAAATGTCCTGACTTCTTAACCTATTGTTTAAAAAATACCGGTTTTTCTCTGGTAAAAATTCTGTTATACTGATGATAGCCTTACGCAGCATTCGTTTTCTTTTCACAAAATAGCATCACCCTTCCAGGTGAAAGAACGTTTTTCCGGAACTTCCGGGATACTTTCCCCCCCGAAATTCGTCTTTACCCTGTGAAACTTCAAAAGTCTTTCGGTAAGTTGCCGAAGGACACGAATGTCTTTGATCAAGGGGTGTGACATGAAACATTTTCACCGGGTCTTATGGCTCATGCTGATTGGGCTGTTGGGGATGGCATCCTGCGCACCGCTCTCTGTCCCAGAGGGGCAACCCTCTGCCACTGTTTCATCGCTGGAAGCCAAATCCCTGCCGCAGTGGCAGGTGCGCCTGAGCCAGTCGGGCGGGTTTGCCGGGGTTTCCCGCCGTGTGGAACTGGACAGCAACGGCGCGTTGAAGGTAAGCGATGAAAACTCAGGGGTGGAAATTACCACAAACCTGCCGCCGGAAGCCCTGAAAGAGATCGCCGCACTGGTGCTGGAAGCGCAGGCAGGGGAACAAAAACCTGTCCCGCCCGGCTCTGCCTGCCGGGATTGCTTCAATTACGTCCTGACCATCGAACGCGATGGGGAACGCATTCAGGTGCGCGCGGATGATATGACGCTGAATCAGGTGCCGCTTGAACCTTTAATCTCCCGATTGCTGGAACTCCAGAAAGAAGCCCTTTCTGGGAAGTAAGATGTCTTACAGATTTTTAAGGCGAGGTTGTTCTATGCACTGTTTTTCCCTTTCTCATGTCTTTCGCTTTCTATGGCGGGTCGTGACGGTCGTTTTGCTGGCGCTAACCGCGCTGGGAACAGGTTCTTTCCGCACTCAGGCATCTGCTTCGGAAGCCAGACTACCGGCGCAGTGTCTGCCGGCGGGTGAAAGCCGGCTGACGCTGAACAGCGAAACCGGGCTGGTGCGCTTTGTGGGCGTCAGCCAGGAAAACGCCATTCCCCAACCGCAGGCGCTTCCTGCCGATGCCACCCCGGAGATGGCGGCGCGGGCATACCTGCAGGCGTGCGGCGGGCTGTTTGGCTTGAAAGACCCGGCAACCGAACTGACCCTGATGAGCAGTGAACGCGCTGAAAACGGCGGCGGGGTGACGCGCTTCCAGCAGGTGGTGGAAGGCATCCCCGTGCTGGGCGGGGAACTGGTTGTCCACACCACCGCCAGTCATGACATTCTGACAGTGGGCGGCGAGATCCTGCCCAAGCCTTCCCTGAAGACTACACCCATCGTCCCGGCAGAAGATGCCCGCCAGCGCGCCCTCGAAAGCACTGCCCGCAAGCATGGGGTGGATGCCGCGGCACTGACCACAACCGAACCGCAACTGTGGGTGTACTACCCGCCCATTCTGGGCGGGCGCGGCTTGCCCATTGCCCGGCTGGTGTGGCGCATGGATGTCGAACCTGCGGGGGAACTTCTGCCCATCCGCGAACTGGTGCTGGTAGATGCTCACGCCGGCGTGGTGGCGCTTTCGTTCAATCAAATTGACACGGTCCTTAACCGCAAGGTGTACGACAACAACAACGTGCGCAACAACACATTACAGAGTTCTGCCAACCTCAAGCGTGTTGAGGGGCAGGCAGCCACCGGCATCAGTGACGTGGATAAAGCCTACGATTACTCCGGAGATGTGTACAATTTCTACCTGAACACCCACAACCGCGACAGCCTCGACGGCGCGGGCATGGCGCTCATCTCGACCACGCGTTTCTGCTATACCTACACTTCCACTTCCTGCCCTTACGTGAATGCCTTCTGGAACGGCGCGCAGATGGTGTACGGCGACGGCATGGTGGCGGATGATGTGGTGGCGCACGAGATGACCCACGGGGTAACCAGTTTTACCTCGGGGTTGTTCTACTATTACCAGTCGGGCGCCATCAACGAAGCCTTTTCAGACATCTGGGGGGAATGGATTGATCAGACCAACGGTAAAGGCAACGATTCCACCGGGGTTAAATGGCTATTAGGCGAAGACCTTCCTGCATCTGTGGGCGTCATCCGCAGTATGAGCAATCCGCCCGCCTACGGCGATCCCGACCGCATGACCAGCACAAACTACACCTGCGACCCTTATGAAGAAGACAACGGCGGGGTGCATACCAATAGCGGGGTTGCCAACAAAGCCGCCTATTTGATCACCGACGGCGGCACCTTCAATGGCAAAACGGTTACCGGTTTAGGCATTACCAAAGCCGCACACATCTTCTACAAAGCCCAAACCAGCCTGCTGACCTCTGCCAGCGATTACCTCGACCTGTACAACGCGCTCCAGCAAGCCTGCAGTCTGCTGGTGGGGACGAACGGCATCACCACCGCCGACTGCACGCAGGTGAAGAATGCCCTGGACGCGGTGGAAATGAATCAACAACCTACCGGGTGTGCCGCCCCCGAAGCGCCGGTGTGTACCACGGGCGTTCCGATTGACCTGTTCAAGGATGATTTGGAAAACCCCGCCAGCGGAAAGTGGGCATCCAGCAGTCTGAGCGGCGGTAATTACTGGTTCTACCCGCAATATCCCAATTCCCTGTCTTTTGATGCTACTTATGCCACCAGCGGAGTGACCAACTTTTGGGGCTACAATTATGACGGGGCAGCCAGTTATGCCATTGCCATGACATCCAGCGTAGCGCTGCCGGCGGGAAGCACGCCTTATTTGCACTTCAAACACGCCTACGGCTTTGATGATGATGCCTACAGCGCTTATGACGGCGGTGTGGTGGAATACAGCACCAACAACGGCGCTACCTGGACAGATGCCGCCGCGCTCTTCACCCACAATGGCTACAACGGCACGATTTATACCGGGTACGGCAACCCGCTGGCGGGCAGGCAAGCCTTTGTGCGCGAGAGCAACGGCTACATTTCCAGCCGCCTCAATTTGAGTTCGCTGGCGGGACAGAGCGTGCGCTTCCGCTTCCGTATTGGCACAGATAACAGCGTGGACGACTATGGCTGGTTCATTGATGACGTTCGGATTTATACCTGCGCCACTTCTCTGCCCAATAAAACTTACCTGCCTTACGTTCAGCGTTAACGCAGGCTGAGAGAAACGGCAGACTCCCCGTTTTTACCGGGGAGTCTGTTGTTTTATCTGCTCGTTTTGGCTTTAGAAGAATATCTTCACCAGTTTGAGGGCTTTTTGCTTCCACGGCACGCGGTGGGTCACGCCTTCGCCGCTTTGGGCGAGGGCATCCTTGTTTGCCAGATACCAGCGGTAATTGCGCAAGAGGGCATCGCGGTTGGAGTATTTGGGTTGGAAGTTCAGCACCCGCTGAGCCTTTTCGATGGACACGAACGAGTCCTTTGAGGCGGTCTCGTAAATCCAGGGGTAGAGGGGAGAGAGGTTCAACGCTTCCAGAACCTTGAGGGCAAGGATGACAGGTCCCGCCGGGAAGGGGATGATGCGCTTGCCGAAACCGGCTTCATCCAGCACGGCTTGATAGTCCTGGCGCATGGTGGTAAACTCCGCCGCACCGATATTAAAGGTATCGTTGACCTTCTCGGCGTCCAGCGTCATGCAGGCGTGGATGGCTTCGCACAGGTCTTCCACATCCAGCAGTTGATAGCGGTTGTTGCCCGAGCCAATCATCGGGAAGTTTTTGCCCTCGCTTGCCCACTCGTAGAAGATGGCAAACACCCCCAGCCTCTCCGGCCCGATGAACGACTTGGGGCGCAAAATCGGCACGCACATGCCCTTCTGGCGGTATTCCAGGCACACTTCCTCAGCCTCAATCTTGGCTTTACCGTAAGGACCAACGCCAATCAGCGGGTCATCCTCATACAGAGGATGGTGATCGGGGACGCCATAGACTGCCGTGCTGGAGATGTGAATGAAGCGCTTGACACCCATGGCATGAGCTTCTTCCAGCAGGATGCGCGTGCCGACGACATCGGTGGTGTAAATCTCTTCCGGGGGGTAAAGGGGCAGTGCCGCGGCGGTGTGAATGACCATCTCTGCGCCCGCCATGCTGCGGCGCACTGCCTCACGGTCGCGGATATCGCCCTGATAAAAGGTAATGCGGTTGCGCTCCGGGTAGGCAAAATCTACCAGGTCAATGCCGGAGATGTGAGTATAGCCTTTCTCCAGTAAATAACGCACCAGATTGATGCTCAAAAACCCGCTAATGCCGGTAATGTAAATATTCATGTTCCATTCCTTGTAATTGGGTGTTTCCAGAGTAATCTGATTTTACTCAAAAATCTTGTCTTCTGCGCATGGCGAAAACGTTTTCTGCGCGAATGATAAAAACTTTGCCGGGGCAAAATTCTCCCCAATCCGGGCTACTCATGCTATATTATAAGAATATGGCAAATGGGCGTGATCGCATCTTACTCGTCGAAAGCGATCCCGTTGTAGCGGACCTGATTGGCAGGCAGGCGCTGCAATCGGTAGGATATCAGGTGGTAGTGGTGGGCGACGGTAATTCTGCCATCGCCCGCGCCGTGCAATGGAATCCTGACCTGGTGCTGGCGAACCTTAACCTGCCGGGGTTAAGCGGCAAAGACCTCATGGTTGCCCTGCAAGCCCAGGGCTTACAGATGCCGGTCATTTTGCTGGCAAACCGCGGACAGGAAGCCGATATTGTGCAAGCCTTCCGCCTGGGCGCCACCGATTACCTGCTTCTGCCGGTGCGCGAAGCCGAAGTGGTCTCGGCAGTGGAGCGCGCGCTCAAACAGGTGCACGAACGCCGCGAACGCGAGCGCCTGCAACAGCAACTGCAACAGACCAATCAGGAATTGCAACAACGCGTGCGCGAACTGACCACCATCTACTCGGTAGGTAAAGCCGTAACGTCTATTACCGATCTCTCCCTCTTAATGGACCGCATCCTCGAAGGCGCGGTGACCGTCACTCAGGCGGATGTGGGTTGGTTCCTGTTGCGCGATGAGGACAAAAAGCCCTTTGTGCTGGTTGCCAGCACAAACCTTCCCAACTCGCTGGGGGCGGTGCGCGGTAAACCCTGGGATGACTCCATCAGCGGGTTGGTTGCCATGTCCGGCGAGCCGTTGAGCATTCACGGCGAGCCGCTCAAACGCTTCAAGATTTCCAGTTTGGGACAGGCAGCCCTGATTGTGCCCATCAAAGCCGTTTCGCGAGCCCGCCGCCATGTAGTGGGTTTGCTGGTGATGATGCGCCGCGCCGCCAATGCCTTCAGCACCAGCGAACAGCACCTGCTCGAAGCCCTGGCAGATTACGCTTCCATTGCCCTGACCAATGCGCACCTCTTCCGCGCCGCTGAAGAGCGCGCCCGTTCGCTGGAACTGCTGGCGCAAAATGCCCGCATCGGGGAGCGCATCAATCACGACATCCTGAACACGGTGCGCGAATCCATGGCGGCGCCAATTTCCGCCGCGGCGGAAGCGCTGAACAAACTGGGCAAAGACCCTACCGCGCGCTGGCGAGCCGATCAGCGCCAGTTGCTCTCCACCATTCAGGAAAAACTGGATGTCCTGCACCAGATTGTGGAAGCCATTCCAACACCTACCTCGGGAGACACCCGTTCAACTCCGGCAAAACTGAACGATTTGATTCGCCAGGCGGTCACCCGCGCGCAAAAACTGGCACAACCTAACCGCCTGACCCTGACCACCGAATTGCCCCCCGAAAGTGTGACCGTGAATGTGGAAGCGGGATTGCTGGAGCCGGTGCTGGATAGTTTGCTGGCAACGGCCATGCGACTGAACGATTCGGGCGCTCCGGTGGTGATTCGCCTTGAACGAGAAAAAGATGGAAACGTCCACCTCGTGGTACGCATCGCAGGGGTTGTTTTGCCCCAGGCAGATGTGGAGCGCGTGATGAATGATACTTACCCCATGACTTCCCCCTCAGCGCCGCGCTTCAGCGGGTTGGGCATCCGCATGGGGTTGATTCAGGAAATTCTCAGCCGCCAGGGAGCAAAAATCTGGCTGGAAAGTCAGAGCGGGAAAGGCACCGCTTTCCACCTCACCCTGCCCCCTGCACTTCAACTTTCGGGTAAACCGTAACACATGATACCTCAAGCGACCGATACGATTTTGATTGCTACCCCCAATCCACAGGTTAACTTCCTGCTGGAGCGGATTATTCGATCCATGGGGTACGGCGTGTTTGTCTGCGCGGATCGCGCCAGCCTCAAAACCCTTCCCTCGGGGTTGACTCCCACCATGATGTTCATCTCCGAAAAAATGGATGGTGAGAGCGCCGAACTGGAGACGGCTCGAGAACTCAGCCAGCGTTTTCCTGCCGCCCCCGCCGTGCTTTTCGTGGAACACGATCACCCCGAGAAACTTAAAGCCGCCATGCGCCTGGGATTTATCGAATATCTCTCCCTGCCCCTGCGCACCGATGATGTCATGCGGGTATTGCGTCATGCACTGGAAATTGGCAAATTGCGCCGCGAAGCCATCATGCTGGAGACCCGCCGCGCCACTGCCAGTTTACAGCAACGCCTGGACGAACTGGAAACCCTTGCCCGCCTGGGACGCACCGTAGTCAGTTCCCTGGATCTGGATCATGTGCTCAGCGCGGTGGTGGACGCGGCGGTGGAAATGACCGGTGCCGAAGAGGGCAGTCTGCTTATGCTCGACCCGGCAACGGGAGAACTGTACATGCGCGCCGCGCGCAACTTTAATGAAGACTTTGTGCGCACGTTCCGCCTGCCGGTGAAAGACACACTGGCGGGTACGGTTATCCGCACCGGTCAACCGGTTTTGCTGGACGACAGCACCCCACAAAAAATCAAGACCACATATCTGGTACAGAGTTTGCTGTATGTGCCGCTGGCGGTACACGGACACACCTTTGGCGTATTGGGGGTGGATAACCGTCAACATGGCATCCCCTTCACCGAGCATCATCTCAAACTGCTGGGAGCCCTGGCAGAGTTTGCCACCATTGCCATTGAAAATGCTCGCCTGTACACCGAAACCATTACCGAGCGGCGCAAACTGGAAACCGTGCTGACCAACGTCCAGGACGGTGTGGTACTGATGGATCGGGAAAAACGCCTCTTGCTGGTCAATCAAACCGTGCGGCAGGCTTTTTCTCTCCCCGAAAATCATTTGACCGGACGTTCTTTCCGCGATGTGTTCAGCCATCCGGCTCTGCTGGAATTGCTGGAAGGGTTGGAGAATGGCACCGACCGCACTGAGGTGCAGGTAGAAGACGGCAGGTACTTCACCGTACGGGTGTCGCCCATCCCCGAAGTGGGCATTGCCCTGACCTTCTCGGACATCACCAGCCTGAAGAAACTGGATCAGATCAAGAGCGATTTCGTCCACACGGTTTCGCACGACCTGCGCTCGCCGCTTACGGCAATTCTGGGATACGTGGAACTCATCGAACGGGTAGGGACGGTCAACGATCTGCAACGCGATTTCATCCGTCGCATTCAGGTCAGCGTGCACAACATCACCAGCCTGGTGGACGATTTGCTCGACCTGGGACGCATCGAAGCCGGCTTCGATACCCGCAAAGAGCCGGTAGCCCTCGACGCCATCATCCGTTACAGCGTGGAAGGTTTCAAGAAAGCCCTGGGCGAAAAAGGGCATACCCTGCAGTTAGACCTGCCTGCTCAGGCGCCCAGTTTGCTCGCCAACCCGGTGCAGATGCGCCAGATGGTGGACAACCTGCTGGACAACGCCATCAAATACACTCCCCAGGGTGGAAAAATCCAGGTCTCCCTGCGGGTAGAAGGCAATCAACTGCTCTTCCAGGTGTCCGATAACGGCATCGGCATTCCGCCCATCGACCTGCCCTACGTGTTCGACAAATTCTACCGCGCCAGCAACGCCGCGCCGGATGTTTCCGGAACCGGCTTGGGGCTGGCAATTGTTAAGTCCATCGTGGAAGCACACGAAGGACGCATCTGGGTCGATTCAGCCGTAGGAACCGGCTCCACCTTCACCGTAGTACTCCCACTGAGCGGAGGATAAAAACAACCCTATGAGCATCTTTGACGGTCAGCGGTTGGACAACCGTACCTTTAAATTAGATATTGAGCGTATGCGCCGTGGCTGGTACAGCGATAAGTACTTTGTCAATATCGCCGTAATGCTCAATGAACTGTCACGCCGCAAGTACCTCTATCGGGGCGATAAACCCAACCTGCCCCCCCACATGGCTCCCAATGACCTGCTGGTGGGCGATATTGAAGTAGAAATGCAGTGGTTTACACGCCGACCGGGCACAACCATCGTTGTCGGGGTAGACAAAGCCCTGACCATGCTGAAGCACTGCACCGGTTACTGGGACGGTGACCACTTCGTGGATACCCATGAACAACTGGAAGTGTGGGCAGTGCACGATGGCGCGCTGGTGCACTACAACGGCGACCCGCTCAACATTACGCCGGTGATGCGCGTGCGCGGGCGCTACCGCGATTTTGCCATGCTGGAAACGCCCACGCTGGGCATCCTCACCCGCGCCAGCCGGGTTGCTACCAATGTTTATGAGACGCTCATTGCCGCGCGGGGCAAGCCCGTGCTGTTCTTCCCGGCGCGCTTCGATGTCCACGAGGTGCAGGCGGCAGATGGCTATGCCTACAACATTGCCGTTCAGCGCTTCAACATGGATTACGCCAGCACGCTGGGACCGTTTGTCTCCACCGATGCCCAGGGCGACTGGTGGGGCGGCTACGGCGGCGGCACCATTGCCCATGCCGCGATTGCCAGTTTCCTGGGTGATACAGCAGAAGCCATGCTGGCATTTTCCGAAGTGCTCCCCAAGAGCATTCCCCGGATTGCCCTGGTGGACTTCAACAACGATTGCGTGGGCGACTCGCTACGGGTGTGCCGTAAGATGTTCGACCGCTACCGCGCTTTAATTGAAGAAGGCAAGCCCGACGAAGCCGAACGTTACCGCCTGTACGGAGTACGCCTGGATACCAGCGGAAGCCTGCGGGATATCTCCGTTCCGCCGCTGGGTGACCCGGACCTGGACCTGGGCGTCAACCCACGGCTGGTGTTCCTGGTGCGTCAGGCACTGGACAACGCCGCCGAAACCTGGGATGTGCCCCCGGAATGGGTGGAGCGCGCCCGTGAGTACTGCCGGGGGGTGAAAATCGTGGTCTCGGGCGGTTTCAACCCCGATAAAATCCGCCGCTTCGAAAAACTGGGCGTACCGGTGGATATCTACGCGGTGGGTTCCTCGCTCTTCAACAACCATGGACCTACAGTCACCGACTTCACCGCTGACGTGGTGCGCGTCAAGGTACACGGTGAGTGGGTGGATATGGCAAAGGTTGGGCGCCGTCCGCGCGACAACCCCGAAATGGAGCGCGTCTGGTAATCGGCGGGCATGTTATAATCCTGAAGTATGGACAGGAATTTTCGCCTTTTTACCATTGCTCTTGCCTTATGCCTGCTGATCGGACTGATGCTGACCGGCACAGTTTCACCTGCTACGGCTCAGCCCCTGGAGCAGGTCACCTACCAGACGCCTACACCTCAGCCAGATGGACGTATCCTTTACATCGTCCAGCCGGGCGATAACTGCCTGCGGATTGAACTGCTCACCGGCGTGAAGGTGCAAACCCTGCGCGAACTCAACAACCTGGATTCTGCCTGTACACTGGTGCAGGGACAGGAACTGCTTTTAGGGGTGGTTACCCCCGAACCCACGCCAACCCTTGCACCCGATATCACCCCTACCCCCCTGCTCCCCACCCCCACTCCCATGCGGGGTACCGGTCAGGTGTGCGTCATCCTGTTTGCCGATCTGAACGGCGATGCCGTGCGTGAGGATAGCGAACCGCCGATTCTGGGCGGGGCAGTGAGCGTGACCGACCGTTCTGGCAATGTTTCCCTCTCCGGCTTAACTACCGATGACCCGGAAAATCCGCTGTGCTTTGCCGATGTGCCGGAAGGGGAATACAACGTCAGCCTGGCGGTACCACCGGGGTACAACCCAACCACAACCACCAGCGTGCCGATTCAACTGCTGGCGGGAAATGTTTCGGTGATTGACTTTGGTGCACAAATCAGCGTCCGCCAACCGCCCCCTGGAGAGACGCAGAGCGGTGGGCGCTCGCCGCTCTTGCTGGTGCTGGGAGCACTGCTCGTCCTTGGGGGCATTGGGCTGGCTGTGTACGTGCGCCTGTTCCGAAATGTGGGCGGTGAATGAGCCTTTCTGCTTTTGTGCCTGCCATTCTGCAACAACCGGACAAAGAACCGATTCGCCATGCTACGCTGAATCTGGCCGAGGCGCTGGCCGAGTCGGAAGAATTTCAACGGTTTTTAGAGTCCGCTCAGACGGTGCATGGCAATGCTGAAGTGCACCGCTTGCTGGTAGCCATCCGTCAGGGACGCACCCGCTACGATCAGGGAGAAGCCCCTTCTCTTCAGTCACAGGTGGAAGCCCTGCCGGTGATGCGCGCCTACCGCCGCGCCGAGCAAGCCGTGCGCTTCCTGTTTTCAGCAGTGGTGCAGGAAATCAGCCGTTCGGCGGGGGTGGACTTTCTGGAACACGTCCATCAAGAGATGAACGCCTGCGGGATGCCCGTTCACGTAGTTTCGGATGAGGTGCTCAACCTTCCCGAAACTTTGCCCGAGCCTTACGCCGAGCCCGCCCGCCGGTTAGGCGAAGCCCTGCATAACTCCCCGGAAGTGCAGGCTTATCTGGCGGTGCAGCGTGCCGTCCGTGAGGACATAGCACTGGCAAATTTACGGCGCGAGGTAGAGGAGATGGAAGAATCCTTCAACGTGCGTCGCGCCAGCGGATATTACCCGGCAAGCGGGGAACTGGAACTGTATGCTGAAAAACAGGCGGAATTGCGTCAGCACCCTCTCTTAAGAGCAGAAGAGGATGCCCGCGCGCAAGTGATGGAACTGTTCAGCGCCGTGCATACCCTGTTATCCAACTCGCTGGGGATTCTGTTCAGCGAACTGGCAAAAAAGCCGGGTTTATTTTGAGCATCTTTCCAAATTTCTTGAGTCTCATCAGGATGAGATAAAAAAGGATTGCAAGTTTTTACCGCAAAGGCGCAAAGTACGCAAAGAGGGGAAAGTGTGCGCCCAAAAGCGTTCACTTCGACACGCTCGGAAAACGTTAATCTGCGTACCCTGAGCCTGCCGAAGGTTGCAGGAAGGAAAACAAGGCAAAACTGCCATTTTTGAATGGTTCTTTGTTACCCGAAAAGAAAGAGGGCGGCTTTTCAGCCGCCCTCTTGTTCACAGGTTCATGCGGACTTATTTGATGTCGGCGAGTTTGATCTTGCCGTCAATGATGTCCTTCTTGAGTTGCTCGATCTCAGCCTTCAGTTCGGCGGGAACCTTGCTGTCGAGGTTGTGGAACGGAGCAATGCCCACACCGTTGTTGGCGAGCGTACCGACCACGTTCGTGCCACCCTTGAAGGCGCCATCTTTCACCTGCTTGGCAACCTCAAGCGTGGTGGCGTCCATGTTCTTCAACACCGAGGTCAGGATGATGTCCTGATAGCCTTCAGCGGTGAGGAACCAGTCGGAGTCCACGCCGATAATGAGGGCGTTACCGCGTTCCTTGACAGCGGCGGCGGTGCCCAGACCCACAGGCCCAGCCACGGGCATGATGATATCGGCGCCCTCGTCCATCAGGGTGATGCCGAACTCTTTACCCTTGGTCTGATCATCGAACGAGTTGGTGAACAAGCCCTTGTCGGGGGCAGCCAGGTCGTAACCCAGCACTTCCACGCTGGTGCCTTTCACCTGATTGTAGTATTTGACGCCGCGCACGAAGCCATCCATGAAGATGGTCACGGGCGGGATGGGCAGACCGCCGAAAGTACCGACCTTGCCGGTCTTGGTCATGCCGGCGGCCAGGTAGCCAGCCAGGAAGGCAGCTTCATCGGTGGCGAACACCTGACCCACCACATTGCTGATAGGCGGATCATAGGAGAAGTCCACGATGGAGAACTTGAAATCGGGGTTGGCTTCAGCCGCAGCTTTGGTGGCGTCGCCCAAAAGGAAGCCGACGGTCACGATCAGATCGCACTTCTCTTCGATGAAGGCGTTCAGGTTCTTCTCGTAATCGGCGACTTCTTTGGACTCCAGGTACTTGGCTTCAAAGCCCAGTTCGTCTTGCGCGCGCAGAGCGCCCTTCCAGGCGGTGGCGTTGAAGGATTTGTCGTCAATACCACCGGTGTCGGTGACCTGACAAATCAACTTCTTTTCAGGCGCCTGAGTGGCGGTCGCCTGGGGCGTGGTGCACGCGCTCAGAACGAGCGAAAGAACCAGCACCAGAGCCAGCACGAGGGAAAACTTTTTCATATGATTCTCCTCCACTGAGAATTAGGGTTTTAAGTTACACGGAAAACCAGAGAGATTGTCTAACAACAATCCAACTCTGGCTACCGGTAACTGTATAGAAGAGTATAATGCGCTTTCCTGATGGATGCAAGTATGAGAAACGCCCTTTTTTTCTGATGAAAATCACAAGGTTTTTATGCTGAAGGTACACTTTTCGCTTCGCCGCGACGCACGCCCAGCATCATCACCAGGGCAACCAGCATAAACAGCGGACCGACCAGCATGGTATTGCTGTAGTCCTTGCCGGTCAATTGGATAATCCAGCCATTGAGGTTAGGACCGGCAATGGCAGCCAGGGTGGAAAAGAGGTAGTACAAGCCGGTGTACGTACCCACCCGCAGTTGATCGGTCATATCCACAACCATTGGCAGGGAGTTGACGTTAATCATTGCCCAGGCAATACCGGCAATCATCAAAATCACTCCCACCACCGGCACCACACCCAGCACCGGCAGGCGGGTAATCTGGATCAGCAGGGTTTCGGGCGGCAGGAAGTACATGCCCAGCATGCAGGCGGAGAGAAGGATAATGCCGCTCATGATGACCTTGCGTCGCCCAAATTTTCCACCCAGCATACCGGCAGGCAGAGCAAAGAGGACGAACAACAGCGATAACTGCCCCAGCAGGCGCGCACCATCTCCGCCGGGCAAGCCCAGGTGATTCTGAGCGTACAGGGTAAAGAAGGCTTCAATGGCGTTGTAGGCGACAAACCAGAAAAAAATCGCCAGCAGAATACGCAGGGCACTGCGCTCCTGCGAGGTGAGCACATCGATCAAACTCTGCCACAATGAGGGTTGCTCTTCCGAGGTGGTTTCATATTCTTTCGGCTCTTTGATGAAAATGAAAACCATCAGCGCCGCCAGAATCACCAGCGCCGATCCCATCCAGAAGGGATAGGCTTCATTGATATTAAAGAGTGGACCTCCCACCAGTGTCCCCAGGATGGCGCCCAATCCACCCATCAGGTTGATAATGCCGTTGGCTTGCGAGCGGTATTCTGAGGGGGTGATATCGGGCATGAGTGCCACCACCGGTGTGCGCCAGAACGCCATGCTCAGAATCAGCGTGCTGGTGCAGGCAACGAAGAGAGGCAGAACCGAAGCCAGTGGAATCAAGCCAAAGACCAGCGCGGCAATGGGCGCGCCGATGAGGATGAAGGGCATACGACGTCCAATGGGCGTACGCAGACGGTCCGACCATGCACCCACCGGCGGCTGGATAAACAGCGCGGCAAAGTTGTCAAAGGTCATGAACAAGCCAATCAGCCACGGCTCGATGTGGAAACGGTTGGCAAGGAACAGCGGGACGAAGGCATTGTACACCATCCAGATCACGCTGACGCCAAAGAAGCCGAACCCCAGCAAAAATGTTCGACCGATGCTGAATTTCATGCAGTCCTCCTCAGAGTTGGGATGGGTGAAAAAGGATTATGCCCCGGATTCGTCCGGGGACTTGCGCACCTGTTCCAGAAATTTGCGATCTTCTTCGCTCAAAGGGGCTTTTTCCAGCAGATCAGGGCGGCGCTGCAGGGTGCGCAGAAGTGCCTGCCGTCTGCGCCAGCGGGCAATCTCGGCATGATTGCCCGAAAGCAACACCTCCGGCACCTTCCAGCCACGGAACTCTGCCGGACGGGTGTAGTGGGGGTATTCCAGCAAGCCGCTGGCGTGCGAGTCGTCTATGGCGCCGTCGGGGTCGCCCAGGGCACCGGGAATCAGGCGGGTGATAGCGTCCATGAGGATGAGGGCGGGCAGTTCCCCGCCGGTGAGGACGTAATCGCCGATGGAGATTTCATCGGTGACCAGATGTTCGCGCACCCGTTCATCCACACCTTCGTAGCGCCCGCACAACAGCGCCAGGTGCGGATACTGCGACAATTCCATGGCAACCTGCTGGGTAAAAACCCTGCCCTGCGGGGTGAGCAAAATCACCGGGCAGGCAGGTGGTGCACCCAGCACCGACTCGACGGCATTGAAAATAGGCTCGCACTTCATCACCATGCCGCCACCACCGCCATAGGGAGGTTCATCGGTCACGTGGTGACGATCGGTGGCATATGCGCGGATATCGTGGACGTGCACTTCCAGCAAACCGCGCATGCGCGCCCGCTCCAGAATACTCTCATTAATGTAGGGTTCAATCAACCCGGGGAAAAGGGTAAAGACGTCAAAACGCATGTCTTTATTCTACCGTAGAAAAAGAAATGGCGCTGTTCCCTCCCGGTTTCCCGTGCCGAACAGCGCCCCAAAAGGTCAGAGAAACCGTTTATTCCTCAGAAACCGGGCTTGCCCCGTTAACCACAGCCTTTTCTTCACTGTTATTGAGAACAGTTTCGAGCAGTTCGATGGCTTCCGGGTTGAATTGCGTGCCGGCGTTGCGGCGCAGTTCGCTCAGGGCTTCTTCTTTGCTCATGGCAGGGCGGTGGGGCATCTCCACCAGCATAGCGGCATAGGCTTCGGCAACGCTGATGTAACTGGCTTGCACGGGGATTTGCCGCCCGGTGAGGTGATCGGGATAACCACGCCCGTCCCAGCGCTCATGGTGATGATACACCCATGGCACGATGCGCGCCACAGCATCAATCGGCTTGAGAATCTGTGCGCCGTAGTACGGGTGCATCTGAATCAGATGCCAATCGTCCTCAGTGAGTGGCTCTACCTTGGAGAGGACGGCTTCGGGGACGGAAATCTTGCCCACGTCGTGCATCAGTGCCGCAAGCACCAGAAAATCGGCGTCGGTCTTGTTCATACCCGCCGCGGCTGCCATTTTGCGCACCAGCACGCTCACCTGCTCGGAATGTCCGCGCAGGAAGCGGTCACGCGCCTCAATGGCAGAAATCAGCGAACGCGCCATGGCGCTGACCTGAGCAAAAACATCTTCGCTGCCCTCAGAAGAAGGCGTGGCAACCAGCGTACGGGTAGCCCCGGGTCGGCGGCGCTCCAGATAAGTCAGTTCTGTCTCCACGGTGCCCTCGTAGGTGGAGACGAAACTCTCCAGCACCTCGACAGCATGTTCCAGTTCCTGGCGGTCGCCATTTGCCCACAACTGCGGAATTTGTTCATGCAGTTTGATGGTCATGCGAGCAATTTCTTTGGAGGGAATCACCGTCTTCCCTAAAGACGCCAGCATATCGTGGCGCGTTACCAGGCGAGTGAATTTTTCTTCTACCTCGCGAACGCGCATGGAAAGGGCGGGCAGTTCGCGAATCATGGACTCGAGGTTGTAAATTTGCAGGATGACGTCATCCGGAGATAACGCTCCAGAGCGTTCATCTTCAAAAATCTTGTTCAGGCGCTCATTCCAGATCCGCTGAGCCTCTTCCAGTTGCAGGACTTGTGAGCCAAAAGTGACCCTGCCCTCACGGTTCAGTTGTTCCAGGTAGGCAATGCCTAAATCGAGCGAGCGCCGCGCCGAGGAAATGCGCTGGATGAATTCCTGGCGGCGCAATTCTTCCTTGTGCTGGAGTTCTTTTTCGAGTTGTTTCTGGTTGTATTCTTCCAGTTCGGCGGGAGCCTGTGCCAGCATCTCCAGCAGGGCTTCCTGATCGGCAAAGAGTTTTTGCCAGGCTTCCTTTAACTGCCGCAGGTCTTTCACCCGCCGCAGGAAAAGCGGGCGCGAGTGCATATCCTGTTCCAGACGGCTTTTTTCCTGAAGAATGTGATTGAACAAATCCCACACCCGCCGGTCGGTGTCGGCGGCTTTGTAATCCAGTTTGCTGATGAACAGGCGGTAATCGTTCAGTCCTGCTTCCAGTTCCACCAGTTTTTGCTGAATTTTTTCCGGATATCCCCCAAGTTCCTGACGCAGGTGTTGCCATTCCTTCAACGCCGCCGTCAACCCCTGTGAGGATTCTGCGGGTGGAAGGTTCTCTTTGAGATCGTATTGAAGACTGGTTGCCTGATCCACATTTTCTCCCATAACTTTTACCAGAAGCCAACGCTAAATTGCCCTACGGTTATTATAGCGACATCCTTTGCAAAAAAACATTACTGATTCCTTGCAACTCTTCAAACGCCATTTCCATTCAGGACATCCCATGTACAATATAAATAACCCCAATGAACTGAAGAGGGAAACCATGAGTCCGCAACGCGTTACCCGTGTGCTGGTTGTTGAAAACAATATCCAAGCCGTTAAGACTTTCCGCAAACTGCTCTCGCTGATTGAGAATATCGAGGTCATTGATTTCATCACCACGGCGCAGGAAGCCCTGGAGATGGTCTCCGAAACCAAGCCGGATGTGATGCTGGTAGAAGAACACCTGCCCGATATTGACGGCATCAGTTTTACCGAAATTATCCGCCGCGATTATCCTGCCACCCAGGTCATCATTGTCTCGCAGGACAAGCACTACGACACCGTCCTGCGCGCCCTGCGCAATGGGGCTTCAGATTTCCTGGCGCATGATGTTTCGATTGGCGAATTTCGCGAAGCCATCCTGCGCGCCAGCGAACTGGCGGCGCGGGAACGTGTCAGTTACAGTCCGTATGCAACGGTGGAAAACCGCTCGGAACTGCCGGAACTTGGCATGCGTGCCGATGTCATCACCGTGTACAGCCCGCGAGGTGGCTCTGGCACAACCACCATTGCCAACAATTTGGCGCTGGCACTGCGGGATAACGAGAGCCAGATTGCCCTCATTGACGCCTGTCTGCAGTACGGCGATGTGGACATCCTCTTCAACGAATTGGGGCGTCTCTCGCTGATGGACTTAACGCCCATTGCCTATGACCTGGATCCCAAGGTGGTCAAAGAGTGCATGATTCTGCACCGCTCATCGGGGTTGTACCTGTTGGCAGCGCCCAAACATCCGGTGATCTCCGAAGCGCTTTCCGGCGAACAAATTTGCCGCGTGCTGGAATACACCCGCAACCTGTATAACCATATGGTCATCAACACCTCTTCGTACATTAACGAGTCCACCCTGGCAGCGCTGGATCTCGCCGATTTGATTGTGCTGGTGGGCACGCAGGAAATTGCCTGCATCAAGTCTCTGCGCTCATTCCTGGAAGTGTGGGACAGTCTGGGCATGAAACGCGACCGTCTCATGCTGGTCATCAACAAATACCGCGCGGAGAGCCCGCTGACCACCAAAAAAATCAGCGAGACGCTCAACCATCCGGTGGAACTGTTCATCCCCGAAGACCAGGAAAGCGCCCTGCGAGCCGCCAACCTGGGCAACCCACTGATGATCAGCAATCCCAACGCGGATATTTCCCAGGCTATCGCCGAACTGGCAGACCGGGTGAAAAAGAAACTGCCCACTCTGCAGAGTGAGCAGCGCTTCCGTCTGTTCATGAAAGCCCAGTAAACCCTGCTCTCTATGGCGCGTTGAACACCACAAAGGTATCGCTCTGGCAAATAGGCGCTGGTGAGGGCAATTCCAGGCAAATCTGATACTCAATGACGCTGAGGTTGCTCACCCCTTTGAGCGGTGGCAGAGTGACCGAAGAAGCCCCGTTGCGGTTGGTCGGCGGCAATGAGAGAGTCAGCGTACGCCCGGGCAGGGTCACGGTGGCTGTGCCGGAGACCAGATACATGGGTTCCCCGCTTTGGCGGTAAAAGACGTTCATCTGCAGAACCTGATGATCGGAGTCGCTCACCTGTGGGTAGGCTTCGGAGACCAACAGGTTTACCGTCTCCGGGGTAAAGGCTCTGGGCAGGGTTAACTGATCGGCGAGGCGCTGGGCGTATTCTACTCCCTGAGGTACCAGGCGAACGCGCTGCCCTGCCGGGGCTGTGGGCTGGTAATCCACGCAATAGTTTTCAAAACACTGCCGGTACACCCCCTCACCGCTTACCTGCTGAGCATCGCCCAGCGGCTTGCCGCTGTTGCGCACCCCGCCCAAACGCACAATGAGCGCATCCACCTCTTGCGGCACTAGAAAACCCAGATGATCTTCCACAGGGTAGAAAACCGTCCCGGCTTGTTCACGGTACGGGTAAGGCGTTTGAGGGGACACCTTGCCCAGCCACAAGGTCAACGGACGCATGGCAATGTCCGCCGGGCGATCCACCGGGGCATACAGGATTGCATTCTCATAGACCTGCTCAAGCATCCCTTCCGGAGTAATGGTGGGAGCGGCGAGCGGTTTGCCCAGCGCCTCCCATTTCTGTGCGTTCACAAAACGTTCAAAGGGTTGCATGATCAACCCGTTCTGAACGATGTTCCAGTATTCCTGTGAGCGTTGCGAACAACCCACCCCGCAGAGATACGCCCCATAAGGCAGCAGGCGCACCGTACCGGGGGCATCTTTCAATTCACGGTAAAAGCCCAGATTTTCGAAAAACTGCTCGTAGCGCGCGTACTGATGGTTAAAACGGACATGCGTCAGCGGCGAGCCGGCAAACAGGGAAAGCCGTTTGTAGGTTTCCACAAACTCGGAATAGACCCAGTAGCCTTCAACCAGTAAATCATGGGTTTCATCGTGAATCACAGGAATATCGGTATCGTCGTGCACCTGCAATTCCAATCCCAATGGTTCAAAACGAATGCGTTTGCCGGGCTCCATCTGGGTGGGATCATACGCTACAAGTCCGGCTTCGACATACTGATAGCGTTTCTGTCCATCATCAAATGGAGCAGACAGGACTCTGCCCAGCACTGCCCGCCCGCCAAGATTCTGGTAAAACTCCACAAACACCGGATCCAGGGGAATGTCGGTTTGGGAAGAAAGAAGGGTTCCCTGTTGCGAAGTCGGAAGACTGCAGGCAAGCATGGGAAAGATTAAGGCGAACCCTAACAGAATCCAGCGGTAGAACCAGCCCCTTTGTTGCATCCGTGCCCCCCTCACTCCCTGTGTGGCAACCTGATTGTGATTTTGTGTTGCTCTGTTGCAAAGATAGGTTAGGAAGAGATACACCTAGCGGTGTATGTTGTAGACCAGTCCTTTGATAATCGGTTCTCGGTTTTGCAGGCTGCGTTTCCGCGAGCGGATGGCTTGCCCGAATTTGCGCTTGATGACCGAATTCACGGTTTCGGTCTTCCAGCGTTGACCATAGAGACCATCCAGGCGAGCCGCAGAGACAAGCTCGCTTCTTGCTCGTCGTTCAGGGGCCAGCAAATTTCCACCTCGCCGAACGGGTGGAATCAAGTCTTGAGGCCGGACAGTCCGACCATCGAACCCTGAATCGGCCAGCAAGACCCAAGCCCGACGTTTGGCAAACCGCCTGGCTTTGCGGCGCAGATAGCCCAGATAAGGGGCATCGCTACCTGGACCCCAGCCGGATTGCATCGCAAGGATGAATTGCGAGACAATTCCAACGGCATAAACGCCCTTCGCCCAGTGGCGATAGGCTTTTCCCGAACGGCTTTGGTAGTAAGAACTGGCCGGGCCGGGTGAGAAGCCGGTACTATCGGCAGCCACCCCTTCTTCTTCAGGCCGTCCGATTTCCTCGAGCAAGGTCTCGTTCATGCGCATCCAATCCGCTTTGCGTATCTTGGCGTAGGTACGTTGCAGGGTCGTATGATCGGGAACACGCGGTAATTCCAGCTCCTTACCAACCGCATCGCTTGCCAGCAGCCATTCTTCCATGTCGCGATAGCTGAGATTCAGGTAGAACATCAACAAAACACAGGCCCCCAACTGCGGCAACGTGAAGTGATGGGGACTCTTGGCATGTGAATACATCGGTAATGCTTGTTTGGCAAGCCGGTAGGCGATCCTCGCCACTCGGACGTATCTGCTTTCTCGTGTGGTCATACCGTATGTTTACCACATTTCAACCATGATTGCAACAGAGCAATTTTGTGTACTTTGTACAATATAGAATTTTTTATGTGTCATGTAAAGAGGTGGAATGCCAAAAAACGCAACAATTGTATTACAAATTCTAACCCGTGCTTCGGGTAAACAAAACCCGGCAGGGGTTGCCGGGCTATTCAAGAATTGGAAAGAAGAAAGATTAATCTTTGCTCTCGGAAGAACTGCTCGAGTCTGAAGCGCTCTTCTCAGTGGACTTGCTTTCGGAACGGCTCTTGCCGTTACCCGACGGCGAGCGGTGATCGGTGGCATAGAAACCCGACCCCTTAAAGACAATGCCCACTGGCTGATAGACTTTACGCACCGGTTCCCCGCATTCCGGACACTCGGTCAGCGGAGGATCGCTGAACTTCTGGGTATGATCAAACTGCAACCCGCAGGATTCGCACCGATAGGTATAGACTGGCATACGTTCACCTCACAAACAGACTCGATGAGTCTTGAAAAATTTCATTTTGAACCAGTGGCGTATTATACGCCCCTCAATGCTGTAAGACAACCTTACACGCATGGATGATAACAGAAAAATATAAAAAGAAAATAAGAATCTGGATTATTTTCCTTGCAATTTCCCTACAAAAAGCAGAATCATCCCCAACACCGAGAGTACAATCAGCCCGATGCCGATAAAGAGCAGGGGAGAAGACCCTGAGGACAAAGGGGCTGTTTCAGGTGTGGGGGTCAGGGTGATGGCGGTCACCGGTACGATGATGGTTGGCATAGGGGTAGCGGTGAAAGCCACGGTAGGAGTAACGGTGGGGAGAGGTGTTTCGGTTGCAGAAGGGGCAGGGGTAAAGGAAGGCTGGACAATCAGTCGATCGCCGGGCCAGAGATTGGGCGTAGCCGGCAGGTTATTCCAGCGTTTGAGATCGTCCATGCTGACCTGATAGGTCACCGCAATACCCCACAGGGTATCTCCCGGCTGGACTTCGTACATTTGAGATTCGTCCGGGGTGGAGATCGCGGCGGCTGGCGGGGTGACCGTTTCCTGCGCAGAGGCAGGCACGGGTGGCGGGGTAAGGGTGAGGGTGGGGGTGTTCAGCGCAGGCAGGGTATTGAGGGCATTGCTTGTCCCGCTGGTACTGCCCACGACCAGGGTGTAGTACACCATCTCCCCGGAGAAAGCCACTCCTGCGCCAATGTGCTGAAAGTTGGGGTTGAGCATGGTGTTCATGTGCACATCATCCGACCAGTACAGGGTGATAGCGTCCTGCACCGAAAGGTTGGTGCCCCCGGCAATGTTCTCGGAAACGAAGACGACGGCTCCCCCGCCGTACCCGGCGGCAATGGCACGATCTTTCGGGCGTGTATTCCCGGCACCCGTGTGGGTGATGGTCTGGATAGAAGCCTGGTATTCGGCATGGGATTGGGCGGCGCTCATCAGGGCAGTGCTGACCGTCAGCGCGGGTAAGCCCCGCTGCGCTCTCAGGGCATTGACCGCGGCAATTAACTCTTCGGGGCTTCCGGCTTGTGCCTGCGAGGGAGACCGCAGAAAAAGAAGTCCATTCAGCGAGAGGACACAAACGAGAACAACTTTCCAGAACGCTTTCATTGTTTACTATCATAACAAAAAATATCCAAAATTACCAGCAGCAAAAAAGGGCGGGAGACTTTCCCGCCCTTTTGTCGACCTGGGTGAACCGACTTAACTCATCGAACGATCGCCATCGCGTCCCATGGCTTCGGCAACCACCAGGAAATCGGTGGCTGAGATCATGCCGATGACGTTTCCGGCTTTATCCGCCACCGGCAGGTGGTGAATGCCCTTTTCACTCATCAGTTTGGCACATTCGTCAATCTTCATCTCCGGCGAGACGGTGATGATGGGAGAACTCATGATTTCCGCGGCTTTAATTTTAGCAGGGTTGCGCCCTGCGGCAACGATTTTGTCGCAAATATCCGTCGAGGTGATAATCCCGTACTCAGGGTGTTCAGCGCTTTTATTGACGATGACGCTGTGAATGTAGCGTCGCCGCATGGTTGCCAGCACTTCCGTGACCGGCAAATCCGGTTCGACCATGACGACCAGATCAATCATCCAATCGCGTACCTTGAACTGCATACCCTCTCCTTTCCATGATTCCCGCTGAGCATGTGGATATACACAGTATAGCGAAAAATGCGCGTTTTGCAAAATGACTTTTGCCCACTTTTTCCTGCTACCTGATTTGACATTCCCCTCGATTCATGATAATATCGCCCAAAATTGAATAGCCCCTTACGGCACTCTTATCCAGAGAGGTGGAGGGACCGGCCCTGTGAAACCTCGGCAACCTGGGGGAGTCCGTCGAGAGACGCACGACCTTAAGGTGCTAATTCCGTCAGACGGATGTACTGGAAGATGAGAGGGCAGCCGCTTTTGACGAATGTTCTGTTGCCCCTCGTGTGTACACCGCAAGGGGAATTTTTTTGTCAAAAAACTTTGTAAGGAGTGTTGTTGAAATGAGCCTCACCTTCATGAATATGCCTCGTTACCTGTTCACCTCTGAATCGGTCACCGAGGGGCATCCTGACAAAATTTGCGATCAAATCAGCGATGCTGTGCTGGATGCCTGTCTGGAGCAGGACCCTTATTCCCGGGTTGCCTGTGAAACCGCCACCAAAACCGGGTTCATCATGGTCTTGGGTGAAATCACCACCAAAGCCTTTGTGAACTTCGATGAACTGGTGCGCAAAGTCCTGCTGGAGATCGGTTACGACAATACCGACAAAGGGTTCGACGGCAACACCTGCGCGGTGCTTTCCGCCATTGCCAACCAGTCCGGCGATATTGCCATGGGCGTGGACAAAGCGCTGGAAGCCAAATCGGGCGAGATGACCGAAGCGGAAATTGAAGCCATCGGCGCAGGCGATCAGGGCATGATGTTTGGTTATGCCTGCGATGAAACCCCCACCCTCATGCCCACCCCCATTTACTACGCTCACAAACTCACCCGCCGTCTGGCGGAAGTGCGCAAGAATGGCACCCTGCCCTGGCTGCGCCCCGATGGCAAGAGCCAGGTGACGGTGGAATATCACTACGGCAAGCCCGTGCGGGTGGATACCGTGCTGATTTCCACTCAGCACGCTCCCGAAGTTTCCCACTCCGAAATCCGCGAGGCGGTGCTGGAGCATGTCATTCTGCCCACTCTGCCCGAGAACATGGTGGACGACCACATGAAGGTCTTCGTCAACCCCACCGGGCGCTTTGTCATCGGCGGTCCGATGGGCGATGCCGGTGTGACCGGACGTAAGATCATCGTGGACACCTACGGCGGTATGGGACGCCACGGCGGCGGGGCTTTCTCCGGCAAAGATCCCACGAAGGTGGACCGCTCGGGTGCGTATGCCGCGCGCTGGGTAGCCAAGAACGTGGTTGCCGCCGGACTGGCGAGCCGCTGTGAAGTACAGGTAGCCTATGCCATCGGCGTTGCCCGCCCGCTGAGCATCAATGTGGAGACGTTCGGCACCGGCAAGATTCCTGATGAGAAGATTGCGCAACTCATCAGCGAGACCTTTGACCTGCGTCCCGGCGCTATCATCCGCGACCTGGACCTGCGCCGACCCATTTACCGCAAGGTGGCGGCTTACGGTCACTTCGGGCGCGATGATCTGGACCTGACCTGGGAGCGCACCGACAAAGCCGAAATTTTGCGCCGCGCCGCCGGGCTGTAATTTTCGAAAATGCTCGTTCAACCACCCGTCCGCCCTCTGGACGGGTGGTTTTTGATTTCAGGTTTTTCTTCCCGGAGATGATTGGGGGAGACCGTCACTGTGCAAAGAGCACGTCCTGAGCCTGCCGAGGCACGCGGGCAGAGTTACCGCCAAGACGCAAAGAACGCCAAGGGGGAAAGGCTCACCGCACGGCGGTTGTGTTATCATTAGCCCATGTCCCGATTGACGCGCATTTCCATTTTGCTGGCGGTGTGTTTCGCGCTGGATAAAGCCGCCGCCTTCCTTCGTCAGGTGATTATTGCCCGCCAGTTCAGTTTCTCGGCGGAGTTGGATGCCTTCAACGTTGCCAACAACGTTCCCGACCTGATTTACGCGGTCATCTCCGGCGGGGCGCTTGCCATGGCGCTCATCCCGGTTCTCTCCGCTACCCTGACCACTCAGGGACGCGAGGCTCTCTGGCGGGTGTTTTCCCACGTTGCCAATCTGGTGTTTCTGGTCACCGCGGCGCTTTCCATTGTCGTGGCGCTGGTTGCCGTGCCGCTGGTGCGCACCGAGGTGGGCATTGCTCCCGGGTTTGGCATGCAACAGCAGATGGTAGTGGTGAATTTGATGCGCCTGAACCTCATCGCCACGCTGATTTTCTCGCTCAGCGGGCTGGTGATGTCGGCACTGCAAGCCAACCAGCACTTTCTCTTTCCGGCGCTGGCGCCGCTTTTTTACAACTTCGGGCAGATTTTCGGCGCGCTCATCCTCTCGCCTGCCGAAGGCTACCGTATCGCGGGCATCACCCTGCCCGCCCTGGGCATGGGCGTGTACGGACTGGTGAGCGGGGTAATTCTGGGAGCATTCCTGCATCTGGGCATTCAAATTCCCGCGCTGATTCGCTACCGCTTCCGCTGGAGCATGGGGCTGGGGCTGGACAATCCGCAGGTGGTGCAGGTGCTTAAGTTAATGGCGCCGCGCATCCTCACCGTGGGGTTTGTGCAGGTCATCTTCCTGGTGCGCGATAATCTGGCATCGCGCCTGCCCGAAGGCGCGGTCAGCGCGCTGACCTACGGCTGGATGATTCAGCAGGTACCGGAAACGCTCATCGGTACAGCCATTGCCACCGCCATGCTTCCCACGCTCTCGGAACTGGCGGCGCAGAAGCAGGAAGGACTGTTTCATGAATCCGTTCAGCGCGCCGTGCGCGTGCTTATCGGCATCACCCTGCCGATTGCGGCAGTGCTGGCGATTGGGCTGGGTCCGTTGATGCAAGCCGTCTTTGCGCTGAACGACACCCATGCCGCCACCCTGCTCTGGGCAACGCGCGGATTCCTTGCCGGGCTGATGGGACACTCTTTGATGGAAGTGGCGGCGCGCTCGTTCTACGCCCGCCAGCGTCCCATCCCCCCCATGCTGGCGGGGTTTGGCAACATGTTGTTGTATATTGGCTTGGGAAGCGCGTTGTACCGCCCGCTGGGGGCGGCGGGCATCAGTTTGACCGATGCGGTGTGCTTCACCGCGCAAGCCGTGTTCCTGCTGGTTTTGCTGGGAAGGCAAACGGGCAGGTTCATTCACCTGGGCGACAGTCTGACCCGTGCAGTGTTCGCCGCGCTGGCGGGCGGGGGTGTTGCTTTTGCCCTGCTGAATGCCCAGGTATTGTCTTCTCCCCTGCTGGGCAGTGCGCTGGCGATGGCTGGGGGCGGGGTGGTTGCCCTGCCGTTCATCTTCAAAGAATTGAAATTGCTTTTGCGCCTCTAACTGCCGGGGACGAGGAAAAACCCGCTGTCGCCGCTTTCCAGATCAATCAGATACACCGAAGGGGCTTCGGGGCGCAAGCCGCCCAGCGCCCCCGGGTTGATGAGCCAGGTATTGCCGACCTTTTGGGCTTTGCGGCGGTGCGAATGTCCGTAAAAGACATAGGCATACTGCCCGCTCTGCACCAGTTCAGTGACCTTGCCGGGCAGATGTCCGTGCGTGACGGCAATGGAAATCCCGCCCAGCACACCGGTAACCACCAGCGCTGACTGATTGAGCGGGTTGAAACGCTGGAATACCGCGCGGATTTCTCCGCTGGCAAAATCGCCGTTGCCCACCGCGTGCCAGACGGGAAACTCCCCCATTGCCGAGGCGGTTTCGGGGGTGGTGATATCGCCACAGTGAATCAGCCAGTCCACTTTTTCTTGCCGAAAAAGCGCCAGGGCTTGTTCCAGGGCGGTGAGGTTGTTGTGCGTGTCGGAGAGAACGCCCAGTTTCATTTGCTTCCTTTCAAACCACCTGCAGAGATTTAAAGACGATGCCCGACGTACGGAAGGATTCTTCCATGGCGTCTTTGTACTCCGCCTGCGGGAAGGTCACCACCAGGCGCAGGGTAAAACCACCTTCGGGCAGGGTGTTATTGACCGAACGCAGGATGTTGCCGTTGTGTTTGGAGACCAACCCCGCCAGCCGCGCCAGCACCCCGGGACGGTTTTCTGCCGGGTCGGCGGCAATGTTGACCGTCACCCAGCCGAGTTGCTCGCGGGTGATGCCCACCTTGCACAGGGCTTTGCGGAAATCGTCCAGGCGCACCGCGCCGCCACCCACGGCAACGTACAGGTCTTCCAGACTGGAACACCCCAGTTCTTCCAGCAGGTTATCCATGCGGTCGGTTTCCAGGGCTTGCACGTCTTCCAGCGCCAGGATGCCCTCTTCGGCAATTACCGGCTGAAGTCTGGCGCGCCCAATTTCGGCATCTTTCTTGAGTGACTGGGTTGCCAGCACCATGCGTAGCAGGCGGGCGGTGGTCTCGTTGGCGAAGCCCAGCCAGTCCTCGCTGGGAATGAGCCGCTTGCCGCTGGTGACCACTTCCACCACATCGCCGGGGCGCACGCGGTCGGAAAGGCGCGCCAGCGCTCCATTGACCTTGACCGCGCTGATTTTATCCAGCAACATTTCCTGCTGAATCGATGCCACAGCGTCCAGCACACTGGAGCCTTCTCGAAGGAAGCGTGCGCCGCCGCTGGGGGTGAGAATTTCCACCGGATTGTACTGGCTGGTATCGCGCCCTTTGCGGATGCAGTCCACCACCCCCCACATGTTCTCGCCTTCCATTTCTTCGGTAGCAATGGCAACTTCCACCGCGCCAAAATCGGGCAGGTAAGCGGTGACCTGTAAGGCACGATACCCGTTCTGCGGATAGGCGATAAAATCATCAAAGCGGTCGTTGTCCAGATAGGGGCCAAAGAAGGTATTCACCGCTCCCAGCAGGGCATAGCAGGCATCTTTGTTATCCCCATCCACCACCAGGCGGAAACTGACCAGATCGTTGACCATGGCAAAATTGTTCAGCGGGGCTTTGCGCGAACGCGCCATGCGGCGCAGTTTTTGCCATACCTGCCAGTAGCCGTTGACAAAGATGGTGGCACGCCCGTCAATCCCCACTTTCTCCATCAGCCCGCCCAGTTGATTGAGCAAGGGCTGGATGAATTCCAACCGCAGGCGCGGGTCGGCGTCCACATGTTCTTTGACATAGGCGTAGGTGTCCGGTTCGGCAAAGGGGAATGCCAGGTCTTCCAGCCAGCAGCGCCACTGATGGCAGTTGAGGATGCCCGCCAGTTTGCCGTAGGCACGGATGGCTTCGGTGGCTTTCTGCACCTGTTTGGCAGGGGGCATGTGTTCCAGGGTAAGCAGGTTGTGGGTTTTGTCTGCCAGTTTGACCAGAAAGACGCCCGGGTCGCGGAACATGCCCAGTTTGCGCAGGGTTTCCATCTCGCGCGAGCGCCCATCGCGCGGGGCAGAGAGTTTGGTCACCCCATCCACAATGAAGGCAACCTGCTCGCCCAGTGCGCCCGGAAAGTGTTCGCGGATGCGCTCCAGACTTTCGCCGGAATCTTCCACGCTGTCGTGGAGCAGTCCGGCAATCGTCCAGGCTTCGTTTTCTACCAGTTTATCCAGAAACGCGCCCACCCAGGCACAGTGCGTTTCAAAGTAAGGCTCGCCGCTCAGGCGCATTTGCCCGGCATGCAGTTCTTTGCCCCAGCGGTAGGCTTCGGCAATTGCCGGGGTGCGCGGCACAAATTCTTTCAGGTTAAATTCATCCAGCAGGCGCGGGCGGATCTCTTTAATTTTCTCAATTCGAACCATATACCGATTCTACCTTAAAAAACCCGCCGTTAAAAAAGCGCGGTGCGCTCCCACGGCGGCAAGACCTCAAAACCAATACCTTCCTGCCGACAGCGCCGTTCCAGCCAGTCCATGACTGCGCGACTGCCGGGCAGAAGTACCGGGGGATTGTCCAGCGGCAGGAAGAAATGATCGTGATGGATGGGAAAAACCCGCTGAGCGCCGGTGTTGAGGACGGCTTCACGGAACAGGCGCTCGCGCCCTGCAGGCAGGCGCGGAAAACCTGCAACCGCCAGAAGCACCGCCCGCGTACGGATGCCCTTCAGCGCGCCCGGCAGTATTCCCGCCGATTCAAGAATCAGCAGACTGCCGGCGGGATGTTCGATGAACAGGGCAAACGTGCCGCCTTCGCGGTAAGCCGAGACCGGCACGGGGGGGACGAGCGGTGTGACGATCTCACCGGGATAGAAGCGCGGGAAAGAGTGCTTCCACGGCAGGAAGGTGACCCGGAACTTTCCCCACGAGAAAATGCTTCCTGCATTGGCAAGGTAAAGGCGCTCTTCGGGCAGTCCCGCTCCCCTGCCGATGTTCAGCGTGGAAACTGACCCTGCCAGCACCGCACCGGTTTGGCGGCAGACCTCGGCGCAGTCCAGGGCATGGTCATAGTGCGAATGTCCCACCAGCAGGGCGTCCACCTGCTGGATACCCGCCCGTTGCAGGGCTTGACCAATGCGTTCCCGCGAGGGGGCAAGCCTGCCGAACAGCATCTGCGTCAGCGGCGGGCGGGTGAAGAATCCGTTGGTGAGCAAGTGGGTTTCCCCATCGCTGAGGTAAAGTGTGGTGGTGCCAAGAAATATGACCTGTAAAGAAGCAGGTGCCATTTCACTGCATCCGTCAGGAACAAATCATAATAGCGAATAAAACCATTCCAGAGTTGATTCTACTATGTACCCGCGCAATGAACATGAAAAGAGGTATCTCAGCGAAATTTCCCCGTAATCAGGGGGTTTTGGGCATTGCCCCGGTTGACAAAATTTTTTCTTTCATATACCATTTTGAATGTATTGGGGAGCAATCCTGTACGCGGACCGACCGGCGGTATTTGCGGGGTACACGTGGCGGACGTGGAGCGGATAGCGTGGGAAGCGCGAAGCCGCCACTTTACAGGGTGTAAAGAGGGTTCAAGTCCCTCCGCTCCCATTTTTTATTGGCAAGCCAATTCTTCAGTAGAATCGAAGTGTTCCAATTCTTGAAAAAGGGCTGAACATCATGGAGAACGATGCCGTATCCACCCTGACCTTTCTCAGCGCAGTTTCACTGCTTCTGTTGTGCCTGCTGATTCCGATTGTAGGTTTCCTGCTGTTTCAGATGCGTAAGTTGCTCAAAGCCGCCACCACCCCACCCGCTCCCTCGCCGGAGATGGCGGTCCTTAAGGAAAAAATTTCTCAGGTCGAAACGCTCATTCCGTCCGTCAGCGCCCTGCAAAGCGAGGTACGCGGACTGTCGGAGCGTATTTCATCCGTTGAGAATACGCAGACAAGCACACAGCAAGGCATAGGTTCGCTGTCCACCCAAGCCCTCAGTGCGCTGGCTGAGTTAAAAACTCTCACCGGCGGGATTGCCGAAGCCGCCAGCCGTCTGCGGGCTGACCTTTCCCAAACCCAAAATCACCTGAGCGAACTGCAAGCCTTTGTGCGCGCGCGCCAGGAAGAGGAACGCCAGGTTGCCGAGTCCATCCGCCGATTGGAGACCATCATCGCCGGTACGCAGTCCAAAGGCAAGGCAGGAGAGAACATTGTGGAAGTGGTATTCTCCAAATTTCCCCCGGAATGGCAGGAACGCAACCTGAAGGTGAACGGCAAGACGGTGGAATTTGCCCTGCGTCTGCCCAATCAGCGCTTTTTACCCATTGATAGCAAGTGGGCAGCAACCAGTCTGGTGGAAGAATTTGCCCGGGAGACCGATGAAAAACAACTGCAGAGACTGCGAGGCGAGATTGAAAAAGAAGTCGCTAAAAAACTTAAGGAAGTGACCCAGTACATTGACCCGCACCTGACGGTGAACTTTGGCGTTGCCGTGGTGCCCGATGCCGTGTACGACCTGTGCGGACGGGTACATGCCGAAGCCTTTAAGATGAATGTGGTGCTGGTGAGTTACAGTCTGTTCGTGCCGTATTTGTTGCTGGTCTATCAGGTCACCCTCAAGAGCGCCCAAACGGTGAACGTAGAAGCCCTCTCCCATCATCTGGAGAACATCCAGAAAAGTGTCGGAAAAATGCAGGAAGAAGTCAACGGGCGCTTGTCAAAAGGATTGACCTTGCTGGTCAATTCCAGGGACGAAATGAAAAGTCTGCTGGGCAGTATAAGCGATCACATTGCTTCCCTGAAAATTTTGGAATATTCGGCTTTGCCCGAAGGGGGTGAATCAACCGCCAATCTGGAATAATCATCCGCAAACAGGATCATAAGGACGGGGGACATGACAAAACATTTCCGTTATTTTCTCTTTGCCACAGGGCTTTGCCTTGCCCTGTTGCTGGCAGTCTCTCAGCCTGCCCGAAGCGCACCCGATGAGCCTGTCTGGCAGTCGCTGGGACTTTCGGGGCAGACAATCTTTGCACTGGCGGCGCATCCAACCGATGCGCAAACCCTCTTTGCCGGGGTGGAGCAGGGCGGGGTTTACCGCACCACCGACGACGGCGCGCATTGGACGGCTCTTACCGAGGGCATGGGCGCGGCGGATGTGCTTTCGCTCGCCGTTGACCCGCAGACGCCAGCCACCCTTTACGCCGGTACGGCGCAGAACGGCGCTTTCCGCTCTCAGGACGGCGGAGAACACTGGATGGCACTGCCGTTGAGCAGTCCCTTCCTGTATGAGTGGCTGGTTGACCCTCAAACCCCCTCCACGCTGTACGTCCTCGCAAACCATGCGCTGGTGAAAAGTCTGGATAAGGGTGATCACTGGCAGGCATGCGGGCAGGGTGTGACCTCATCTTCCCTCACTGACCTGGAGATGAACCCCAGCAACCCTTCGGAACTCTTTGTTGGGACAATGACCGGCATGGTGTACCACACCACCGATGGGTGCGCTTCGTGGACTTCGGCGCTGGTGAGCATGGACGGGGTGAGCGCGCTTGCCGTGCATCCGCGCTTTGCGGGATGGGTGTATGCCGCCACCCCAAAGGGAGAAGTATTCCTTTCTCAGGATTATGGGAAACAATGGGAGAAGATAGGCGCTCTGCCGGAACAAAGCCCCCTGCACGTGCTGGAAGTGCATCCGGACGTACCCTCGATGCTGGTGGCGGGGACGCTCACCCGCGGGGTGTACCGCTCGCTGGACGGCGGCAGGACGTGGACGGCGGTCAACACCGGGCTGAGCAGTTTCACCGTCCGTGCGCTGATTCCCGATGCCCTCAACCCCAACCGCTGGTATGCCGGTACGGATGATGGTGTGTTTGCGCTGACTTTTCCCACCCTCTCCCCGCAGGTATACCTGCCGTGGATTGCCCGCGCGCCGTGAAGCAAAAGCGGAGCCTCATTTTCGAGACTCCGCTTGGTTTCATAGAAAGAGATTTCAGATTTGCCGCAGTACCAGGGCTTCGTTGGGCTCTAATGGGATGAGATTGCCTTCCACCGGCACCATCGAGGCGCGCTTGCTGGAGAGCAGCAGTTCCCAGCGCCGCCCCGCCAGTTCATGCCCGAGGACAAGGTTCTGACGCCGTTCGGAGAAGTTCAGCGCCACCAGCACGGTCTCATCGCCTGCCTGACGCAGATACGCCAGGATGAAGCGCATGCCGTAGGTCACCGGCGTGAACATGCCCTGACGCAGTGCCAGGCTGTTCTTGCGCAGGGCGATCAGGCGCTTGTAGTAATTCAACAGCGAGTCCGGATTGGCAGACTGGGCTTCCACGTTGCGGGTGCGGTAGTTAGGATGCACCGGAAGCCAGGTGGTCACTCCCTCGGGACTGAAGCCGGCATTGGGCGCGGCTGACCACTGCATCGGCGAGCGGCATCCGTCGCGCCCTTTCAACAGGGGCCAGTAGCGTTTGCCCATCGGATCCTGCACCTGTTCGCGGGTAATCTTGATATCGCGCATGCCGATTTCCTCGCCGTAGTACATGAAGGGCGTGCCGCGCAGGGTGAGCAGAAGGGTTGCCGCCACCTTCAGGCGCTCATCGTTTTCCCCGCGGCAGTAGCGCGTTGCCGAGCGCACGCGGTCGTGATTGTTCAGCACATAGTTAGGCCAGGCATCGGCGGGCAGGACGCGCTCCCACTTGGCGATGGAATCGTAGAAGGCTTTTGCCCACCAGGGACATTCGAGGAACTCGAAGTTGAAGGCGGCGTGCAGTTTGTCGTTGCCCACATAGCGGGCGGCTTTCTCCGCCCCGCCGATGAAGGTTTCACCCACCGCATAACGTTCGGGGTAGGAATCCAGAATAGCGCGGACTTCGTTCAGCAGGGGAATCATCTCCGGCTGGTCAATGTCGTAGCGGTGTTCCTGCGCAAAGAAGGGCGACACCAATCCCTGAATCAGATTGAGCGGCTTGAGGATACGCGGATTGTCGGGCAGGTCGGGGTGCTTGAAGTAGGCATTGAATACGTCCAGGCGGAAACCGTCCACACCGCGGTTCAGCCAGAAGCGGAAGACGTCCAGCATGTACTGACGCACCGCCGGGTTGCGCCAGTTCACATCGGGCTGTTCCTTGTAGAAGATATGCAGGTACATCTGCCCGGTGGTGGGATCGAGTTCCCAGGCTTCACCGCCGAAGATAGACCCCCAGTTGTTGGGCGGAGCGCCGTTGGGCTTGGGGTCGCGCCAGATGTAGTAATCGCGGTAGGGATTGTCGCGGGACTTGCGCGATTCCTGAAACCAGGGATGCTGGTCGGATGTGTGATTCAGTACCAGATCCAGCACTACCCGAATCCCGCGGGCATGGGCTTCCTGCACCAGGCGGTCAAAGGTCTCCAGCGTGCCAAATTTGGGGTCAATGTTCAGATAGTCGGCGACATCGTAGCCGAAATCTACATCGGGCGAGGGATAAATGGGCGAGAGCCAGATGGCATCCACGCTGAGGTCTTGCAGGTAATCGAGATGGGCGATGATGCCTTCCAGATCGCCGATGCCGTCGCCATTGCCATCGGCAAAGGAACGCGGATAAATCTGATAGATAATGCCATCGCGCCACCAGAGATACTGGTTATCCATAGGTTTTTACTCCTTGCTGGGATTGGGGAACAATCATCTACCCTTTCTTTATTGTACCGAAGGGCGGGCAGAGTGACAATTATTTTTTATTAATATTCTTCTTACACAAACGTGTTAAACTCTCTTGCGGCGCAGGGAGTATCCCCGCGTCCTTCACCCTCATTCACAATTCAATACCCTTGCATCCAAAGGAGGTAGAAGATGAAACGTCTGGTAACGTTCCTGATGACTCTCTTGCTGATCTTCTCACTGGGTGCATCCGTGCAAACCGCGCACGCTCAGGATGCCGATGTCCTCAAATTGACCACCACCTATCCGGGTGTGGTTGTAGGACTGGGCGAGGGCGTGTCGTTTGATTTAAAGGTCAGCGTCAGCGATGCCCCGCACATTGTCAAACTGGAAGTAACGCAACTGCCGGAGGGCTGGACGGCAACCCTGCGCGGCGGGGGTAAGACCATCCAGTCGGTGTATGTAGAACCCGGCAAGGATGTCACCGTGGACCTGCGCCTGGACCAGCCCAAAGAGGTGAAATCCGGCACTTTCAACGTGCTGGTGACTGCCGCGGCTGACGGCTTGAAAGCCCAACTGCCCTTACAGGTGACGGTGAAGGAAAAACAACCCGCCCGCCTGACCCTGACCACCGACCTGCCGACCATCAAAGGCGGTCCGACTTCGACCTTCTCGTACGATGTGACCCTCAAGAATGAGGGCGATGAGGATATGACCGTTTCGCTCAGCGCTTCAGCCCCGGCGGGCTTCCAGGTGACCTTCCGGCTGGGCGCGCAGGACGTGACCTCGTTCCCCATCAACGCCCGCGAGACCAAACGCCTGACCGTGCGGGCTGAGCCGTATGTGGAACTTCCTGCCGGCACTTACCCGCTGAAATTCACCGTGCAGAGCGGCGAGGTGCAAGCCAGCCTGGACCTGCAAGCCGAAGTGACCGGACAAGCCACCCTCTCGCTCACCGCCCCGGATGGGCGTCTCTCGGCGCAGGTGCGCTCCGGGCGCGAGACCCCGCTCAAACTGGTGGTGCGCAACACCGGCACGGCTCCGGCGCGCGGTATCAAACTGTCTTCCAGCGAACCCAGCGGCTGGAAGGTGGCCTTTGAGCCGGAGAGCATCGAAGAAATTGCCGCGGGCGAAGAAGTGACTGTAACCGTCAAGGTCAAACCGGCAGACAACGCTCTGGCGGGCGACTACATGCTCACCCTGCGGGCGGCGCCGACGGGCGGCTCGACCAAATCCGCCGATTTCCGCATCACCGTGCTGACCTCTACCTTGTGGGGACTGGTGGGCATCATCCTGATTGCGGTGGCAGTTGGGGTTGTCCTGCTGGCTGTGATGCGCTTTGGACGCCGCTAATCCCTCTGCCCGAAAGGAGGGTATCCTATGCGTGACGTGATTGTGACCCGCGACCTGACCAAACGCTACGGCGAGTTTACCGCCGTGGACCGCCTGAACCTGACCGTGCGTCAGGGCGAGGTGTTTGGTTTGCTGGGTCCCAACGGCGCCGGAAAGACCACCACCATTTTGATGATTCTCGGGCTGACCGAGCCATCCGCCGGTCAGATTGAGGTGCTGGGGTACGACCCTGCGCGCCAGCCGCTGACGGTCAAATCGCGGGTGGGTTACCTGCCCGATCAGGTGGGATTTTACGATGAACTCACCGCGCTGGAAAACCTGCACTACATTGCCCGCCTGAACGGTTTGAACGGCAAAAATGCCGAGACTCGCATGCAAACCGCGCTGGAAAAGGTGGGACTGCAGTCCGTGGCAAATAAACGGGTGGGCGCCTTCTCGCGCGGGATGCGTCAGCGCCTGGGCGTGGCGGAAGTCCTGCTCAAACAGCCGGAAATTATCATCATGGATGAGCCCACTCAGGGCTTGGACCCTGAAGGCGCGCGCGAGTTCCTGCAACTGGTGCAGTCCCTGAAAGAGGAAGGCATCACCATTCTGCTGTCCTCGCACCTTTTGCATCAGGTGCAAGCCATCTGCGACCGCGTGGGCTTGTTCAACCGCGGGCGCATGGAACTGGTGGGCACGGTGGACGAACTGGCGCGCAGGGTGCTCGGCAGAGCCTTCCGCGTGGTGATGGAAGTGGATGACATCACCCCGGAATTGACCAAAGCCTTAAAGAAAGTGCCGGGCGCGGTGGACGTGTACCCGCTGGAGGGCAAGCGCCTTGCCGTGGAAGCCTCGGGCGAGATTCGCCACGAGGTGGCGCAGGCGGTCATCCAATCCGGTCGGCGCCTGTTGGGCATGTACATGGAAGCCCAAAATCTGGATGAAATTTACGCCCATTACTTCAAGGAGGTGGAACATGGCGCTCGCTGAACGTGTGCAGTCTCGCCGTGAAGGGTCGCCGTGGACCGGGCTTTGGGCGGTGGTTGCCAAAGAAATGGCAGACCATCTGACCAGCGCGCGCATGCGCATTCTGGAGTTGCTCATCCTGCTCACCGCCGGAGGGACGGTGTACGTTGCCATGCAACAAATCCGCTCGGCGGGCATCAGCGAGCAGTTTGTCTATTTGCGCCTGTTTACCCTGGCACAGGACCCCCTGCCGGCGCTGGTGGGTTTCCTGGTCTTCCTCGTGCCGCTCATTGCCATTGCCCTGGGGTTTGACGCCGTCAACGGCGAGTTCAACCGCAAGACGATGTCACGCATCCTCTCTCAGCCCATTTACCGCGATGCTCTGTTGATGGGTAAGTTCCTTGCCGGGCTGTTCACGCTGGCGCTGGTGTTCACCGCCATCTGGCTGTTGATTTTCGGCATGGGCATGATTGGGCTGGGGGTGGCTCCCGGCAGTGAGGACGTGGGGCGCCTGCTGTGGTTCCTGGTGGCGACCGTGTTCTATGGAGGCATCTGGCTGGCGCTGGCGCAAATGTTCTCGGTGACCTTCCGCCAGCCCGCCACCGCCGCGCTGGCATCCATCGCCGTGTGGCTGTTCTTCACCGTCTTCTGGGAGATTCTTGCCGGACTGCTGGCGCAGGCTCTGCGTCCCGTCCAGTTTGGGCTGGCGCAGGAAATCCTCGGGCAGGCGCAACTGCAGATGACGCTGGAGCGCTTCTCGCCCAACACTCTCTACGCCGAGAGCATGGTGGCACTGCTCAACCCGACGGTGCGCTCGCTGGGGCTGGTCCTGCCCAGCCAACTGCAGGGCGCTATCCTGGGCACACCCCTGCCGCTCAGTCAGAGCCTTTTGCTCATCTGGCCTCACCTTACCGGTCTGATTGCGGTAACCATCCTGATCTTTGCGCTGTCTTACGTACTCTTCCAGCGCCAGGAAATCCGCGCGTAAACGGCAAATTGGCAGACAAAAAAGCCTCCCGTTTTCACATGGGAGGCTTTTCTCGTATCAGGAAAAAATCTCTCCATTCCGTTTGAAAACTTGCTTTTTGTTTGACTAAAAAGAGGTAAAATATCATATATACACAACGGTATATCGAATACCAGCATGTGCTGAGCAACAAAGGAATGATTCGGGGGAATTGAGATTCAACTCTCTTCGGTGTTCTTTTGGGGTATATCGGTTGAAAAAATATGTGGTCTGGAGAGGTCTATGAAAATCGATTCCCGCGCACCCTTGAGCGCCAGAGAGGAAATCCTCATCTCCGCGCCGGTTGAGCAAGTATGGTCAGCCATGAGCGAAATTGACCGGTGGGCTGAATGGCAGTCGGATGTGACTGCCGCGAAATTAGACGGCGAGTTGAAAGCAGGCACAACTTTCCACTGGAAAGCCAAAGGGCTGAACATCGTCTCGACCATTCAGGTATGCGAACCGATGCGCCGGATTGGCTGGACGGGAAATTCTCCGGGAATGCAGGCTGTCCATCTCTGGACGTTCGAGCCGAGTGCAGAAGGTACGCTGGTCACGACAGAAGAATCCTTATCGGGCTGGTTTGCCCGCCTGCTGAAAGTGCTCGATGCCCAATTCCTGCAAAAATCTCTGCTTCAATCCCTGCAGGTATTGAAAGAGCATGTAGAAGGAAAGCAAAGAGGGTTGCCATGAGTTCACATCCCATCAATGCAGGACTGCGCTTTTTCCTGGAGATTGCCGCGCTGGTGTCGCTGGGCATGTGGGGCTGGCAAAAAGGGGAAGGCTGGCTCAGATTTTTGTTTGCCATTGGGCTTCCGCTGGCGGCGGCGATTCTCTGGGCAACCTTCCGCGTACCCAACGATCCGGGAAATGCGCCGGTTGCCATTCCCGGGATTCTGCGGCTGGCGCTGGAAGCGGGCTTGTTTACCTTTGCCGTGTGGGGACTCCACGCAACAGGGCGGACTCCGTGGGCATGGGGGCTTGGGATTGTGGTGGCTTTGCATTATATCACCTCATACGACCGCATCCTCTGGCTTATTAAGCAGTAAAAAAGCGCATCATTTTTCCTGTAAAATTCCCGGGCAGAGGGGAAGAGTCTCCATGCCATTCGACAAACGGCTCTTCCCTTCTCAAAAAGGCGATTCATTTGTATAATCAGGAACGCTGGTGAAAACTCGCCAGAGGCAGGTTTGTACCTGCTGGCGGGCGACCTTCGTTCTGAATTGAGATGAGGGACAGAAGGAGTGAATGCAACCGAAAGAAGCGAATGAACTGGATGATGTATTCCGTGACTTGCTGAAACTCGGCTGCATTCGCAAAACCCAGCCGAGTTTTTTACGCATCCTTCGCAGAGAAGGGAGGTGAGATCAGGCATGACGATAGTCGTTCTGCGCCCTAACGAATCGCAAGATCAGCTCTTGAAGCGCTTCCGCAAGAAGGTCGTCAAGAGCGGCGTGCTCAGCACCGTCCGCCGCAAGCGCTGGTTTGTCAGCAAGAGCGAACTGCGACGCGTGGAGAAGAAAAAGGCTCTGCGCCGCCTTAAACGCCGTCAGTACACCAAGATGGCTGAAATGTAAGCCCGCAGGGTAAGGTTTTGCGGGAGGAGAATGCCCATGGCAAAAGAAGAAGAGAAGATTCAGGTTGACGGTACAATTGTCGAAGCCCTGCCGGGCACACAGTTCAAGGTGCGTCTGGACAACGGTCACGAGGTGCTGGCGTACCTCTCCGGCAGGATGCGCAAATACTACATTCGCATTCTGCTGGGGGATCGGGTGCGGGTAGAGATGTCTCCCTACGATTTGACGCGCGGGCGCATTGTGTATCGTCAGAAGAAAACCAGCGAAGGCATCGTCGAGGAAGAGTTCTAGCCTGAATCTCTGCGTTGATTATGGTAAACCGCCACGTCACGGGATGTGGCGGTTTTTAATTGTGCTACAATCTGCCCTATAGAAGAGATGGAATTTTCGGCGTTCTTCACTCTGGTGGTGATGCTTCTTGCCGCGGCGCTGTTCATCAGCGAACGGGTGCGCCCGGATCTGGTGGCGCTGATTGTGCTGGTGTTTCTAGGCGTCGGCGGGGTGGTTACGCCGCAGGAAGCCTTTGCCGGTTTCAGCGGCTCGGCGGTGATGACCATTCTGGGCATTTCCATCCTCTCCGAAGCCCTGCGCCAAACCGGCGTGACCCGCTGGCTGGGAGCGCGTATGCACCGCCTGGGCGCCGGTTCGGAAAAGCGCCTGATTCTCACCACCCTGCTGATCTCGGCAGGGCTTTCTTTGTTAATGAACAATATCGCCGTGGTGGGGGTGTTACTGCCCGCCGTGCTGGGACTGGCGCGGCGGAGCCGCACCTCTCCCTCCCGGCTGATGATGCCGCTGGCGTACGGCACTGCCCTGGGGGGCATGGCAACCCTGCTGACCACCGCCAACCTCATCGTCAGCAATGCCCTCAAAGATGCCGGTCATCAGCCTTTTGGGTTGCTGGATTTCTTTCCCATTGGCGCGCCGCTGGTGGCGATGGGCGCAGTCTATATGGTGACTTTTGGCATGCGCCTGATGCCGCGCTATATGCGCGAGGATGAAACGCTTCCTCAGCAACTGCACGAAAAACTCAGCCATCTGTACGGGCTTGCCCGCCGTCTGTACGAAATCGAAGTGCTTGCCGCCTGCCCGCTGGCGGGGCAAACCCTGCGCGAGGCACGCTGGCTTCAGCGCACTGGCTTGCGCATCCTCACCGTGCGCCCGCAGGGGCGCATTAACCTGCCGCCCTTTGCCGGGATGAGAATTCACGCTGGCGATGTGCTGGTAGTGCAGGGCAGTCTTCAAATGGAACGCCTTGAGGAATTGGGATTGCGCTTCCTGCGCGCCCTGCCCGATTTATCTCCCATTGCCGAAAGCGGGCTTTCACTGGCAGAGATTATCGTTGCGCCGCACGGCGGGTTAATCGGGCGCACCCTGCAGGAAACCCGCTTTAATGAGACCTATCAACTGCAGGTGCTGGGCATCTGGCGCGAGGGCGCGCCTCTGCTCGACGATTTGGGGACAATCCGCATTCGCGAAGGCGATACCCTGCTGGTGCAGGGATCTGCCGAACGTCTGCACCTTCTGCGCCGCAACCCGGACTGGATTGTGCTGGAAGAAGATCCCGACGCGCCGCTGAAGCCGGAGCGCTTCGGGCAGGCGCTGGGCATCACCGCGCTGACGCTGGGAATTGCCGCTTTCAATATCCTGCCGGTCTCACTGGCGGTGTTTGGCGGGGCGGTGTTACTCCTGCTGACCGGCTGTCTGGACATGCAGGAAACTTACCGTGTGATAGAGTGGAAAGCCATCTTCCTGATTGCCGGCATGTGGCCTCTCAGTACGGCAATGCGCACCAGCGGACTGGTCAACTACCTGCTGCAACCTCTCATTGGAGAGATGACCCACATTCCCGCCTGGCTGGTGGCGCTGGTGCTGATTCTGCTGGCGCTGTTCCTGACCCAAATCATGAGCGGACAGGTGGCGGCGCTGGTGCTTGCGCCGGTAGCGCTGACCCTCGCCAGCCGCCTGAACCTGGATGCGCGGGCGCTGGGCATGGCGGTAGCGCTGGGCTGTTCGCTCTCATTCCCTACGCCCTTCGGGCATCCCGTCAATGTGCTGGTGATGACGCCCGGCGGCTACACCTTCCGCGATTACTTCCGCGTGGGCATGCCGTTGACCCTGCTGGCGATTGTTTTCATCCTCTTGGGACTGCATTTCTTTTGGGGGATTTGACCCGGGCATTTTTGCCCAAGCAGGGCAGGATTAACCAACGGTAATTTGATTTTTGCCGCTTTGTTTGCTCTGATAAAGCAAGGAATCGGTTCTTTGGGTGATGGATTCCAGTGTGTCTTCTTTATCTAACAGGGTCGCACCAACCGAAACCGTAACGGTGATTTTTTGATCGCCCACCATCAAAAAACTCTTTTCTACAAAGACCCGTATACGCTCCGCGATGGTTTTTAACCCCGCAGGTGTGACGTTGGGCAGGAAGATTAACATCTCATCACCACCCCAGCGGATTAAGGTATCTGTTCCCCGCAGGGCGCTGGCAATCGAACGGCTCACCATGAGAAGCACACGATCCCCGATCAGGTGACCAAACGTGTCATTGATTTCCTTGAAGTTATCCACATCCAGAAAAACGACACCGCAGGGAACGTTAAACGCATTTAACTCGTAGAGGCGGGTTTGGAAAATCATTTCCGCATACCGTCTGTTCCCAATTTTTAACAGGGGGTCGATGAAAATTTCATTTTTAAGGTGTTCCAATTCCTGCAGAGTCTGCAAGGATTGAGTGCCATCGGAGAAAACTTCAATCCCGCCGATAACATTGCCCTGCTCATCCATCAGCGGTGAAACTCGAATATGCACGGGAACGCGATGCCCGTCTTTGTGATGGAGATATAACAGCGCTTCGCGCATTTTTCCGTCAGCCATGGTGGCATGAAGAGGGCATCCCTGTACACATAATTCGCGTCCATGAGAATCGATGTGTTTGAGAATGTTGTCCGAGCAGGCTTTCCCCAAAACCTCGTCTTTGCCGTACCCTGTTAACCGTTCAGAGGCTTTATTCCAGAAAGTGATTACCCTGTTTCTGTCAACGTAGTACACCCCGTCAAACAGGTTATCCAGCAATTCCAGGTATAAATCTTCGGACATCTTCTCATTCCCCTGCACTCTTTATATTCTACTCAGTTTGTCCAATTTTAAGGCGGGGTAATTATACTCCATGTTATTCTTCCATCTGCTTTATCCCCTCGTTATCATTTCTCAAAGCAGGTACGCGCCCAAATTAAAAAAACATCCCCCCGACAAGCCAGCGGGGGGATAGGGTACACCTTTGATTTTTAGTACAGTTTCCGGTTATCAAACGTCTGCAGGGCTTTGAGGTAGTTGGCGCGCTCGAAGGCGGCTGGCTCGGCTACCGCTTTCTGGCTCATGCTCCCCTGCATCTGACTGACCGATTCATATTCAAAAGTCTCCATCCAGGCGTTCATATCGGTGAGGATTTCGCCGATGCGCTTCAAACCGTTCTGAATCAGTTCCGAAGCCAGCATGGTGACTTTCGCGCCCGCCATCATGGCTTTAAGCACCGCCTGAGCGTCATGCACGCCCGAGGTGAGCGCCAGATCGCACGGCACGCGCCCGTACAGAATGGCAACCCAGCGCAGGGGCAGGCGCAGTTCGGCGGGCGTGCTGAGTTGCAGTGCCGGGGTCACCTCCAGGGTTTCAATATCCAGATCGGGCTGGATGAAGCGGTTGAACAGCACCAGCCCTTTGGCGCCTGCTCCCGCCAGACGCCTTGCCAGGTTGGGCAAAGCGGTGAAGAAGGGGCTGAGTTTGACTGCCACCGGGATGCTCACCCGACTGCAAACTTCCGAGACCAAATCTACATAATTCTGTTCCAGTTCCTGCGCGGTGATGTCGGTATCGGTGGGAATGTAGTACATGTTCAATTCCAGCGCATCGGCTCCGGCTTCTTCAATCTTGCGAGCGTATTCCACCCAACCGCCCGCCGAAACGCCGTTCAAACTGCCGATAATGGGAATGCTCACCGCTTCTTTGGCGCGGCGGATGAGATTCAGGTACTCTTCTGGACCGATGTTGTAATTTTCCAGATCGGGAAAGTAACTGAGCGCCTCGGCAAAGGACTCGGTGCCGCGGTTGAGGAAGTGATCCAGCGCCAGGCTTTCGTGGGTAATCTGTTCCTCGAACAACGAGTACATCACCACCGCCGAAGCGCCGGCTTCTTCCAGACGGCGAATGCCTTCCAGTTTCTTGGAAAGCGGAGATGCCGAAGCCACCACCGGGTTTTTCAGGGTCAATCCCAGATAGGTCGCAGTTAAATTTGCCATATTCCTTCCCTCCTGTTTTCTCAATGATAAAAGAAGCGCCTCTCACAGGCAAGCCCATGAGAGGCGCACTGTACGGGCTTTAGTCGTTCCCGTTGGACTTATATTGAATGGCTGCCATTTGCTTGTAGAGTTCCCAGCGCTTGCGGGCATCTTCGCGGGCCTGTTGCATCAGCATTTCGGCGCGGGCTTCGTCCGCCTGAACCAGCATGCGGTAGCGGGTCTCGTTGTAGGCGTATTCCTGTACGTCCACCGAGGGGTCTTTGGAGTCAATGATGAGCGGGTTCTTGCCTTCCAGTGCCAGCATGGGGTTGTAGCGGTACATGGGCCAGACGCCGGAGTTGACCGCCAGTTTCTGCTGGTCCAGCCCTTTGCGCATGTCGATGCCGTGCGCGATACAGTGGCTGTAGGCAATAATCAGCGAAGGACCTTCGTAGGCATCCGCCTCAAGGAAGGCGCGCAGGGTCTGCTGGTCGTTAGCCCCCATGGCAACGCGTGCCACGTACACATACCCATAGGACATGGCAATCATCCCCAGGTCCTTCTTGGGTAAGCCCTTACCGCTCATGGCAAACTTGGCAACCGCCGCGCGCGGGGTGGACTTGGATGCCTGACCGCCGGTGTTGGAGTACACCTCGGTATCCAGCACCAAGATATTGACATTGCGCCCGGACGCCAGCACATGATCCAGACCGCCGTAGCCGATATCGTATGCCCAACCGTCACCGCCGACAATCCACACGCTCTTACGCACCAGGTAATCTGCCACGTTGAGCAGGTTGAAGGCGCGCGGGTCTTTAATGCCCTTGAGGATTTCCTTCAGCGCGGCAACGCGCTTGCGCTGTTCGCGCACACCCGCTTCGGTGCTTTGATCGGCTTCCAGAATGGCGGCGCTCAGGTCACTGCCCACCAGTCCGGAGAGGTCTGTCAGCAGTTCGCGGGCGTACTCGTTGAGTTTGTCGATGGTCAGGCGGAAGCCCAAACCGAACTCGGCGTTGTCTTCAAAGAGCGAGTTGGACCAGGCGGGACCGAGTCCTTCGGCATTCTTTGCCCACGGGGTGGTAGGCAGGTTGCCGCCGTAAATCGAGGAACAGCCGGTGGCGTTGGCAATCACGGCGCGCTCGCCAAACAACTGCGAAAGCAGTTTGACGTAGGGCGTCTCGCCACAGCCGGCGCAGGCGCCGGAGAATTCGAACAGTGGGCGCAGTAACTGCGAATTTTTGACCGTGGTGGGCGCAACCGCAGTCGGATCCACATCCGGCAGGCTGAGGAAGAAGTTCCAGTTTTCGCGTTCCTGCTCGCGGATGGGCGGCTGAGGCGCCATGTTGATGGCTTTGCGTCCTGCTTGGGTCTTGTCCTTGGCGGGGCAGGCTTCCACGCACAGTGCGCATCCGGTGCAGTCTTCCGGCGCTACCTGAATGGTGAACTTGGTGTTGGGGAATTCCTTGAATTTGGCGTCGATAGACTTGAAGGTCGCCGGGGCGTTTGCCAGCAGTTCCGGTTCGTACACCTTCATGCGGATGACGGCGTGCGGACATACCATGGCACATTTACCGCACTGGATGCACAAATCAGGCTCCCACACCGGGATTTCCAGAGCGATGTTGCGTTTTTCATACTGCGCCGTGGCGGTGGGGAAAGTGCCGTCCACCGGCATGGCAGAGACGGGCAGGTTATCGCCCTCAAAGACCATCATCGGCGCCAGCACGTCGCGCACGAATTCAGGCGCTTCGGGTCCAACTGCCGGGCGGCGGCTGAAGGTGCTGGTCACCTGATCGGGGACTTTCACTTCATACAGGTTTGCCAGGGTTTGATCCACGGCTTCAAAGTTCTTCTGCACCACGGCTTCGCCACGCTTGCCGTAGGTCTTCTGGATGGCTTTCTTAATCTCGGCGATGGCTTGTTCGCGCGGCAGGACGCCGGAGATGGCAAAGAAGCAGGTCTGCATGATGGTGTTGATGCGCTGCCCCATGCCAGTGCGGTTCGCCACTTCGTAAGCGTCGATGACGTAGAACTTCAGTTTCTTTTCGATGATGTCCTTCTGCACCTCGCGCGGCAGGTGATTCCAGACCTCATCCGGTCCGTAAATACTGTTGAGCAGGAAGACCGCGCCGGGTTTGGCGTAGCGGGTGATATCCAGGCGCTCCAGGAAGGAGAACTGGTGGCAAGCCACGAAATCTGCCTGGCGAATCAGGTAGGGAGCGCGCAGGGGCTTGGGACCAAAGCGCAGGTGCGAAATGGTCACCGAGCCGGATTTCTTGGAGTCGTACACAAAGTAGCCCTGAGCGTTGTTCTCGGTTTCTTCGCCGATAATCTTGATGGAGTTCTTATTGGCACCCACCGTGCCATCGGAGCCCAAACCGAAGAAGACGCACTGCACGGTTGAGGAGTCAAGGATTTCAAAGTCGGGGTCATAATCCAGACTGGTGAAGGACACATCATCCACGATACCCACGGTGAAGTGATTCTTGGGCTGGCTCTTCTTGAGTTCGTCAAAGACGGCTTTGACCATGCCAGGGGTGAACTCTTTGGAAGACAAGCCATAGCGCCCACCTATCATGGTGGGTAGGGTCTTGAAGGGGGCAAAGCCACCCGCCAGCCCTTCGGTGACGGCGGTAACCACGTCCTGATAGAGCGGTTCACCCGCCGAACCGGGCTCTTTGGTGCGGTCGAGGACAGCGATGGCTTTGGTGGTAGCAGGGAGCGCCGCCAGCAGGTGTTTGGCAGAGAAGGGGCGGTACAGGTGTACGGTCACCACACCGACCTTTTCACCGCGTTCCACCAGGTATTTGGCGGTTTCCTCGGCAGTTTCGGCACCCGAGCCCATCAGGACAATGACACGCTCAGCATCCGGTGCACCAGCATATTCAAAGAGATGATAGGCGCGCCCGGTCAGTTGGGCAAAGCGATCCATGGTCTTCTGAACGATTTCCGGCGTGCGGGCGTAGAAGGGGTTGACCGTCTCACGTCCCTGGAAGTACACATCGGGGTTCTGCGCCGTGCCGCGCAGAACGGGATGATCGGGGCTGAGCGCACGCTTGCGGTGTTCAGCGATAAGTTCATCGGAAATCATCGCGCGCATGTCGTCTTCGGTGAGTTCTTCAATCTTCTGCACTTCATGAGAGGTGCGGAAACCGTCGAAGAAGTGAAGGAAAGGCACACGGGCTTCCAGCGTGGCGGCGTGGGCAATCAACGCCATGTCGTGAGCTTCCTGCACCGAGCGGGATGCCAGCAAGGCAAAGCCAGTCTGACGGGTCGCCATCACGTCGGAGTGGTCACCGAAAATGGAAAGCGCCTGCGCCGCCAACGCACGCGCCGAAACGTGAATCACCAGCGGGGTGAGTTCACCGGCAATTTTGTACATATTGGGAATCATCAAGAGCAAGCCCTGAGAGGCGGTAAAGGTAGTGGAAAGCGCCCCCGATTGCAGAGCGCCGTGCACCGCGCCTGCCGCGCCGCCCTCGGACTGCATTTCTACCACCAGCGGTACGGTGCCCCACAGATTCTTGACCTTCTTCGCCATCCATTCATCTGACCATTCTCCCATGGCGGAAGAAGGGGTAATGGGGTAAATGGCAATGACCTCGCTGGCGCGGTAGGCCACCCGCGCAACCGCCTCATTGCCATCCAAAGTAATTTTTTGACGATTGCTCATAACCACACTCCTGTAAAAATGATTTCAGACATGCGGATCTGCCCCCTGCAGAGATTTCCTTTGCTATTTCACTGGTCTGAACAGGTTCGAGCCTGTCAATCTAAAGAGTTTATGTCCAAACATCTAAATCGGATAGTAATATATTTCTTAACAAAAAATGGGATTTGTCATAAAACCCCTCAACCATTTTATGCAGGTTGTGCCTTATTAAAGCCCCAAACCGGTTACGAAAACAGAGACATGCGTTGGGCGCTGAGGTAAAAGCGACGGTAGGCGGCAGTTTCCTCCAGGGCGGTTTGTAACTGTTTCTGGTAAGCAGGGGCTTCGCCGGTGGGCTGGCGCGTGCCCTCTGAAATGATGACTCCCGTATCGGTAAAGCGCACCCGCACAAAACCGCAGGCTTCAAGATAGCACAACCCCAAACGCACCGCCGCTTCGCTTTGTGCGGTCAGCCCCGCCAGTTTTTCCAGCGTCACGGTGCGTTTCTGGCGCATCATGAATTTAACCAGACCCGCCAACCGCTGCAGAAACGGCTCGGTCTCCTCCGTTTGAGGGTTTACCCCAAACAGTACCACCTGTTTGGGCTTAACCTGCTCCAGGGCTTTGCGCAGAACACTATTGGAAGGCGGCACCGTCCAGACGATGAGCATATCTGCAGGCTGCAGAGCAGTGCGGTCGCGGGCAATCTGGCTCAGGTGCTCCAGCGCCTCCCCCTCGCCCCAAACCTGGACATAGGGGGCTTCTGCCATCATTCTTTCCAAAAGTGGCAAGGGATGCGCCTCAGCACGGTAATCCATCACCTCGAGCATGCCGTACAGATCAATTTGCTCCACCTGGCGCGGGCGCCAGTCCAGCCACTCCACCTGAACATCGCGCGTACCCTGATAGGTGGATGCTCGCAGGGTACAGGCAAGGTCGAACCAGCCTTCAGGCAAGTCCGCGTTTGCCCCATTCCACCACAACACCCCCCGCTCGTTGCCCATGCGGTCTTCAACGGTAATGCGCAGATGGTCGTCATTGCGTCCGATAGCAATGACGTTGCTAATGCGCACATCCGGCACCATCAAAGCGGGGGTAGGGTTACCCGGACCAAAAGGCGCCAATTGCTCCAGGGCTTCGGCAACCTTGAGATGAATCTCTTCCAGGCGCAGGACGGCTTCCAACTGCAAGGTGCGTTCGGGCAAGCCACCCAGCGCGTCCACCTGCGCCTGCACCTGGCGTGTCAGACAGGCGCGGAAAGCAGGCAGTTGCTCTGCCATCAGCGCCAGCCCCGCCGCCATAGGATGCCCGCCAAAACCAATCAAGAGGTCCTTGCAGGCCGTGATCGCGGCGGTGATGTCCACCCCTTCAATGGAGCGGGCAGAACCGCGCAGAATTCCGCTTGATGAAGCACTCATCAGAATCACCGGGCGATGGTAGCGTTGGGCCAAATGTGACGCGGCAATGCCGATCACCCCGGGTGCCCATTGGGAATTTTCCAGAATCAGCACCGGTGCGCGCAAGAGGGATGAATCGGTGCGCAAGCGGTCTTCCGCCGCCGCCAGCACCTGCGCAGTGAGAAATTGGCGGCGCATGTTGAGGATTTCCAGTTCTTCCGCCAACACCCGCGCGCGGGCTTCATCGGTGGTGGTCAGCAATTCCACTGCCGGATTGGCATCCCCCAGACGCCCCAGTGCGTTCAGGCGCGGCGCCAGCACGAAACCCAGGTGTTCCTCGTTCAGCCACAACCGAGACACCTCGGCGCGCTCCAGCACTGCCCGGACACCCAGCCGTTTGCCGCGGCGCAGTTCCTGCAAGCCCTGCTGCAGCAGGTAGCGGGTATCGCCAATTTGCAGGGCGACATCGGCAACAATGCCCAGCGCCACCAGGTCCAGCAGTTCCTGCGCCCGTTCGGGCTGCCCAGCACGGGTGAGCAGTGCCAGCGCCAGTTGATAGGCTACCCCCACCCCGGGCAAGCCGCACATGGGGTGATTCTCCGGGAGCAGGCGCGGGGTGAGGTGTGTCAGTGCGGGGGGAAGGCGTTCGCCCAGCAGGTGGTGATCGGTGACAATGACTTCCAAACTGCGCTCGCGGGCGTATTCCAGGGCTTCAAAGGCGGTGATGCCCGTATCGCAGGTAATCATCAGGTCGGCGCCCTGTTCGAGAATTTTCTCCAGATATGGAATGTTGACGCCGTGGCCTTCGGTTTCGCGCACCGGCACGTGATAGCGCGGCTCCGCCCCCAGCCAGCGCAGGGTTTGCACCAGCAGAGCGGTGGCAGTTTGCCCATCCACGTCAAAATCGCCCCAAACCCAGATGCGTTCACCGCGCTGAATCGCCCGGGAGATGCGCTGACAGGCAATCTCCATTCCCGGCAGGTCTTCAGGCGGGGCAGGCTGGTAGAAAGCCGGGTTAAGGAAGGCACGGGCGCGCTGCGGGTCAGTAATCCCGCGATGCGCCAAAATGCGCGCGATCAGCCCCTGCCCGCCGGTCACTTCCAGCAAAGCGGCAGGAATGCCGTTTTCACGCGGTTCAATCCACTGGAACATACCTCCATTATATCTGAGGGCACTGGATTGGGGCAGACTGAGGAAAAGGCAAAGCCAAACTGTAAAAATCCTGTTCTTTACAAATTGTACTAAAATGATATAGATTGAAACCTTGAAACTATACTCTAATTCTGCTCTGTTGCAAAGATAGGTTAGGAAGAGATACACCTAGCGGTGTATGTTGTAGACCAGTCCTTTGATAATCGGTTCTCGGTTTTGCAGGCTGCGTTTCCGCGAGCGGATGGCTTGCCCGAATTTGCGCTTGATGACCGAATTCACGGTTTCGGTCTTCCAGCGTTGACCATAGAGACCATCCAGGCGAGCCGCAGAGACAAGCTCGCTTCTTGCTCGTCGTTCAGGGGCCAGCAAATTTCCACCTCGCCGAACGGGTGGAATCAAGTCTTGAGGCCGGACAGTCCGACCATCGAACCCTGAATCGGCCAGCAAGACCCAAGCCCGACGTTTGGCAAACCGCCTGGCTTTGCGGCGCAGATAGCCCAGATAAGGGGCATCGCTACCTGGACCCCAGCCGGATTGCATCGCAAGGATGAATTGCGAGACAATTCCAACGGCATAAACGCCCTTCGCCCAGTGGCGATAGGCTTTTCCCGAACGGCTTTGGTAGTAAGAACTGGCCGGGCCGGGTGAGAAGCCGGTACTATCGGCAGCCACCCCTTCTTCTTCAGGCCGTCCGATTTCCTCGAGCAAGGTCTCGTTCATGCGCATCCAATCCGCTTTGCGTATCTTGGCGTAGGTACGTTGCAGGGTCGTATGATCGGGAACACGCGGTAATTCCAGCTCCTTACCAACCGCATCGCTTGCCAGCAGCCATTCTTCCATGTCGCGATAGCTGAGATTCAGGTAGAACATCAACAAAACACAGGCCCCCAACTGCGGCAACGTGAAGTGATGGGGACTCTTGGCATGTGAATACATCGGTAATGCTTGTTTGGCAAGCCGGTAGGCGATCCTCGCCACTCGGACGTATCTGCTTTCTCGTGTGGTCATACCGTATGTTTACCACATTTCAACCATGATTGCAACAGAGCACTCTAATTCCGTTAAAATTTGTTTAGGTATGTTCATGCCCCCTGTGCATTGAGCAGCATCCTGTACACACTGAACAACAAGGAAGGAGATTGGCGATGGACGTGATCAAGGTAAAGGCAAATTCGCGCACTGCGGCGGTTGCGGGGGCAATTGCCGGGGTTATCCGCGAACACAAGCATGCCGAAGTTCAGGCAATTGGCGCTGGAGCGGTCAACCAAGCCATCAAAGCACTCGTACTGGCAAAGGGGTACCTCGCCGAGGACGGAATTTCCATCGTCGCCGTACCGGAATTTGTAGATGTTGAAATTGACGGAAAGGTTCGCACCGCCATCAAACTCATCGTCGAGCCACGCTAATCGTCGTTCCTGCGCTCAGATTTGAGCAATTTCCTCCGGGTCGAAGATGACCTCTTCTTTCCCGGCAAGTTTTTCGTTGATTTTGCGCACCACCAGGTCTAAATGACGGGGGTGCGCAACGTAATTTAAGTGGTCGGCAGGCACGGTGAGCACCGGGCAGAGGGTAAAGGTCTCAATCCAGTGCTCGTAGAGGTCATTGAGCGCCTCAAGATATTCGCGGGAGATGCCACGCTCGTACTCGCGGTTGCGCTGAGCAATGCGCTCCATGAGGGTTTCGGGGCGCGCGCGCAGGTAAATCACCAGATCGGGCGGGGGCAGGAATTCCACAATGCCCTGATAGAGGGCACGGTAGGTGGCGTAATCGCGCTCATTCAGGTAGCCCTGGCGGTAGAGGTTGGCGGCAAAAATCTCGGCATCCTCATACACCGAACGATCCTGCACCACCGAGCCTGGGAAGAGGATAATCTGACGGTGAATTTGCAGACGGTTGGCAAGGAAGAACACCTGCGAGTGAAAACCCCACGCCGCCATGTTTTGATAGAAATCCGGGAGATACGGGTTGCGCGCCTCGGGCTCGTAAAAGGGCTGCCAGCCCAGTTTGGCGCACAGCAGTTTAACCAGCGTAGATTTTCCCACACCAATATTTCCCGCTACGGTGATATAGCGTTTCATCGCATCCCTCCTTTTCGATGTACGGCAAAAGAAAAGGGCGCCTGCCCGCGCGCCCTAACGGGGAATTTCCCCGTTGAGTTCCATTTGAATGACCTGCCTGAAGACTTCATAAGGCTGGGCGCCAATCAGCGCCAGACCGTTGATGAAAAAGGTCGGAGTGGATTGCACACCCAAATCGGCGGCGTAGGCGTAATCGGCTTCCACCTCGTCCTTGTAGCGATTCTCATCCAGGCACTGGGTGAAAGCCGTCATCTCCAACCCCACCTGCTTGCCGATTTCTTCAAAAGCCGCACGGCTGTATCCGCCCTCATAGGTAAACAGCCCGTCATGGTATTCCCAGTACTTGCCCTGTTCTCCGGCGCAGTTGGCGGCATTGGCAGAAGGGGCAGCATTGGCGTGCAAGCCGTAAAGGGGAAAATCGCGGTACACCAGGCGCACCTGACCGCCAAATTCTTCCTGAATGCGGGGCCAGACCTCCAGATGCCATTTGCGGCAGAAGGGGCATTCGTAATCGCTGAACTCGATGATGGTGATGGGCGCATCGGCGGGGCCGAAGGCAGGGTCGTCATCCACCGGCACATCGTAACGCTGTACCTGCTGAGGAACGTCCACGGCCTGGTTGGACTGCGCCAGTTGATTTTTCAGGGAATTGACTTCTTTTTGCAACGGCACGGCAAAGGCAAAATACGCCACCGCAAAGCCCAGGGCAAAGGCAACGGGCAGGGTGTACAGCCAGCGGAGGTTGCGGCGTGGTGCCGCGTTCGATACCTCTAAGGGATTCAGTTGCTCTTCCATGGCTTGATTATACCATCGGGATGGGGTGTTCTCATAACGAGCGGCAAAAACAGGATGGAGAAGAGCGAAAAAATGCCCATCCTCTGAGAACAGGGGGCAGGGATATCCTGCCTGATCCTGTCCATCTCGGTTACTTCGTCCCGCATGGATTGATTGGCTTCACCCGCCATCCACCCAACAGAGATTCATCGAGCGTCTCAGGCGGCAATCATGGCTCTGTTCACAACAGCAGTCGAAACATTACGGAAACGAGGCAATATCCCAACAGGCAAAGAAAGAAAAGCCAAAGGAATGAGAGAGCAACTGTGACAAGGGGATTAGGGGTCCTGTGCCATTTATCCATAACAGAATATTTACAAAATCAGTAGAAGCCCTCAGCCGCGCCCCCCGAACGGGGGTATCCACGAACGGATCGAGGGGGGTGCTGGCTCGGCAGGCTCGCCAACCGCCTTTTGCCAGAGTTTCAGCCGCGCCCCCCGAACGGGGGGTATCCACTAACGGATCGAGGGGGGTGCAACGCGAAGCAATTTGTTTAAGAGTTGCATGAAATATTCAGTTTCAGTATCCACTAACGGATCGAGGGGGGTGCTGGCTCGGCAAGCTCGCCAACCGCCTTTTGCCAGAGTTTCAGCCGCGCCCCCCGAACGGGGGGTATCCACTAACGGATCGAGGGGGGTGCAACCCCGGCGGGGGCGTGGATTGAAAGCGACAAAAAAAACGTTTCAGTATCCACTAACGGATCGAGGGGGGTGCAACCGACGGAACAAAGGAAATCCCTGCGGCGGAAATCAAGTTTCAGTATCCACTAACGGATCGAGGGGGGTGCAACGACTGAACCGATTTGCCATCGGCTCAGTCAGAATGCGTTTCAGTATCCACTAACGGATCGAGGGGGGTGCAACTCCCCCAGGCGTGCCACCTGGGGGGGGGCGTGACAAAGTTTCAGTATCCACTAACGGATCGAGGGGGGTGCAACGTTTGGCGGGGATTTCCTTCGCGCCATCGAGGACGAGTTTCAGTATCCACTAACGGATCGAGGGGGGTGCAACTATGTGTAAAAGAAAATCCACTGAGTAATCAACTCAGGTTTCAGTATCCACTAACGGATCGAGGGGGGTGCAACGCCGTAGTGGCGTGGGTGACAGCCGCCATTGAATTCGTACTGGTTTCAGTATCCACTAACGGATCGAGGGGGGTGCAACTGAGTGTGTGTTCCGTGTCTATCTCCCTTGAGCATGTTTCAGTATCCACTAACGGATCGAGGGGGGTGCAACAGCCTCCCGGCAATGGTAGCACAGCGCCTTTTCCTGTTTCAGTATCCACTAACGGATCGAGGGGGGTGCAACGGTTTGTATCCGCGCCAATCACAACTTGGAGTTCAGGTTTCAGTATCCACTAACGGATCGAGGGGGGTGCAACCCGTGACGACGATGCCGTCGTTTTCACTGAGCTGACCGTTTCAGTATCCACTAACGGATCGAGGGGGGTGCAACTCAACTCCTGTTTCGCAGTACTCAGCCGTTTTTTTTTGGTTTCAGTATCCACTAACGGATCGAGGGGGGTGCAACACAGGTAGGATTTCAAGCCCCTCACGCAGCAGAGGGTTTCAGTATCCACTAACGGATCGAGGGGGGTGCAACACCATGCCCTGATTGCATCAAAAAATCATCTTTCCGTTTCAGTATCCACTAACGGATCGAGGGGGGTGCAACGGAGACTAAGGCTGTCGACTGGGCATGGCATCTCAGCGTTTCAGTATCCACTAACGGATCGAGGGGGGTGCAACAAAGAGCTGCTGACCTGTATCGCGTTGAACAAGCGGTTTCAGTATCCACTAACGGATCGAGGGGGGTGCAACGCTTTGTGTTACCACTGCAGGGAGGCTCATTATGTGTTTCAGTATCCACTAACGGATCGAGGGGGGTGCAACGGTCAGAACAAAAGATGACCTGAAGAAAGCCGCTGTGTTTCAGTATCCACTAACGGATCGAGGGGGGTGCAACACATCACTGTTTCAATGCCCTCCCCCGCGTCGAGGGGGTTTCAGTATCCACTAACGGATCGAGGGGGGTGCAACCCAGCAATAAGAGTGGCACTTGTCGCACCAGCCGTCATGTTTCAGTATCCACTAACGGATCGAGGGGGGTGCAACCTGCGAGCGCAGGAGGACCTGTTGTACGCCAAAAAAGTTTCAGTATCCACTAACGGATCGAGGGGGGTGCAACGCAATTCCAATTGAGTTCAAATAGGAGGTGAATTAGTTTCAGTATCCACTAACGGATCGAGGGGGGTGCAACAAGTCGAGGGATTCCTGAGTGAAATCCCGCCAGTTCTTGGTTTCAGTATCCACTAACGGATCGAGGGGGGTGCAACTGATAAACAAGCAGAAGATTTACACTGTGACCGAGTGTTTCAGTATCCACTAACGGATCGAGGGGGGTGCAACGGAACTGCTGGAGGATGACGATGTCATCCTCTTGGAGTTTCAGTATCCACTAACGGATCGAGGGGGGTGCAACCTTGCCCTGGGCAAGCATGCCCTATTCGTGATTAGACCGTTTCAGTATCCACTAACGGATCGAGGGGGGTGCAACATTACGGTCGCACGGATTTCAGCAATCCGCGATGATGAGTTTCAGTATCCACTAACGGATCGAGGGGGGTGCAACCTGTGCTTTACCCTGACCGTTCATACACCTCGCCTGTTTCAGTATCCACTAACGGATCGAGGGGGGTGCAACTCTACAGCATCTGCGTAACGCAGCGAGACCTCCGGTGTTTCAGTATCCACTAACGGATCGAGGGGGGTGCAACTTTCCGTCATACTGGGGAAATCCTCCCCAGTATGAGTTTCAGTATCCACTAACGGATCGAGGGGGGTGCAACACAACGCCAGTTGTCCCTTCACTGGGACAACTGCAGGGTTTCAGTATCCACTAACGGATCGAGGGGGGTGCAACTGTGTTCCGTCAAATGGGGTAACTGCCTCCAGATAGAGTTTCAGTATCCACTAACGGATCGAGGGGGGTGCAACTTTTGTATCGCGCGCGCTTCAAGCTGTTGACCAACCGTTTCAGTATCCACTAACGGATCGAGGGGGGTGCAACAACGAAGAGAAGGAATATCACGATAAACATCATCAGTTTCAGTATCCACTAACGGATCGAGGGGGGTGCAACAGAATGCGCAGTACGTAGAGCAGGCGAAAGCTGCAATGTTTCAGTATCCACTAACGGATCGAGGGGGGTGCAACCGATGCGATGGCAGCGGGAGAATCAATCAAGCTCAAGGTTTCAGTATCCACTAACGGATCGAGGGGGGTGCAACCCAAGAGGTGGTCACTGTTTGCGGACGGGCCTAGGAGTTTCAGTATCCACTAACGGATCGAGGGGGGTGCAACGACGTAAGAGCGAAACGGGCTGGTACGAAGTAGAAGGTTTCAGTATCCACTAACGGATCGAGGGGGGTGCAACTGGAACGCTTCCAATCCTGGAGAGGGCTTGGCCCTCGTTTCAGTATCCACTAACGGATCGAGGGGGGTGCAACCCTGCGAGCGCAGGAGGACCTGCTGTCCAAAAAAGGTTTCAGTATCCACTAACGGATCGAGGGGGGTGCAACCAAGGTTACACAGTTGAAAAGAAAAAAGGAGGAAAAAGTTTCAGTATCCACTAACGGATCGAGGGGGGTGCAACAGCGGATATATCGGGGAGGGCGCGGCCCTGTCATTTGTGTTTCAGTATCCACTAACGGATCGAGGGGGGTGCAACATTCGCCGATGTTGATAAACCTGAAGGTACAAACTGGTTTCAGTATCCACTAACGGATCGAGGGGGGTGCAACTGGTACGAGGTTGCGGAAGACCAGCAGGAAGACCAGCGTTTCAGTATCCACTAACGGATCGAGGGGGGTGCAACATTGGGATCAGTGCAGATGTCTATAGACCTCTACGTGTTTCAGTATCCACTAACGGATCGAGGGGGGTGCAACAGGTGGCTCATAAGACACGTATTATCAAATCTTTAGAGTTTCAGTATCCACTAACGGATCGAGGGGGGTGCAACATGAAAGAGTTAAGTACTGAAGTTGTTCCTGAATTGTTTCAGTATCCACTAACGGATCGAGGGGGGTGCAACCCCATGATCTACTGCTCGCCGCGAATCATCAAAGAGGTTTCAGTATCCACTAACGGATCGAGGGGGGTGCAACTTGACGCGCGTTGACAACTCCGCAATCTGACGTTGCGTTTCAGTATCCACTAACGGATCGAGGGGGGTGCAACACTGGTACATCTGGCAGAAGACCAACACAACGAACGTTTCAGTATCCACTAACGGATCGAGGGGGGTGCAACTCAGACATGAGAATTTAGGTGGTACTGTGGTCGCTGTTTCAGTATCCACTAACGGATCGAGGGGGGTGCAACCATATAACCCAAAGCATGGTAACAAAGTCGAGGTGAGTTTCAGTATCCACTAACGGATCGAGGGGGGTGCAACGTTTTTTCAGAAACATCCCCCTTACCGTGTCGAGGGTTTCAGTATCCACTAACGGATCGAGGGGGGTGCAACTGTCGTTGCAGTGAGAGATTAGAGACGCGCTCTTCCGCGTTTCAGTATCCACTAACGGATCGAGGGGGGTGCAACCACCGGGATTGATCATGAAAGACGATTACAACAATATGTTTCAGTATCCACTAACGGATCGAGGGGGGTGCAACAAGCTCCTCTCGCAGGAGAATTTCGGTAGCACTGAGTTTCAGTATCCACTAACGGATCGAGGGGGGTGCAACCCGGTATTTGCGGTGCGAAAGCACGAGCACCAGTCTGTTTCAGTATCCACTAACGGATCGAGGGGGGTGCAACGGAGCATTTCGGCGCTACAGAAGGCCGTGAGCTGAAAGGTTTCAGTATCCACTAACGGATCGAGGGGGGTGCAACAGCCGATAGGCACTTTTTTGAATTTGATATCCTCAGTTTCAGTATCCACTAACGGATCGAGGGGGGTGCAACAGCCAATCTGGTAAAGACGCTGTCTACCAGAGTGAGTTTCAGTATCCACTAACGGATCGAGGGGGGTGCAACGCAAAGCGGCTTTGTGGAATTCTCTGCGCTCAGAGAGGTTTCAGTATCCACTAACGGATCGAGGGGGGTGCAACAAGGAAATCAAAAAATTTGCCCGTGACTACAATGAGGGTTTCAGTATCCACTAACGGATCGAGGGGGGTGCAACCTGCCCATGCCCGACGACGCAGTCGTCGTCCTTGACGTTTCAGTATCCACTAACGGATCGAGGGGGGTGCAACAGGTCTGGGGCGTTTATGACCGTCTTGACCCTGGAGGTTTCAGTATCCACTAACGGATCGAGGGGGGTGCAACCTTACTGGTATGCGCAGTCGCCGCTGGTTACCTTCGGTTTCAGTATCCACTAACGGATCGAGGGGGGTGCAACAAAAGGCGGGATGAAAACCCGCCTGGATAGTGGAAGTTTCAGTATCCACTAACGGATCGAGGGGGGTGCAACTAATCCACATCCCCAGGTTCGAAGCAAACACCTTATGTTTCAGTATCCACTAACGGATCGAGGGGGGTGCAACAGCGCGCGTTTTTCCGCAGGTACTTTGCCTACACCCGTTTCAGTATCCACTAACGGATCGAGGGGGGTGCAACTTTTAGGGTCGGCAGTGTCCGGCTCGTCGAGAAAGAGTTTCAGTATCCACTAACGGATCGAGGGGGGTGCAACGCCCGGCAAAGCGAGTGACGCTAATTTCCGTAATGGTTTCAGTATCCACTAACGGATCGAGGGGGGTGCAACGAAAGGGGCGCCCCGTGTTCATCGCTGGAACCCTCAAGTTTCAGTATCCACTAACGGATCGAGGGGGGTGCAACAATGCCCATTCTTTTTCTTCCTCAACGTAAGCCAGCAAGTTTCAGTATCCACTAACGGATCGAGGGGGGTGCAACCTTGTGTAATGGTAAGGGATGTAATCGGGGCAATCAAAAGTTTCAGTATCCACTAACGGATCGAGGGGGGTGCAACTAAGCCGGTCAAGGCGAAAATCACTGAGGGTTTATGGGTTTCAGTATCCACTAACGGATCGAGGGGGGTGCAACTGTCGAGGTCGGAACTCTGGACGATGTGCGACGATGTTTCAGTATCCACTAACGGATCGAGGGGGGTGCAACGGTTCGGGACCGGGTTCATGCTGATGCGTCCTCGATGTTTCAGTATCCACTAACGGATCGAGGGGGGTGCAACAGGTCCCGCCGAATCCGGCTTGACGTTTCTTGATGATGTTTCAGTATCCACTAACGGATCGAGGGGGGTGCAACCTGCAGCAGTTCCAAATCCAGAACTGCTGCTAGCAAGTGTTTCAGTATCCACTAACGGATCGAGGGGGGTGCAACGCGGCAAGGAAGTTGCCGTCATACTTTGAGGAATAGTTTCAGTATCCACTAACGGATCGAGGGGGGTGCAACGTCGTGATTTTGGACGGTATCGAGGTCGGCACGGTGTTTCAGTATCCACTAACGGATCGAGGGGGGTGCAACCCATGTCAGGTACCGTAGTACACAAAACTGAAATTGTTTCAGTATCCACTAACGGATCGAGGGGGGTGCAACAGTGTAGGGCGCCCTCACTCATTCTGACATGTCTTGGTTTCAGTATCCACTAACGGATCGAGGGGGGTGCAACGGCTTACGCTTATGCGTCAACAGTGTCCGTTCCGTTGTTTCAGTATCCACTAACGGATCGAGGGGGGTGCAACTGAAATCGTTAATTTGATGAGAATCAACAAAACAATGTTTCAGTATCCACTAACGGATCGAGGGGGGTGCAACTAGATAATTACGTAGGCTGGCAACTCTGGCGGAATAGTTTCAGTATCCACTAACGGATCGAGGGGGGTGCAACCTTGAAAGGCTTCAGTCAGTACGGGATCGAACTGACGTTTCAGTATCCACTAACGGATCGAGGGGGGTGCAACGACGGCATAGAGGATGATTCTGCCGTAATTAGAAAAAGTTTCAGTATCCACTAACGGATCGAGGGGGGTGCAACCCAGAGGGGTCGACAACGTTATTACAGACTCTTCAAGTTTCAGTATCCACTAACGGATCGAGGGGGATGCAACACTGAGCTCGCTCTCCGGAACACCGAATTTAGCACTGTTTCAGTATCCACTAACGGATCGAGGGGGATGCAACGGGTAATAGAGAGGATTGCCCTTAATCTCGAATATCGTTTCAGTATCCACTAACGGATCGAGGGGGATGCAACCGTAGGGGGTATCGTGTATTACAAGTTGTTGAGGATGGTTTCAGTATCCACTAACGGATCGAGGGGGATGCAACGTGAAACGTATCGGGTTTGATTTACCTGTTTTCGGTGTTTCAGTATCCACTAACGGATCGAGGGGGATGCAACTGCCTCAGCAATGGTGCGACTACGATGCCGAGAAGGTTTCAGTATCCACTAACGGATCGAGGGGGATGCAACTACAAATCCGTCAAGAATTTGACTTCATCGCACAGGTGTTTCAGTATCCACTAACGGATCGAGGGGGATGCAACTCCTGGCGATTTTCAAAGACGAAGCCGAGTGCCGCGGTTTCAGTATCCACTAACGGATCGAGGGGGATGCAACGGGAACAAGGAACGCGAAACTGCGTACAAATTTCTGAGTTTCAGTATCCACTAACGGATCGAGGGGGATGCAACTCCAAAAAAACAGCAATTGCTACCGTGAAAGTTAAAGGTTTCAGTATCCACTAACGGATCGAGGGGGATGCAACCTGATGGGACTTCCTGGCATCGGACTGGAGCGGGCGGTTTCAGTATCCACTAACGGATCGAGGGGGATGCAACGTCGCAGCACTAGTAAAACTCGGCGAAGCGTTCGCCGCGGGTTTCAGTATCCACTAACGGATCGAGGGGGATGCAACTCGTCCCCAAAACACTTGACAATTAGTACCGTATGGTTTCAGTATCCACTAACGGATCGAGGGGGATGCAACACGGTTGCCACAGAGCAACCGCATGCAAGTTGCTGTTTCAGTATCCACTAACGGATCGAGGGGGATGCAACAATGGGCATCAATTGTCCTGCCCAGCATCCGCGATCTGTTTCAGTATCCACTAACGGATCGAGGGGGATGCAACGCCAACGCCTTTTTCAAGTACGCAGAACCACGATGGTTTCAGTATCCACTAACGGATCGAGGGGGATGCAACGTCAGCACCTTAAAAATCTGATAGACTAGAAAGGAGTTTCAGTATCCACTAACGGATCGAGGGGGATGCAACCCTGTCCAGAGAGTCGAGCATCCAGCACCTCGCGAAGTTTCAGTATCCACTAACGGATCGAGGGGGATGCAACATATTGTTGCTTCCGCCGCCAGCGCCCTCGGACGTCTGTTTCAGTATCCACTAACGGATCGAGGGGGATGCAACAGAGATTGCCCCCCTACCAGAAGAGGGGGAAAGATGTTTCAGTATCCACTAACGGATCGAGGGGGATGCAACTTGGCCTTCCTGGTCGGTGACGGCAACACTAAACGTCGTTTCAGTATCCACTAACGGATCGAGGGGGATGCAACTGCTTACCTACTTCTTCACGCCTGTCCCACGAGAGTAGTTTCAGTATCCACTAACGGATCGAGGGGGATGCAACGTTCCTCCGCTACCCGAACACGTGGAACCCAAAACAGTTTCAGTATCCACTAACGGATCGAGGGGGATGCAACCTCGGCGGAGGGCGCGCGGTTTACACTGGACCAATGTTTCAGTATCCACTAACGGATCGAGGGGGATGCAACTGGAGTGGCTCTATGGCGAGTATGACGCTATACAGAGTTTCAGTATCCACTAACGGATCGAGGGGGATGCAACGAGATTACTCCCTTCTCGCAAATTTTCGAGATTAAGTTTCAGTATCCACTAACGGATCGAGGGGGATGCAACATCGGAGGTCCACCCTGTCAGGCGCACAGCCGTTTAGGTTTCAGTATCCACTAACGGATCGAGGGGGATGCAACGAATTTGCGCGGTGTGTAGAGGAAGCCCAACCCGAAGTTTCAGTATCCACTAACGGATCGAGGGGGATGCAACTACCCCAATATCGCTTACCCACGAGCGGGCGAACTTTGGTTTCAGTATCCACTAACGGATCGAGGGGGATGCAACCAAATCGCACCTTCAAAAAGACCTGTGTTGGAAAAAGTTTCAGTATCCACTAACGGATCGAGGGGGATGCAACCGCATTTTCTGCGTCCATTATACCCTATTTGTGGGGGAAAAGCATATGGTTCCCCCACATTTCTGGCATTTTTTCTGTTTTCATTTTTTCCTATTTCGCAAATCAATTTTTGCTTAAAAAACTGGGGGATTTGCGAAAAATTCCGGTGATCACACCACATCATTGCAAAATCGGCGAAACTCACACCCCAAACAGCGCATGCGCTGGGATGTGGGTTCGGGCATTTGCTCGCTCTCCAACATGGCTTTCATGGCTTGCAGGGCGTCTTCCACCTTGCGGCGCAGGGCAGGGGTAAACGGCACTTCCACCACCCTGCGCAGGGGAATTTCCACCAGGTACCCCCGTGGAGCAGGCCGGCCGCTCAACTCTTCCAGCAGGAGTCCATACGCCATCAGCTGCATCTGCACGTGTTCACCGCTCTTAAAAGACAGTTTGAAATCTACCGGTATCACTTCTCCCGGCGGGGGAGCGTCCACCCAAACCACCAGATCCACCAGCCCGCGCAGTCCCCAGCGGCTGGAACGCACGGCTACGTTGAACTCCCGCCGTCCTTCCACCAGACGGTACGACTTCAGCGAACGGCGCAGTTCCCGGCCTTCTTCGCCTTCCCCCGCCTCTTTGCCGGCGTCCATCAGGTAGGTGCGCGGGCGCACATCCGGCAAACACACCAGGAAGTACAGCAGGCGATGGCAGTACACCCACTGCTTCAGGTCGGTGACGCGGAAAGGGTACTCGTAAATCTCTTCGGTGGGGTCCAGCATGGTTCACCCTTTATCGGGCTGGTCAATGACGCGGCGTTTTTTCCAGTCATCGGCGCAAATGGGCAGAAGTTGCACGTTGCCGGGACTTTTGCCCAGTATGCGGCGAATTTTGGTGAAGAGTTCCTGCTGTTTGGCAGGGATGAGCCAGCCCACAAAGGCGCTGTACTGAATGCGATCCAGCCCGTAATCCAGGCAGACATCGGCAATTTTGGTGCGCTTGCGGTCGTCCACAATGTCATAGACCAGAATCAGGTTAGGCGTCTTCTCTACACTCATCGCTCCCCCCTTACCAGGGCAATTGAGAAGGCACATAGGCGGCGCGCTCGCCGCGCAGGAAGGTCGCCATGTGGCGGGCTTGCATCTGGATAATGCCGCGGATGGGGTAACGCTTGCCCTCAAAGGGGATGGGGGTATCCAGACGCTCGAGCACTTTTTCGGCAATCATCCGGCGGGTATCCTGGGTGAGCAGATTCTTTTCATCCTGTTCAAAGTCCACACTGTGGTTGGCAAGCCCAATGATGGTGCGATCCACCACTGTGGGGCGAAACTCCTCAATGAAATCCAGCGTCAGGCTGGGCTTGCCAGGGCGGTCCACGTGTAAAAAGCCGGCGTACGGATCTAACCCCGCCAGAACGATTGCCCGCTCCACCTGACCGTAGAGGATGCCGTAGCCATAGTTAAGCGCGGCGTTGAGCGGGTCGGCGGCGCCGCGCCCCACCCGCCCGGGGAAGTTGTATTTTTCAGGCACGGTAAGGGCAATGGCTTCCCAGTAGTGGCGGGCGGCGCGCCCTTCCAGCGCCATCATGACTTCGCGCAGGTCTTCAATGCTCCAGGTTCCCTGTTGAAATGCTTCGGCACTGCGCAGGCGTTCCAGTTCGCGGTACACTTCCAGCACTTCGGCAGAGCGGCGGCGCAGTTCCTCGTACAGCGCCGGGGCGCTTTCTTTGCGGTACTTGCTCATGTAGCGCAGGAAATTGGACTGGTTTTGAATTTTGCCCAGCGCCAGAGCCAGGGCAAGTTCCAAACCGCGGCGGTCGCGGTAGGCTTCCAGTTGGGCGCGGCGGGTGGCAACCGTACCGGTCAGCCCGGCGCTGTAGAGGCTGGCGTACGGCTCGCCGATGGAACTGATGAAAAAGATGGGGATGCCGCGTTCGGTGCAGACCTGAACGGCATCGGCACTGATGCTGACACCCAGGTTGGCAATCACCACCGATTCAAGGTGCAGTAAAGGCGCCTGCAGGCGCTTTTCTTCGCCTTTGAAGACAATCAGGCGCTCGCTGTGCTTGCCGATGAACGTGCCGTACTCGTCCACAATCAGGTGCTGGATGATTGCCATGGGATGTTCCTTTTAGAAAGACAACCGCAGAACGCCGTTGCCTTTGACGGTATCCTTGCCCACCTGCACGGCTTCACCCCACACCAGCCAGGGGAGCAATTCGCGCCACACCCACCGCGGGGCGGCAAAGCGGGCAGAGCCCACCCAGCCGCTGATCCACGTCTGCGTGCCGGTGCGGCTGGAGCCGCTGGAAACTTCCACCCAGCGGGTATCCTGCTCGATCAGGCGCACCTGCAGGGCAAGTTGACTGAAATGGATGCGCTCTTCATGGGCGCGGCGCGGGGCACCGGCAAACTGCTGAGCCAGTTCATCCACGCGCTCCAGCAGGCGGGCAAAGAGGATGGCAAAGTCGGGAGTTTTGACCAGGCGTTCGTTCCAGACGAGGCGCATGGGGGTCAGGAAGCGCATGCGCAGTTCCAGGATTTGCTGAGGATCGCCCTCGGGGAGCAACCCGGCGGCGCGGGCAAGGACATCGCAATGAGACTGCATGGAGAAGTTGGGGCGCAGGACAGTCTCGCCTTCATCCAGAATGATCTCTTCTGCGCCGTTCAGGCGTTCGGCAACGATGCGGCGCAGGGTAAAGCGTCCCCGTCCGGCGCCCACGCCCACACGCCCCATCTCTGGCACTGCCAGCACAAAGTAAGGCAGGAAGCGCTGGGCTTCGCCCACCAGGGTCAGATGAAAGGCAAAGCGCTCGCCGGCGGGCAGGAAAGACGGAGCATTGAGCGGGGGGGTGAGGACGTAGCCGCGGCGCTCCACGCCGGGGCTTTCATTGGCGGCAACCAGCCAGCACACCGGGCAGGTGGCTGTGTGTGCAGGGTCGGGGGCGTAGGGGGCACTGCCAGCCAGCGCGGGAACGCTGTAGGGGCAGGCCGCCCGGCGCATGATGTTGACCAGTGCGCCGCGCAGGTTACTGCCGGCGCGGTATTCGCCAAAGCGCAGGGCATCTTCGGCAAGGCACTCAAAACGCAAACGGGTAAAGGTGAGGGGAAAGTCTGCCATTAATCGGAGTCCTCCAGAATTTGGGTGTCGGGTTTCACGTCCAGGTTCAAGCCCCATTCGTCATCGTAAGGCACAGAAACCACATCGGGGAAGTCGCGATCTCCTTTGTGGAGCAGTCCGCGCTGGGCAAGCATGGCCCGCAAACCCCACGAGAGCGGCACCAGCAGGCTGTCGGCTTCGAGGGCACGCTCGCTGTCGCGCAGTTCCAGGTATTCGTCGTACAGGTCTTCGGGGAGAACCTCGGTGCTGTCAAACAGGCGGTGAAATTGTTCTGCCAGTTGCGGGTTGGAGCGGAAAGGCTGAAGCACCTGCAAGAAACTGCGTTCAAAATCGGCGCGGGCGCTCTCAAAGGTGTTTTGCCAGGATGCCAGTACCTCGCCGGTATAAACGGCATCCAGCCATTGAGGCAGAGCGCGCTCATCCAGCGCCACGCCCTTCCCGCGGGAAGCGCTGAAGCGTTCTTCCAGCACGTCCAGCGTGCGGGTCACCTGTTCGATGGGGCGGTAAACACGGCGGAAAACCTCATCCATCCCGCGAAAGACCACCACCGGCGAGAGTTCCCGCCTGCCCAGACGGTTGACGCGCCCAATGCGCTGGAGCAGGGCTTCCAGCGGCGCCGGGTCGGAGAAGAGCACATCCAGGTCGAGGTTCAGGCTGACTTCCACCACCTGGGTAGCCACCACCATCAGCGGACGATGCTCCGCCGGGTTCAACCCCGCCGCCTGAAGCATTTCGCGTTCCTTGCGGGCGCGGTCGCGCCCGGTAAAGCGCCCGTGAAGCAGGAAAAGCGGAATTTCCGGGGGGAGATGCTCGCGCATCCACAGCCAGGCTTGCTGAGCGCGGCGTACGGTGTTGCACACCACCAGCACCCGCCGTCCCTGCCGGGCTTCTTCCAGCGCCCAACGCAGGTTGCCTTCCTCCAGCAGATCACCCTCCGCCAGAAAGAGGCGGTGGCGGCGCAGGCGCGCCAGCAAACGCTGAGAGGCATGGATGGGCGTCACCTGTTCCAGCGTCTCTTCCAGCACGGCGCGGATGGGAGTCGGTAACGTTGCCGACATGACCAGAAAGCGCGCTCCATAGGCACGCGCCAGAAAGCCCATGGTTGCCACAATCATCGCCAGGCGCGCCGGTTCGTAAGCGTGAATTTCGTCAAAGACAAAGGCGCCTTCGGTAAAATCGCTCAGCAGGGCTTCATGCCCTTTGAGTTGAAAAGCGGCTTTGAGCAGTTGATAGGGACTGAAGACGCGCGCCGGGTAGTACGCCAGCCCGGAGCGGTTGTGAAGCAGGCGCGCCAGCCTGGCGGCTTCCTGAGGGGCATACGACTGCTCCATCAGACGCTGAAACTGCGCCATGGTACTGCGTCCGTGCAACAGTCCCACCTGCCCGGGGAAGATGCGCGCCAGACGGTCGAACATGGCGTTCATGCTGGCTTGATAGGGCAGGGTGTAGAAGAGGCGCGGCAGGCGCTGATTCACCGCCCAAAGCATGGCGGCTTCGGTCTTGCCGGTGCCGGTAGGCGCCAGCAGAATGGCATGTCCGCAGGTGTGGGCGGCGGCGCGCTGATGCGCGTACAGTCTCCGGTAAGGCAAAGCCAGCGAGTGCAGGACAGCCTCCGCAGAAAGTTGGGGTTGCGGCAAAGCCCCCCAGCCCGCCGAAGCCAGATGATCGGACTGCAGAAGCAAGCCGCGCAGGAAAATGCCAGGGCGCAGGGTTTCAACAGAGGGCGGTTCATCCTCCCAGGCGTGCAGGAATCGCTCCAAACGATGCAGGTGGCGGCGCGCCGCCTGCGGAGTTAAACCGTTCAGGGCTTGTTCCAGCGGCGGCAGGGCCGGGCAGGTGACCCCCAGAGGGCGCATTTCCAGCGCGTCCAGCCAGGGGGCGGCGCAGGTTTCCAGCCAGCGGTAGAGCGCAGTGGCATCCTCGCGGGAAAGTTCCCCCAGCATGGCGGTCAGCGGGTCAAGGTCGGCTTCCTGTTCCTCCAGGTAACCTTCGATTTCATCAAAATCCTTGTGGTGGGTGGCAATAGCCGATGCCAGAAAGGCAGTTTCTTCGGCGGAAAGACCGGCGGTGACCCAATCCACAAACGCCAGGGAGAGCACCTCATGGCGAAACTGCCAGCGGCGTTCTTTGCCGCGCAAGAGGCGCTGAAAGCCCTGCGCGGCTTTGCCCCAATCGTGTAAAAACACCGCCCAGAAAAGCAAGTGCCACAGGCGCGGCTGTCGGCTGAGGGCGGGCAAATCGGGGCGCTGATGCGCCAGATCGCTCAGACGCATCAGCGCTTCCCAGGTATGTTCTGCCAGCGTTTGCGCCTGCCTGCCGGGAGCAAGCGGGCTTTTTGCCCACAGGTGGCTTAAGCCTTCGGGAACACAGGGCATCTCCATGTTCATACCCACGAAAGCCACACCACGCCGGGGTACTCCCCATCCAGCGGGGGTTCAGCGGGGTCTGCCCACCAGGGCTCCAGCGCAGGCTGACCGGTGTAACGGGTAAACTCGCGGGTGCGCACCCGGCGGTGCAGGACAATGTAGCGCTCAAACGCCGGGTAGCGGCGGCGATGATAATCCAGCCAGCGGGGCATCAGCACGGCTTGGCCGGCGGCAGTATAGGCCGCATATTCATAGGGCAAGAGGGTATGCTCCAGCACCACCTGCTCGGCGGGCTGAAGTTCCACCACCTCCACCCTGCGGTAGGTAAACAGGTCCTGCGAGCGCCCCAGGCACACCGCGTAGCGCGGGTGCCGGAAGGCTTCCAGCCACTCGGGGCGGTTGAGGTAGAGGGTCAGGCGCGGGAAGTAGAGAATCTCGCGCTGAAAGGGGTTAGGGTTGCCTTCCAGCGCCTTCGGCAGGGATTTGTCGCCGGGCATCTTCCCATTGGCAGGGGTGAGCAGATAAGTAGTCTCGACATCGGCTTGCTTGCGGCGGAATTCGAAACGCACGGCAAAACGCACCCCCTGCGGGTCGAACCACTCGCCCAAAGCACTGGCAACGTGCCCGTACAGGGTAGCAGGCGGGGGCATTTCAAAAGTCGGCTGAACGCCCATCATGAAGTGAGGGTAACGAAAGGAAGCGGTCAGCCCTTCGGCAACAATTTTGAGTGCGCGCATGGTGCACCCCCCGTTTACTGCATCCAGTCCGGGTGTGCCTCCAACTCTTGCGCCAGCCGCTGGCAGGCTTCGCGCGGGTGGATGAGGTGAATGCGGTCGTTCCAATCGCCCAGCATACCGCCTTCGCCCAGAGCGGTTTCCAGTTTCTCACGCTCGGCATCCAGATAGCCGCGCACCCAACCGATGTACACATCGGAGAGCAAATCTTCGCGGTTAACATCCAGGGCTTCCCGCAGGGCAGGCAGGTTCAGCACCGGGCGTTCGCCCTGCGCGCCGATGATATGCCCGAAAATGTGGTTGCCGCCGCGGGTCACCGCCAGCACCAGGATATCGGGGCTGACATCGGTATAGTGCAGTGCCTGCTTGGCACCCCCGCTCAGTTCCGCCAGTCCTTCCAGCAGGGCGCGCACGCGGGCAATGCGCTCTTTAAGCGGCAGGCGGTAGGCTTTTTCCTGCTCCAGATGCTCCAGCCCCTTTGCCTTTGCCAGTTTACAGCGTTCCTCATCCAGATTTTGATAGCCGGTGCGCTGGACGTAGGTAAAGGTGCCGGCGGCATGTAAATCCAGCGAAAGAAGCCCCTGCAGAGTGGCGCGGTAGAACTGATGCCCGTGCAGGACGGGGTCGCCTTCCTGGCGCGACATGGTGCCGAAATCTTCCACCAGGCGCACCGGCGCAATGGAAACCAGCGTGCTGACGCGGAAGGGCGAGACGCGGGTCACCGTGTCGGCAGTGGGGGTGGCTTCGGCTACCAGACCGCTGGATTCGCGAGCATTGGCGGCTTCGGTTTTCTTCGAGGGGGCGCGCATGTAGCCGAACAGGTCATCATCCCAGTAAAGAATGGGGTTGGCATCGGTGTAGGCAATCTTGGTTTCGCGGAAGACCGGCGCGGCTTTCCAGCCCCAGTTGCCCTGTTCCAGGGTGGTGCGCAGCCAGTAGCGGAAGGCTTGCGCCGAGACATAGGGGTAGTTGCCCTCGCGGGTGGGGATATGCTTCACCCCAACCACATTTTCAGTCATGCTTCCGGGCAGGTTGCCCAGATTGTTCAACGCAGACGCAGGCGCGTCAATCAACAGTAAACCGGTGACAAAAGACATGGATCCCTCCTTGAAATAAACTTACAGTGTTTCTTCTTCAGGTGCGGTTTCGGGCAGTTCTCCGGCGTGGGCTTGCAACCAGCCCTTCTGATACAACTGCTCGAGCAGGCGGATGAGCACCAGGTCGCGCCCCAAACGCCAGTCGGCATTGGGAACGCCCTCGGACTGCTCAAAGATGGCGAGGAACTGATCGAGGGTGATGAGCGGCTTGCGCCCGGCGCGCACTTCGGCGGCAGAAGCGCGGAGAAGCACGGCGCGCAGTTCGCCGTAATTGCGCGCCATCCAGAAATTGTTAAACACACCGCGGTCGTTGCGGTCGAGAATGTACTGTGCCAGGGCATCACCCAGTTCACGGATGGATTGGACACGGGAATCTTCCATAAGCATCACCTTCCTGAGAAAGAGTTCGGTTAATCGCCACGAAATCAAATCCACTTCGCGGCGGGTGTCGTAAGTCAGCGTGGGGTCCTGTTTATCGGCTGTCTGACGCGAGGGCTTGCGCAGGAAATACAGGCGGATGAAGCGCGGCGCCCCCTCAGGCAGGGTGAAGAGGTCTTCGAAGAGGCGGTTATAGCGCGGGGTTTCGCCCTCTTTGCGGGTCAACTGCCAGCCGCGGGCGGCGAGGGCTTCCCATTCCGGTTTGAGCAGGTCATTGTGCAGGACCGCCCGCAGAAAACCGCCTACTTCCAGCGGCAGGGGGTAAATATCCAGTTCGGCGCCCTGCCCGCTGTTGGTAAAGTAGTAGCCGGTCAGGGTGGGCGGAAGCCCGCCGTTTTCCTCTTGCTGACGCCCGCGCGCCTTTTCGGCTTCGAACAGATGCTCGATCAGCACCGTGCGGGCACGGTGCGGGCTGGTATCGGGCAGTTTTTTCTCACCGCCCGCGCGTGCCGCCGTCACCCCCTGCAAATTAGCCGTGAGGAAGGTTTTGGCAAAGGCAAGCAAGAGGTTGGGATCGTCACTGTGCACCGCCAGCAGTTTGCCGCTCACCTTGGCACAGCCCATGGGGAGCATTTGAAACGCCAGCAGGCTGATGCCCGAAAGAGGGATGCCGGCTTCGCCGTAGGGGTGGAAGTTAATCACATCCACACCGGTGAGCAGAGGCACATGCTGGCGGTAGGTGCGCCCGGGGGGCATATTCCCATCGGGGTTAAGCGCCAAAGCCGTTGCCGGCAAACCGGTGAGGGGGTCGCGCTCCTCTCCGGCAGGCGCGGCAAAAGCCCCGGAAACAATTTCGGCGTATCTGCGGCGCTTTTCGGGTTGCTTCTCAAAAGCAGGATTGGTAAACCCCGAATTGGGAAAAGCCACATTGAGGAACGATTTCAGCGGGTCCACAATGTAGTTTTCGCGAATATACCGCGCCGCGTTTTCCAGGTCTTCGCCGGTCAGTTGGGTGGGGCGGGTCTTCCCGGCAAAAGCCGTCAGCGTTGCCAGCCCCACATCCAACAGGGGGTGACCTGTGTAATCGGGGGGAGAAAAGGGCAGTTCAGACATAGGCATCCCTCCATCAAGGGACAAATTTACGCCCTGCGGCGGCGGGCGGCGTCGCGCTGAAGTTGCAGGTTGAGCACTTCGGCAACCTCAAAGCGCGGCGGGATGGCGCCGTTGACCGGGCGCAGGCGCACACACGCCGGGAAGTAGCCCATCCTGCCGTGCAGTTCGGCAACGAGCAGGACGGCGCTGAAGTTGAGCGAGGGCGGGTTGACAATGATGGGGGCGTTCTGCCATTCCTCCAGCGTCAGTCCGGCCTGGTCCACCATGGCAGTCACCTGGGGAGCCAGGGGCTGATCAGGTTCAATCTGGCTGTGCACCTCGACCACGCGCTCAATGGGCGCGCCGAGCAGGGCTTGCAATTGCGCCATCTGGTCGTTGGAGAGGGGATGCGAGAAGTTGACCAGAATCATACGGTACTCCTAATGGGTAGGCAGAATGTTGGAAACCCTGGTAAGCAGATTTTGAGAGTCGGTCTGGCTGAGCGGTCTGCCGGAGCGGTACTCTTTGAGTTCAATCACTTCCACCCGCAGGGCAGATGCCAGGGATTTGTAACGAACCTCCATAGAGGCTTGGGTCACCATGAAACGCGCGGCATAAGTACCCAGGTACTCGCGGGCGGCGATGGTGGTTAACTGGTCCACCGCTTTCTTGCCGCTTCCTTCGCCGCCGGTTTTGATTTCAAAGATGCCCACCTGATTGCCGCAGCGTACCAGCAGGTCTATTTCCGCCTGATCTTTCACCCCATCGGGCACCACACTTTGTTTGATCTCGTCCACGTGCGGTTTCAGGGCTTGCGCAACGGCATCTTCCAGCGCCTTTCCGGCAGTTTCCCTGGTGTTGTGATGATATCCATCCAGGTGGGCTTTGAGATAATCGTCCAGAGTGATCAGCCCGGGCAGTTCACGAGGGTAGCCCTCTTCCAGACACAGTTGACCCTGTTCGTTAAAGCAATAGCGGTACAACATGCTCTTTTGATCGCGTCCGCGCGGCCCTTCGGTCTGGTAATAGACCACCGGATAATGGCGCTGGCGCGCCAGTTCAAAAGCTGCCAGCGCCATTGGTTTGGTGCCGCCGGTGACATTGACCACCACTTCGTCCCCAGGCTCGCCCATCTCGCGGCGGTATGCGTCCAGAATGCGGGCAATCTGGTAACCATCGCCTACGGAGAAGAGGCGGGTATTGCCGATCAGCCCTGCCAGCCGCTGGGCGCTCTTCCGCGAGGCATCCAGCGAGGTATGGGCAATGAGAGTCTGCGCTGGTTGGAGGAAACGCGCCGGTAACAGGTTGGGGATGGGTTGTTCACCCGCAAGGCAGAGCAGAATCATGGCCACCTCATCTGAAATATCCATAGCCTGCGCTGGTCTTGGCGCCGGCGCCCAGGTCGCGCAAGCCGTTCTTCAGCCAGGTACAGGCTTGTTCCAGCAGGTCTGCCCGGGGGGCACCGCGCCGCCATGCTACAGCAAAGGCAAATTCTTTATCCTTGGGCACCGCCAGGAAGGTGATGGGCTTGGGGTTGTGCCAGTCGCCGGGGGGTTCTTTGTCCTGGTAATAGGGAGCGTAATGCGGGTTCATGATATCGATATCCAGCGGGAACGCTGAGGTGGGTATGGCGTCAAAGAACACCGCACCGCCCGCCTGGTCCAGCGTGCCAAACACCAGGCGGATAGTCTTTGCCAGTTCCCTTGCCTCGGGCGAGGGCTTAAACCGCTCAAAGGCTTTGTCAAACTCTTCGTCTTCTTTGGAAAGCGTCTGGTCCAGGTCGTTTAATTTTCCTTCGCCCAGGGCTAAGAGCGCCGCCAGTTCAAACAGCGCCCAGGTGCGGGCAATGCCCTTGACACTGCTGGCTGGCAGGTAAGGGAAACCGTAGCGGTGGAAGCCAAAGCCAATCTCCAGTGCGGTTTTGCGTCCCAGCCCGGGGATGAAACGCCAATCGGTCTTGAGCGTGAAGGTTCTGGCTTTGCAGGCTCCCGTCAGCGCCTGCCAGCGTGCATACACAGCCTTGAGCGCGGCTGAGTCGGGGGCGGTTTTGGCGCGTTCCAAGACTTGCTTGCGCCGATTCTCTTTATCAGCCCCCATGTAAGGGATAAAGCGCTCGAAAATCAGCCCGGGGTTACTGATTGAGATGCTCTTGAAGACCGCTACCGCATCTTTGGGCAACGGATATTCCAATTCCTGCGAAGAAGCCGGGGTTCCCCCTTTGCCCTGCTGTCCGCCGGAGCGGTTGGGGGGTCCGCCATGTTTTTGGGGAGCATTCGGGCTCATGACTCACTCCTTCAATTCGGCCTCAGCAAAGCGTTTGTACCAGTTGAGGTACGCCAGAGCTTCCGCCGTCGCCTGGCGGTACTGCAAACTATCTGCCGTGGTGGCAATCCATTCCAGCAGGTCACGGTTTTCGTCAATGTGCAACTGCTTTTTCAACCAACCGGAAAGAGCATGGTACAGCGCCAGATGATGCTCTTCATTTTTGGCTTTCCAGAATGCCAGGGTTTGCCCCAAGCCATTGCTTTGAATGCTGGCAGGGGCACTGCGCGCAAGGCTCTTTAACTCCTTGTCTTTCTTTCCCTTTGCTTTTACGACTGCATCATAAGCATGGCTGGCGCGTTCCTGCTCCAGCAACCGTTGTTTGGAGATTGTCTCAGCCATGGCATTACCCTCCGTACACTTTCACTGCCACCCAACCCTGACCGGTGGTCTCATCGCCACCCAACTGGATGTGTCCGTCCTGCAGGAAATCAAATTCCTTAAGGACGGCATCGGCGTTTTTGCTGTCCTTGCCGTTGCGCACATCCATCGCCATCAATGGGGCGTAGAGCAAACTGTCGGCAGGCAGGCTCTCTGCCGTCCACAGCGCCCCTTCGGCAACGGTTTTCTTGTCGGGGTCAATGCGGATGTGCGTCTGCACCTCCGTGCCGTAAAGGCAGAAATCGCGGAAGGCGTCTTCATGCAGGATGCACAGACGCGCGGGCAAAGTATCGCGCCAGTACTGGAAAGCCGCTCCCTGGGGCAAGGCATGCTCTGCCAGCCACTTCGCAATGGCATCCACTTCGGCTTTCGGTTGGGCATTGAAACTGAATTCTTCCAGTACCACTTTCCCCTGTGCCGACACCTGCGGTTTACTGCCCACCCAGGCAGTGTTCGTATCGGGCATTCCCTGGGGCAACGTCCAAGAGATGGGCTGTCCCACCAGGTCAGCGGCGCGGCGGAAGGACTCCAGCGCGTGCAGGCTGGTCACCCAGGCAAACACACCCGCCAGCGAGCGCACCGGGAAAAGCAGAATGCGCGCATCTCCGGCAGACACTGCGCCTGCCCAGTTATCTCCGGTACCGCCGGCTTTACCAAACACGGCTTCCACCTCCGGGGAATTATCCTTAATACCATGCTTCTGACAAAACTCCGCCCGCAGAGCGCCTTTCAGGCTGGAAGCCTGCACCATGGGGTACTGCGTCACCCGTTCGCGCTGGATGGGCAAATCCACATTGGCGCTGGCGCGCCCGGCACCCACGTGCAGGGGTGTTTCGACATAGAAGAAGAGCAAACGTCTGGCTTTAAACATGGTTTTTTCCTCCCAAAAATCAAATGGTCTTATGCTGATTCCGGTTTCCACGAAGCAATCATCACCTGCCCGAAGCCCAGAGCCGCCCCGTCCTCGGTGATGACTTGCTGAGACAACTGCACCCCTCCCGCATGGGAGAAGTAATACACACTACCGGCAGGCACGAACCGCCGCGCGGGTTTCTGCTCTTTTTTCAGCAGGTCGTACCCGCCCAGCACCTGATAGCGCGAGAGCGCCACGGCTTCCAGCCTCACCTCGCCGGTAAAGAAAGCCTGCCAGGAAGCCGGTTTCCATCCCTGCGAGAAGTACGCCGGGGTGGCAAAGTACACCTTGAAGAAGCGCGGCAGTTCGCCGGTATATCCCCACGAGAGTGGGGTAAACTCCCCTTCCTTCAGGGTGGTGTAGCGCAGGGCGCGTCCCTCACCGCCTGCACGCATCACCCCCTGAGGCGGGAAGTCGGGATAGCCTTCAAGAATCTCCACCACCAGCCCAGCATCCTCACGCAAGCGGATAAACTCCACCTCATAGAGCATCCCCTCAACGGTGGAAAGGCGTTGCGGGTCGGTCTGAATGCCCAGGCGCCGCTCGGTCACATACAGGTCGGTGGCTTTGACGGGGGCAACCTCCCTCCCCTGTTCCAGATACTCCAGCAAGGCTTTCTCGCTGAGATATTCGCCCGGCGCGCTTTTGGTGATGATGTTGTTTGGTCTCTGCAGGAGATAAGGGAGGGTTGCGCCATCCCACACACATCCGCCGGGGTTCTTTGCCGCTTTCATGGGAACAACCCGCTCGGCTTTCTCGTCCACCGGATAGGCATCGGCGGGGGTGGGTAAGTAGCGCACCACCCTGCCGTTCTCCCGCCAGGCAAGGAAGGGACCGCGCAGGCGCAGTCCTTTGGGATTGGCTGAATCGCCGACCAATGCCTGAATGGCTTGCGAATCGTTCAACGAAATATTTTTATGGGCAAGGTAATGCGAGCGGAGCACCCCCTGCATCACCGAGGGCGGCGGCGGGAAGAGGCTGCGCGCCTCGTGATCGCTCTTGGCGTTAAAGGGACGCCCATCGCGAAAGAGCAGGACATCTTCGGCTTGCATGAACAGGATACTCATTCTGCACCTCCAGAAGCGAGGAACCGGGCAATGATCAGCCAGCGGGCAATTTCACCCATTGCGGATACTCCGGTTTTCTCCTCAATGGCTTTGTGCCATTCAGTTAATGTCTTCAACAATTCATGTTTGCGATCCTTTGAGACTTTCTCCCCTGTGTGGCGATTGAAAAGATACTGCAATATACTTGTCTTTACTTTTTCTTGTTGCAATCCCTGAAGCATGGCAGTTTCGCGCGCCAACAGGTAAGGGAAGACCGCAGCAACTTCATCGTTTTGGAAAGCCCGCACCCACTCCGCTACCTGTGCCACATGCTCCCACGGACTGAGGGCAGAGAGCGCCTCGCCGCCGCGTTTGGCAAGGGTGACGCATACCATGCCCTTGTTGCCCAGGGCATCCTTTTTGCCTGCTTGCTTGGCGCTCCTTTCGGCTTCGCGCATCAGGCTCAGTGCGCGGGCAAGCGGGGTCAAATGGTGGGCTATCACCACCCCGGCCGAGGCGGTTGCTAGAATACCCAAATCCTTGCCCACCGTGTTCTGATATTCCTCCGCCAGCCGGCGGGCAAGTTCCAGTCCTTTTTCACGGGAAGCCAGGAAAAGCACATCATCCCCGCCGTTGTAGATCAGGAAACCACCTTCCTCAGGCTTCACAATTTCCTGTACTTTTTTGGAGAAAACGGCAATGTTCTCGCTGAAGCAGCGGTGATTTGCCTCTGCCTTCTCTTTACCTTGCAGTAGGTAGTCAATCTTCAGTCCTACGCCGTCGCCGTCAAACTGAATCAGCATGTAGTAGGGCGAGGGAGATTTTTGAGTTTTCCTGATAAGTTTTTTGAGCAGTTCACGCAACTGCTGAAGTGCGGTCTCATCCACCTCAACGTTGTAACTGTCCTTCATGCGCTGGCGGGTGAGGGTCTCCTCGAAGAACAGGTCGCCGTCGTAGGGAAAAACCGCATCCTGCTTGCGGGCTTTATAGAGCGGCAGAGATTCCAGTGCCTGGCGGTAGCGGCTCAACTCATCCGGGGCTTTCTCCTGCGCTTCCAGATAAAAATCCCACGCCGCCAGCGTGCTGGTGGAAGGAAACTCACGCTTCGGGTCTTCCCCTTCCCAAAAGCGTTTGACCAGAGCAATGCTGTCGAGCAGTTCGCGCCCCTCAGAGCGCACCTGCGAGGGCAAGATATGATGCTTCTTCGACATGGCTTCCCAGTACTTGCGGGCAGAGCCATATTTTTGTGTACGCAAAGCGGTGCGAGCGCCGCTCAAACTGTCCTTTTCTCCCTCTTCCTCACACTGGTCGAAGAGACGACTGCGCTTGGCGCGCTCCAGCAGGTCGCGGGCGGTCTCATAAGCCTGAGCATAGTTATCAGTTTCCGGCGTCACCGCCCAGAAAATTTGCCAGGGCGGGGTATCTACAACCTGGCGCTTCCAGATGCGCTCCCAAAGGTCATCCTCTTCCAGACGGGCTTCGGCGCGGGCTTTTTCGGCAATCTCCTGCCATTCCTTCAGCAGGGCTTGCCGTGCCTTTTGGGCAATTTCCTGCGCCTGCTCCTGGGATACACGAGCGACCAGCACGTTAGGGGCATCATGCTTTTGCAGATTTGCAGGGTAAATCAGCGTTCCTGCTGATTTTTTAATTGCCTCCCCTGCCGCCCAAGCCAGCCGGGAGAGAATGGCACTGCCGTTGAACAGGTCCTCACTGCGCCGTGCCTCGGCAATGAAGGACTGCACCGGCGAAAAGGTGAAAATTAACACGGCCTTCGTCATAGGTTCCACCCCTTTATTTGAATCTTCTGCCCGCCCAACGACTGGAGCAATTGCGAAACCTTTTGATAATCTTGCCTCCCAGATGCCAGGCGAGAGGGCAGGACTGTGAGCAACAGATGATAGGCTTGAGAAGCATAAAGAATGTTCACCCACAAAGGCGAACCCTGGCGGGGGGAGATTCCCCCCAGGTAATCTGCTTTGGGCATTTTGCGCATCACCGCCGCCATAGCATCCTGAGGTGTCCTTGCCCAGTCCTTAACGAAGTGGATTTCCGCCCCCTGGGCAAAACAGGCAAATTTGGCAGGCGAAGACGGCAAAGAAGAGACCACAGGAACGCCATATTTTTCTGCCAGAGTTTTTCCTCTCTCCAATGCTGAGCGAATTATCACACTCACCAACTTCTGAAGTTTCTCCGGATCATCTGGAAAGACAGGGACAAGCGAAGAATCCGTGCTCCCAACCACCCTTAAACTTCCCGCCCCTCTCCTGGAGCGCAGTCCCAAACCTCCCAACCAGACGGCAAGATTGAAAGACATGCAAGCATTAACCCACACCAGAGGATCTACCGGGCGCGTGGTCCCCAAGATCACCTCAAATTGCTGTTTGGGGTTGAAAGCGCGGCGGCTTCCTGAAGGTGTTTTATGGGGCAGAATAGGGTATGAAGCGGATGGAAGAGCCTTTTGCCGCACCTGAATGGCAATGGGTGAACCGTACTCCGCATCCCCAAACACCTCGCGCTCCAACTGTCTCAGCCCATCCAGGTTGCTGTCCCCAATCACCCCGCCGAGGGCGGCGCGGAACCAGTAGCGCATGGCGCCGCGAAACGCCGGCGGGCGCAGTTCCGGCTCGCCCCGCGGATCGGCGCCCCCCAGAAAGAGCGGGGTCACCGTTTCCAATTGCACCCTCACCTGTTGTTTCCAGTCGGTCATATCCTCTCCTTTCTTCCGAACAACCCGGTTTCAAGGCTACATCGGTTATCTCACCCTGTCATCACAGGGATCTCCTATTTTCAATAGGAATTTCTTCCTATGTATCCCCTTTGGAAAACAAAGAGGCAAACTCGGCGATGAACGCCGCGCGGCTGGCGCCCGTCTTCCCCGTATGGACGCCGCGCCAGGCATCAAAGGCGCGATAGACGCGCGTTAACTGGTTGGCGACGGTATGCTCGCTCTTGTGCAACCGCCGGGCGATTTCGGCATTGTCCAGACCTTCGCGCACCAGCAGTTCCGCCACTTCGCGCAGAGCCGGCGTCAGGTGATGCTCCCAGAACTCCCGCCGCCGCCGCATCACCTCCTGCAGGGTGAACTCCTGCTGACGGCGCAGGGCTTCCCAGGGATCGTCCACCTCGGCAAGCAGAACCCGCACGGTAGCGGCATCGCTCCAGCGCACCACCGGCACCGCCACCACCTGATAGCGGTCCAGCGGTGCGGCGTGCATGCGCCGCTCGGTACCCGACCAGTGCATCTCGGAAATCATGTGCCAGGCGCGGTCATTCTCATCGAAGAGCAACTGCGCCGCCACCATGGCATACACCGCCATCGTCTTTCTCCCCCCCGTCAGGCTCAAATGCACGGGACGCCCGGCACGCTTCACCCGCCGAATGGCACGGTACACCGCTCGCAGAAATGCCCAGGTCTCCTTCTCTGAGGCAATGTCCAGAATTGCGCCCTCTTCCCCCTGCACGGCTTCGGCGCGGTACTGGATGGTCGGGTAGGTTTGGGAAAACTCGCTTTGCAGTTTTTCCAGAGCAGGTTCAATCACCCTAGCAGAGGTATGCAATACCAGCACTTCATCAATGGCAAAGCCCCGCGCCAGCAACCAGTCCAGCATCCAGGTCACGCCCTGCGGTTCAGTCCCCAATGTGGCGATGAGTGTTGCGTTCATTCTCTGTGTTATTCACCCGATTACCAGGCCTGAGGTTCTGACTTTTCCCCCAGAAGGCAGAACTCACACGGTAAATTTATTGTATATCAGAATTTACCAACCGCACCGCATTCCATCCGATGAAAATATCTTATTTAAACATCTTCTGCATTATCAGATCAAGCCTCCAAAAAAAGACGGGATACCTTCTGGAATCCCGCCTCCCATAGAATGGTTTGTAAAAATGCCCTTGTGGCTACTTCAATACCGACGGCAGGTACACCTGCGAGACGATATAGCCAATGCGTGCCCCGCGCAGAAGATGCGCCGAAGACGCCACCCTCGGAGCAACCCGCAAGCGGTATGAAGTGGTGGTATTGTCCACCTGAACCGGCGGATCCACCGGAACCACAATGGTTTGGAGAGATGTGCTGGCGCCGCTGGAAGACGCGGTTTCAAGGGCTGAAAATGAATTGGTCTCTGGATTGTACGAACGCAGACCGAGATCCATGTTGGAAGCGGTATCGTTGTCAACCACGAAGAAGACCACTTCGGTGATTTTTGCCCCCTGAGGCAGGTCCAGTTCCAGGCTGAAGGAAAAACCGCCCGGCGGCAACGCAGTGGCATAGACGGCTCCGCCCTGAGCGCTGTACGTTAAGGACGAATTTGTGGGCGAAAAAGCCCCACCTGAAAATGTTTTATAGGTTGTGCCCGGAGTGGTAGGAACTGCGGCAAGGGAAGATTGACTCTGCGTGAGATTTGAAGTCACCTGCCGTCCCTCATCCCAGCCGGAAGACGGGGAAGACTGCTCAACCAGTTGTGCCAGAGAGAGGCTGGAAGAAAGCAAAAGCGCCAGACCCAGGAAGACCCCTGAGAATACAATCAGCATCACATGTTTGCGAGACATAATAACCCCCAAAATCCACTTTCCGAAAGATCCTATGGATGCTCGCCTTGTTGAAAATCGAAGGGATTTTTTACAATTTATATTTAGATAACTCGTATTCATAATTCAATAAAATCAATATATTTGCAGGATTGCGAGCATTTTCTGGAACCGGGAGAAGACATTCATACTTGAACGTGTTCTGCTCAGAAATGTAAATTTAAAAAGTGCTCCCGCTGAAACCAGCGGGAGCAGGAGGAGAAACACTTAATGAAGATTGCCGGGAGGATAGATGCGGAACTGCCCGCTGACATGCAACAGCGCCAGCATGGTCAGCATACCATCGTAGTACCGCCACTTGCCGCTGGGGAAGCGTAAATCCCATAATGCCTGCACAAACGGTTCGCCGGTCTCGCGGTCGGTTGCCAGCGCCGCCACCGCCGCCATGGCTACCAGCCCCGCCGAATGATCGCCGGAGAGGGGCTTGCCGTCGAGCGTGTACTGATTGGCAAAGGCATTCACCCCTTCTCGGGTGAGGAACTTCAACACCCGTGTGGACTGCTCCACCTGCCAGGGATCAGCGCCAAACCAGGCGTAATCCACCGCCACATTGGAGAGGGTACGCCAGGCATCAAAGCGGAAATCGCTGTGTTCCGGGTCGTCCACCGGCGTGCCATCAAAATGGGAATAGTCGGGCATCAAGCCGGTCTCGGGGTGTGCGGCTTTGGGGAAGAACTCGCGGCTTGCCTGAACGGCTTTCTCCCAGAAATCGCGGTCGCGCTCTGCCCAGCGCGCCCACAACTCGTAATAGGCGGGCAGGTGATAGGAAGGGTCGGTAAAGGTGGCACTGCGCCCGCTGGGCACAAACACCACCTGATAGGTTTGCGGGTCGAACATGTTGGTTGCCAGTCCGGTATCCTCTTCGTTCTTGTGAAGCATGGTATCGAGGATTTCCTGCGCCTGCGCCTGATAGTTGAAAATTCCCTCGCCGTTGCCCCAGCGCCCCGCGGCAAACAGCAGTGCCATGACAAACCACTCTTCGCCATCTGATGCCGGGTTTGCCGCCAGTTGCTTACCTTCCGGGGTACAGTGCCAGGCAAAATAACCGCGGTACGGACCCTCCGACTGGTACATGTACGTTTTGGTCCACTTCCACAAGCGGTCAAACTCTTCTTTCTTGTCCAACTGCACGGCAATCATCATGCCGTAGGACATGCCCTCGGTGCGCACATCGTTGTTGCCGATGTCCATGATGTAGGCCATATCCTCACCCACCGGATAGTACACCCGTTGGGTCGTGTCGTCGCCATAGAAGAAGTGTTGAAAAGCTGCCTCCAGTTTTTCCTGTACCTCTGCATCACTCTTGCCCAGGTATTCCTTAAAAAGGTTGCGGTACTCGCCGGTGAAGAACGAGCGCGGCGAAGGTACCGGCACGGACGTTGCCGTCGGCGGTTGGGTAGGAATGGGAGTAGCAGACGGCTCAGGCGTCTCGGTGGGCGGCACAGGGGGAGTCTGAGGCACACTGCACGCCGAGAGGAACAACACCAGCACCATACTGATCCGAAACAGGGTATTTCTAAACATGAAATTTCTCATCCGGAACTCTCCCCAATTAACCTTTCAGCGCACCAGCCGTCAAACCGGAGACAATGTGGCGCTCAGCCACAATATAGAAGATCACCGCCGGCACCGCCGAAAGCGCAACAAACGCCGCTACCAGCGCCAGATCGGTGCCGTACTGCCCCTGGAACTGCATGGTGCCCAGCGGAAGTGTCCACAGGGTTTCCTTGTCAATCAATACCAGCGGCACCAGCAGGTCATTCCACGAAACCACCATAGTCAGCGAAGCCACCGCCGAAAGCGCCGGTCGCGCCAAGGGGAGCAAAATCAGGCGGAAGAAATCGAAGGGCGTACAGCCGTCAATGTAGGCGGCGTCCTGCAGTTCAAACGGAATTGAGGCAAAGAAGTTGCGCAGAATCAGGATGTTCCCCGACAACTGAAAAGCCGTCTGTACCAGAATGATGCCCAGCAGAGAGTTGGTGAGAGACATCTGGCGAATGACCAGATACACCGGCAAAATGGCAATGGTGATGGGGAACATCAACCCCAGGGTGAAAAAGTTGAACGCCAGGTCCTTGCCGCGGAAATCCAGGCGGGCAAAGACGAACGCCGCCAGACTGCAAATCACCAGCACCGCCGCCGTCACTGCCAGGGTGACGATGAGGCTGTTTTTCAGCATCGTCCAGAAAATATCTGAGGTCAGAATCTTGATGTAGTTATCCCAGTACGGCGGGATGGGCGGGGTATAGGGATGGGAATACATCTGCCCGCGCGTCTTCAAACTGCCGAAAATCAGGATGACAATGGGCACCAGGATATAAATGGACATCAACGTGAGCAGGAAGTACTGCACCGCACGCGGGAGCGTCTTGCGCCAGAAAACTCCATGAGAACCGGAAAATGCGCTCATATCCTTGCCTCCATCCTACGAAACCCCACCAAGAACATCTTGCTGACGCACCAGACGCAGATAAGCAATGGAGAACGCCAGCGAAATGAGCAGAATGACAATCGCCACCGCCGAACCATACCCCAGCCAGAAGCGAATAAAACTGTAGCGATACATGTAAGTAGACATCACCTCACTGGCATTGACCGGACCGCCTTTGGTCATCACCCAGATCAAGCCAAACTGTTGAAGTGCGCCCAGCACCGAAAGGTAAATGGACGTGCGAATGGTGCCCCACAACAACGGCAACGTGATATGCGTGATCATTTGACCGGTCGTACAGCCATCAATCAACGCGGCTTCTTCAATTTCCCGCGGAATGTTCTGCAATCCAGCCATGTAAAGCAACATGTGGAATCCAAAGTACTTCCATGTCAAAACGACAAAGATACAGCCCATTACCATCTGCGGACTGCCCAGCCACGGCTGAGGTTTACCACCCATCAGGATAATGATGGCGTTAATCAACCCGCGGTCCGGGTCGGGGTTGAACAGCCCCATCCACATAATAGCGGTAATGACCTCGGAAAAGACGTAAGGAACGAAAAAAATGGTTCGGAAAAAGCGCTTCCCCGGCAAGTCTCGCCCGACCATCAACGCCAATCCCAGCGAAAGGGGCAACTGAATGAACAGGGAAAGCACCACAATGGTCAGCGTATTGCCCACCGCTTTCATGAAGGCTTTATCGGTGAGGATGCGCTTGAAGTTGTCCAGCCCGACAAAGTCCACGGCGGGGCCAAAGCCCTTCCAGTTGAACATACTGTAATAAAACGACTGCGCCACCGGATAAACCACAAAGACAATAAATAACACAAAGGTGGGGAGCAGGAAAATCAACACCGTCCATAATTGCTGGGTGCGGGCAGTGGAACGATACGGCAGAGCACCCTCTCCATTACGGTTGAGTGATACACCCATGCAAACCTCCTCCTGCCACAGGAAATGGGACGGAGACCGGCGAGCGATCTCCGTCCCAGAACCCAATGGCGAATTACTTCAGTTCCATCGCCGCAGAGTCTTCAATGGCTTGTGCCACCTGTTCAGGCGTCAGCGTACCAGCAAACAGCCCTTGCACGCTGTCATTGACCACCGAACCCACCGCGGGCGGGAGCGCCTGGTCGTAGTACAACTGGAAGTACTTGGCTTTGGCAGCGCCTTGCTGAACCGCCAGCAAAAGCGGATCGGAGACACCCGCCTCGCCACCCTTGACCACCGGCAGCGCCACATTGATCTTCGCCAGACGCACCTGGCAATCCACGCTGGTCAGGTATTTGACGAAGTCAATGGCTTCGGGAGTCGCATTCTTGCCAATGGCAAAGCCATTGCCGCCGCCAAAGGCATCATCCGGATCGCCCTTGCCGCCTTCCACCATGGGGAAGGGGAACCAGCCGAGGTTATCGCCAATGCCCTGTTTGTCGGCGCTGTTGTCTTTCTGCACACTGGGCGCCCACTGCCCCATCAGTTCCATGGCGGCTTTTCCGTTGCCCATCAGCGTTGCCTGATCGCCATAGGTGGCGCCAAGGTAACCCTCCTGGAAGGGCTCCAGCGCAATCAGTTCCTGCAGTTTCTTACCGGCTTCCACGAAGGGCGCATCGGTGAAGGAACCCTGGCGGGAGTAAGCCGCTTCAAAGGCATCCTTGCCGCCCAGGCGCACTGCCAGGTATGCCCACCAGAACATGGCAGGCCATTTGTCGCCCGCGCCTAAAGCAATGGGGGTAATGCCGGCGGCTTTGAGTTTCTTGACATCCTCCAGCAGTTCGGTCCAGGTGGCAGGGGGTTTTTCGATGCCCGCCTGAGCAAAGAGGGCTTTGTTGTACCAGAAGCCCACCATGCCCATATCCCACGGCACGCCATAGTTGCGCCCTTCAAAGGCGTACACACCCAGCGCGCCCGGCGAGAAGGTGTTGCGCCACTCGCCGCCGTTGGCATCCAGTTCGGGGGTGATGTCGCGGAGCAAACCGGCTTTGGCGTACTCAATCATCACACCGCCGCCCCAGGACTGGAAGATGTCTGGCGGAGTGCCCGACTGCATCACGGTGGTCATCTTGGACTTGAAGGCTTCGTTCTCCAGCACGGTAATCTGGATATCCACATTGGGATGCGCTGCCATGTACTCATCGGCAAAGGTCTGCCACAGGGCTTTGTGCTCCTCCGCTGTGGAAATATGCCACCAGGTAATCACCACTTTCTTCTCGGGAGCCTTGGTGGGCTCAGCCGCGGGGGGTTTGGTGGGCTCTTCGGCAGGCGGCTGAGTAGGTTGTTCCTCCGCAGGCGGTTCGGTTGCGGTTGGAGTTGTGGCTGGCGCACATGCCGTCAAGAGCAGGACGGCAATCATCACCAGACTGAAAAGACGGAACAATTTGTGAGACATGCTTTTTCTCCTTCTTGAACGAAACAGAAAATTGGGAATGGGCGATAACGCACATTAAGATGGGGGAAAACTTTTTCCTGACTGCTTCTCTTCTTACATCACCTCCTTAAGGAAAATAAAGCCTGTCTTACCTGCTTCGGGGAGGCTGACAGGATTCGCGAATGACCAGTTTGGTGGAAAGTTCAATGCGCCCCACCTTGCGCTCCGGCTGGTCAATCAAATCCAGAAGCATCTGGGCGGCAACCCTGCCCATGTTCTCCAGCGGTTGCTGGACGGTGGTCAGCGCAGGCCGCACCAGCGAGGCTTGAGGAATGTCGTCAAATCCCAGCACCGAAACATCCTCCGGAACGCGCAAACCGCGCATGCGTACCGCGTCCATGACGCCCATTGCCATCACATCGTTGGAAGCGAAGATTGCCGTGGGCGGGTCGGGTAAATCCAGGAACTTCATCGCGCCGGTGTAACCATCGGGCTGGAAGAATGTACCTTCGTAAATCAGGTCGGGGTCTTCGGGAATGTGATAGGTGCGCAGGGCAGCACGGTAGCCCGCCAGACGATCTTGAGCACAGCCCAGATCCATCCAGCCGGTGATGAACCCGATGCGCCGATGTCCCAGTTTGATGAGGTATTCGGTGGCGTCATAGCCGCCCTGCCAGTTGGTTGCACCTACAGCGGGGCAGTCCTTACCGGTGCCCTGATGGTCAATCAACACAAAGGGGAATTTCCGCTGGGTAAGCACGCCGATGTAATCTGCCGGGTTGCGGGGCAGAACGAGCAGTAAGCCATCCACCATGCCCTTTGCCAGGTTGGCAACGTAGGCGGCTTCCTTGCTGGCGGTGCGGTGGGTGGTGTACAGCACCAGATCCAATCCCTGCAGGGTCAGTTCCGCATCAATCCCCCGGATGATCTCCCCAATGTAGCCGGTGCCCAGGTCAGGCACCAGCAAACCGATGAAGTGCGTCTTCCCCCCTGCCAGACTGCGCGCCTGCCGGTTTGCCACAAACCCCAGACGTTCCATGGCTTTCAGCACACGCTCGCGGGTTTCAGGTTTGACATGGATATCGTTATTGATAACCCGCGAAACGGTGCCAAAGGAAACACCGGCTTCGGCGGCTACGTCTTTGATGGTGATTTTGAGATTCTTATCTGTCATCTTTTATGTAAACGCTTACAAAAACACTGGTTTAAAAAGCCTGACTCCTGGAAATCAGGCTGATTTTTTCACGAAAAGAAGCCAAATATACCACTATTTTTGAAGAAATCAACGATAAAACGGGAAAGAAATTTGGAAGCGTTTACAAATTATTATAGAAAAAATTTTGGAAAAATCAAGAGGTTTTCATGAAATTCACGCTACTTTTTACGCTTTGCCAGGGTCTCCATCCCAAGCACCAGCCCTGCTCCCAGCAGCATTATCCCCAGCGCCAGCCCCACTTCTCCATCCAGTGAGGAAGGCAACACATTGTGTACCGCCACCGGCACATCCTCAACATATTGGGCTTGTTTCCAGGGCCAGAGTTCGCGCAGAGAGCCGAGCATGAACCCCGTCAGCCCTGCCACGGTAGCATCGTGGTAATGATCCAGCAACCAGCGCAGGAAACTAGCAAACGAGACGATACCAATCAGTGCGCCGCTCATAAACACCCCGATGGTGAGCCAATCCATCTGAACCAGCGCACCCAGCAGGGTTTGGTACTTGCCCAGCAAGACCAGGATGAAGGCTCCGGAAATGCCCGGCAGAATCATGGCGCAGATGGCAATCATCCCGCTCAGAAAGATGAACCACAGCGCATCGGGCGTTTGTGCCGGGCGCAGCCCCACCAGGAAATACGCTCCCGCCGCAAACACACCCATAATGAACAAACGCCCCCATGTCCAGCGGGCAACCCGCTGGCGCACCACAAACACCGAAGCCACGATCAAGCCAAAAAACAGCGCGTAAATCAGCGTAGGGTGCGTCTCCAGCGCCCAGTGTAACAGCCGCGCCAGGCTCAAAATTGCCACGGCAATGCCCAATCCCAGCGCCAGCAGAAAACGCCAGGGAAATTCCTCAAACGCCAGTCGCCATTGTCCACTCAACACCCGGCGGATAAAGGGTACAACTGCCCGAATCGAGGCAATCAGTTCGTCATAAATCCCCAAAATGAACGCCATCGTTCCGCCGGACACTCCCGGCACTACATCTGCCGCGCCCATTAAAAATCCACGCAGGCTGATTCCCAGATCATCCCGAAAGGTACGTTGAGGCATGTTAACTCCATGTCTGAACAATTTGTCCCATTGTACCTGAAAAACCTGAGTTTCTTCTGGATACGGATTGTATAATCAAAGAGATGACAAAAGTCTCCGATGACCCTTTTGATTTAGAGCGTTTTGTCCAGGCGCAGGAAGGGGTATATGAGCGCGCCCTTGCCGAGATTCAGGCGGGCGAAAAGCGCACACACTGGATGTGGTTCATCTTCCCGCAGGCGCTGGGGCTGGGGTTCAGCCCCATGTCTCAGCGCTACGGCATCCGCAGTCTGGATGAGGCGCGCGCCTACCTGGCGCATCCTCTGCTGGGCGCGCGCCTGCGGGCATGTTTTGAAGCCCTGTTAGCCCTGCAGGGGCGCTCGGCGCATCAAATTTTCGGCTCGCCCGATGACTGGAAACTGCGCTCCTGCGCCACCCTGTTCGCCCTGGTTTCTCCGCCGGATTCCTTGTTCCACCAGGTGCTGGAGAAGTACTTCGAAGGGCAAATGGACGAGAAAACCCTTATCCTGATGAACAAAAGTTGACCCCTCAGCCTGTCAAATGTTTCTCTCCTCACGCGCCAGAAGTTGTGCTATAGTATGTGAAGGTTATCATAAATTTTATCTTGTGAAGGTTATCATTTCGTTCGGAGGGTGCCATGCAGTTCGGTTATTTTGACGATGAGCGGCGGGAGTATGTCATCACCCGCCCCGATACCCCCCTGCCCTGGATTAATTACCTGGGCTGTGAAGAGTACTTCGGCATCATCAGCCAGACCGCTGGGGGATATTCCTTTTTCCGCGATGCCCGCCTGCGCCGCCTGACCCGTTACCGCTACAACAACGCCCCGCTGGATCTCGGCGGGCGCTACCTCTACCTGCGAGACGACCGCAGTGGGCAGACCTGGTCGCCCTCGTGGATGCCTGCCCGCTCCGCTCTCAGCGAGTTCACCTGCCGCCACGGCTTGGGGTACACCAGCATTGCTTCTACCTTTGACAACATCCACGTTGAGACCACCTACTTCGTCCCCCTGGGCGAGACGCTGGAAATCTGGCGCTGTCGGGTGACCAACCAGCGCCCCAAGCCTGCCGACCTCTCGCTCTTTTCTTCCATCGAGTTCTGTCTGTGGGACGCCTGGGACGACGCCACCAACTTTCAGCGCAACTTCTCCACCGGCGAAGTGGAAATTAAGGACGGCGTCATCTATCATAAGACTGAGTACCGCGAGCGCCGCAACCACTTTGCTTACTTCGCCTGCTCGGCGCCCATCGAAGGGTTTGACACCCAGCGCGAAGCCTTTCTGGGGGCTTACCGCGGCTGGGATGCTCCGCTGGCAGTGGAGCGCGGGTCGCTCTCCAATTCGGTGGCGCACGGCTGGCAGCCCATCGGTGCGCACCATGTACGCCTCTCCCTTGCCCCCAGCGAGACCCGTGAGGTTATCTTTGTGCTGGGCTACCACGAAAACCCCAAAGATCAGAAGTTCGACCCGCCCGATTCGCAAACCCTCAATAAGCGCACCGTCAAACCGGTGATTGCCCGCTACCTGGATTCCCATCAGGTGCAACAGGCGCTGGACGACCTGCGCGCCTACTGGGACGGCTTACTGCGCATCCAGCACGCCCGCACCCCCAACCTTCACGTGGACCGCATGGTGAACATCTGGAATCCCTACCAGTGCATGGCAACCTTCAACATCTCACGCTCGGCATCGCTGTACGAATCGGGCATCGGGCGCGGGTTGGGCTTCCGCGACTCCAATCAGGACCTGCTGGGCTTTGTTCACATGGTGCCGGAGCGCGCCCGCCAGCGCATCCTCGACCTGGCAGCCACGCAACTGCCCAGCGGTGGGGCTTACCATCAGTACCAGCCCCTCACCAAGCGCGGTAACAACGACATCGGCTCCAACTTCAACGATGACCCCCACTGGCTGATTCTGGCAGTCGCGGCGTACATCAAAGAGACTGGCGACTGGTCGATTCTGGACGAAGCGGTGCCCTACGACAACCTGCCCGGCAGTGAAACGCCCCTCTATGAACACCTTCAGCGGGCCGTGCAGTACACCCTCGACCGTCTCGGTCCGCACGGACTGCCGCTCATCGGCAGGGCAGACTGGAACGACTGTCTGAACCTGAACTGCTTCTCCGACACGCCGGGACAGTCCTTCCAGACCACTACCAACAAAGATGGCAAGGTTGCCGAGTCCATCTTCATCGCCGGGTTGTTTGTGCTTTCCACGCAGGAATTAGCGGCGCTGGCAGAGCGCACCGGTCGCCTGGAAGACGCCGCCCGCTACCGCGCCGAATCGGCGCGCATGCGTGAGTTGATTTATCAATACGGCTGGGACGGCGAGTGGTTCCTGCGGGCTTACGACGATTTCGGCAACAAGGTGGGATCGCAGGAATGCCAAGAGGGCAAGATTTTCATCGAGCCGCAGGGCTTCTGCGTGCTGGCGGGTGTGGGCTTGGAAAACGGCTACGCCCAGCGTGCGCTGGATTCGGTTGCCCGCTGGCTGGCAACCCCGCACGGCATCGTCCTTCAACAGCCGGCTTACTCGCGCTACTACCTGCACCTAGGCGAGATTTCCTCGTATCCACCCGGCTACAAGGAAAATGCCGGCATCTTCTGCCACAACAACCCCTGGGTGATGATTGCCGAAACCCGCGTAGGCAACGGCGCCCGCGCCATGGAGTACTACCTGCGCATCAACCCGTCCAACCGCGAAGCCATCAGCGAGGTGCACCGCTGTGAGCCATACGTGTATGCTCAAATGATTGCCGGGAAAGACGCCCCCACTCACGGCGAAGCCAAAAACTCGTGGCTCACCGGCACGGCGGCATGGAACTACGTTGCCATCACCCAGTGGATTCTGGGGGTGCGTCCCGAACTGGACGGGCTGCGCATTGACCCGTGCATCCCACCCGAATGGGAAGGTTTCACCTTCCGGCGGATATTCCGCGGCGCGGAATATGTAATCGAAGTCCGTAATCCGCGCCATGTCAGCAAGGGCGTGACAGCGGTACGGGTGGACGGCAAGGTGTGGCAGGGAAACCTTTTGCCCATCCTGCCGCCAGGTGTCCACACCATCGAAGTTGAACTGGGATAAATTCTCTCTCCCTTCCCCCTTTTCAAGCCGCCATCCTCTGCGATGGCGGCATTTTTGTCCTGCGGAGATTACAGATTCGTTGTGTTTCTCCCCCATCATATTCCCAAACGGCACATTTGGCTTAACATAGAAGGAGAGGAACTTTCCATGCAAGAGATGCGCTGGCTCAAAAGGTGGCTTTGTGCTGTTTTGCTGGCAGGACTGTGCCTGACTCTCTGGATACCTGCAGCACAAGCCCGCGACCGCAAGGGGTGGAGTGAGCCGGTAGAACTGGCAGGCGGAGAGTCAGCCATTCATACTCCCGCATTGATCGAGGACATCTTTGGCATGTTGCACGTCTTCTGGGTGGAACAGACCGCCAGCGGAGATCGCCTGTACACGCGCTCGCGCCACGATGGTAAATGGAGCGATGCCCTGTTGCTGGATGAGCAGGTCAAAATCGGCGCGCCTCAGGCAGTGGTGGATGCCCGCGGAGTCCTGCATTTGTTGTACACCGTAAATGGAGTGGTCTTCGCCCGACGGGTTGAAGCCGCCCAAAGCACAGTCTCTCTGGCGTGGAGCACACCCGGGAAAATTGGCAACGGCGCGGGCAACGGCGCCCTGGCAATGGACGCTTTTGGTATTCTGCGAGCCGCCTTTGCCGACCCCAATGGGGGTGGAATTTTGCTCTATTACTCCACCGACGGACAGCAATGGTGGATGCAAAACTACCCGCTCACTGAAGGCAAAGGGATTGAAAATATCCGCATGACGTTCTTTCCTGCCACCAACCAGACGATGTTGATCTGGGAGCAACAAGGGCAGATTTTCTTCGCCGCCCAGCAAAGCGGAGAGGTCTGGAGCCTGCCGGTAAAGCTCAGCGAGACTCCAGGGGTGACGCCCAACCTGCTCGCCGATGACAATCGCGTGGTCGCTCTCTGGAACGGCGTTCCCGAATCGCGTGGGCGCTTCTACCGCGTGCTTTCTGCAAACAGGGTCTGGCAAGCGGTGGAAAACTTTGCCCCCGCCGCAGGCAATGGTACTGCCGGCGCGCCGCAGATTGGGGTAGACGCCAACGGAATCCTGCATGTGCTGACGACGGATGCAGGCTGTATCTGGTACGTCACTCGCACAACCGAAGGCTGGCAACGTCCTTTCTGTTTCGATGAAGCGCAAGAGATTCACTCCCCCACCTGGGCATTCGACGCTCAGGGGTTGAGGGCTGTCTATGTCGCCCGTCAGGGAACTACACAGCATTTGCTGTTCAGCGAAAAACTGCTGGATATTCCCATGAAAACCACCCCTCTGCCCATCCCCGCCACCTCTACCCCCATCCCTTCGGCAACCCCGCTGCCGACAGCCTCACCTACCCTCTCTCCAACCCCGCAACCTGTGCAGATTCATGGCGAGGTGGCTGACCTGCCGGGCAAGACCGACGGCGGTTCTTCTGCACTGGTGGGGGCAAGCGATGTGTTGCCCACCGAAATCTCCCGCGAGCCCACCCGTCCGCCCACCCTGCTTGAACTGGTAGTATTCGGCTTTCTGCCGGCGGTGGCAGTGGTTTTGTTGATTGTAGGGGTGATTCTTTACAAAAAATCTGCCCTCTGAAGAAGGCTCGACTTACTTTTTCTTTACAATCCGCCCGAGGCTCTCGGGCGGATGGCTTTAACGCTGGTAAAATCAAGTCGGGCAGAAAGGGGACTGCCACCTTCATGCGTGCTGGAAAGGATGTTTCCGATGACCTCGCGGGTAGTCTTGCTGACCGGTGCAACCGGGGTACTGGGTTCGCAGATGGCACTGCGCCTCTTGCAGGATACCCATACCCGTTTGATTGCTCTGGTGCGCGGCAGAGACACTCAAGATGCCCGTACTCGTCTGGAGCGGGAGTGGTGGTACCTGCCTGAACTGCGTCGCGTAGACTGGTCGCGCGTTGAAGTGCTGTGCGGGGATGTCTCTATTCCCCACCTGGGACTTCCCGACGAGTCATACCGCTATTTGATTTCCACCCTCACCCATATTATTCACTCCGCGGCGGATGTACGCCTGTTTGCCTCGCTGGATGACCTGCGCCGCGTTAATGTTGAGGGAACGCGGCAGGTGTTGGAACTGGCGCAAGCCGTCCAGGCAGATCACGAGCTGGTGCGCCTGGCACACCTCTCCACGGCGTACGTGTGCGGCAACCGCTCCGGCGAGATTACTGAGGATGAACTGACCGACCGCTTCGGCTTTTCGAGCCCCTACGAACAGAGCAAATACGAAGCCGAGAAACTCGTCCGCGAAGCCATGGCAACCCTGCCCATCAGCGTTTTCCGCCCCGGCATGATTGTGGGGAATGGACGCACCGGCGCGATTAAAACTTTCAATACCCTGTACTACCCCCTGCGCCTGTACATGACCGGCAACCTGCGGGTAGCACCGGCTTCGCCCGACTTGCGCGTTAACCTGGTGCCGGTGGATTACGTTGCCGATGCCGTGGTACGCCTGCTCGATCATCCGCAGGCAGTGGGCAGGACGTTCCACCTCACCCCGCCACCGGATGCCATGCCTACCCTTGGCGAAATGGTGGAATTGGTGCGCCAGTGGAGTGGTGAACACCTGGGCATCCGCCTGCCACAACCGCTCTACCTGCCCCTGCACAAACTGGTGCGCCCCTCGGCGCGGTTAGAAGCCCTGCTGAAGGATGACCTGGGCACGCTGATGCGCCTGCTCCCCTACTTCCAAAAACAGCCCCTCTTTCGGCGGGATAACGCCCAAGATCTGCTGGGCGAGTATCCCTACCGCGAGTGGCGGACGTTCTTTCCCAACCTGCTGGCGTATGCCGTGCGCTACTCGTTCTGGCATCGTAGCGGGCGCACGGTATATGAGCAGGTGCTTCACCGCCTGCAGAGCCGCCGCAAGCCAGTGAGATACCACGATTTGCTTGCCAGCGGCGGACAGAGCAAACCGATTGAAATCGTGCGCTCCTCCGCCGAAGTGCGCGGGGAAATCCTTGCCTCGGCGGCGACGCTTCAGGCGCTGGGCATTCAGCCCGGCGAGCGCGTTGCCATTCTGGGGCGTAACACCAGCCGATACCTCTCCCTGCTGATTGCCTGCGGGCTTGCCGGTGTGGTAAGCGTGCCCCTGTACGTCACCTGCCCCCCTGAGGAACTCTCCCGTCTGCTGGAAGACAGTGGCGCGCGCATCTTATTCGTCGGCGATGAGACTGCGCTAACACAACTGCATCAGGTACGCTTCCACGGACTGATTGTGGACTTCACCCTGCGGCGGGAAGGCAAAATTCCTCTCAGCGACGGACTGGACTGGGAAGGCTTCCTGCAAAAAGGCGCCGGACACACCTTTCAGCCCCCTACGTTGAGTATGGATGCCCCCGCCGCGCTGTACTACACTTCTGGAACTACCGGACAGGCACGGGCAGTCCTGTACCGTCAGGGGCAATTGCGCTGGGTGGCGGAGACACTGGCATCCATGTACCCCTGGAGCGAACGCAACCGCTGGGGGTCGTACCTGTCCTTCCTGCCGTTAAGCCATGTGGTCGAAGGCATTCTGGCGACCTTCTCGCCATACTTTGTGCCTGCCGCGCTGGACCTGTACTACCTGCAGGATTTCAACGACCTGCCGCAGGGGTTGCGCATTGCCGAACCGACCATCTTCTTCTCCGTGCCGCGTTTCTTCGAGAAACTGCACCAGGCAGTACTGGACACCTCGCTGGGCAGGCGCTACCTCGCCCTGCCTCGGGGACGCGTGCGCCGTTGGCTGGGCAAAGTCTTGCGCTGGGGACTGCTGCGCAAAGCCGGTATGCGCGGCTGTCGCCAGATGATTGTGGGTTCGGCGCGCTCCGACCCCGCCTTGCTGACGTTCTTCCGCGAATTGGGCATTGAGGTGCACGACGCCTATGGCTTGACCGAAGCGCCGCTGGTCTCGATGAATCGGCTGGGGCGCAACCGCCTGGGTACAGTAGGCGAACTACTTCCCGAAACCGAAGTGCGCCGCGATGCCGAGGGCGTGCTGTATGTGCGCGGTCCGCAGGTGGCAGACGGCTATCATGTGAACGGACGTTTTATGCCCTTCCCGGACGGCTGGCTGGATACCGGTGATGTGGGGGAACTCTCCGCGGATGGTTTTCTGAGCCTGCAGGGCAGGAAGAAAGATCTGCTGGTTACGTCCTACGGCAAGAAAATCTACCCTGCCGCCATCGAAGCGCAACTGCGCACCCTGCCGGGAGTGGCGCAGGTGATGCTGGTCGGGGAGAGCAAACCCTACTGCGCCGCGCTGTTCTGGCTGGAAGAAGATAACTGGGATGAGAGCAAAACCAGGCTATACGAAGGCGAAATTTCCCGCATCAATGCGCGCCTTTCCCATCCAGAGCAGGTCAAGCGCTGGGCGGTATTGCGCGGCACATTGACCATCGAGGATGGCAGTCTGACCAGCAGTATGAAACTGCGCCGTCAGGTCGTGCAGCAACGCTTTGAGAGGGTGATCGAAGCACTGTACCGCGGCGAAGCCACCGGAGACATGCTTTACCTGAGCCCCTTTATTTCTACCGGGCGGTAACCCCCCTCTCACACCAGCAATTGGCGCTCTTCGGGCTTTTCCTCGGGATGCTCGATGAGCCGCAGGGCGCGGTCGTAGAGGAAGTAATCCCATGCCCAGTTCAGCATCACCGCCAGGCGGTTGCGGAAGCCAATCAACTGGAAGATGTGCACTACCACCCACATCAGCCAGGCAAGGAAACCGCGTAACCTGAACCTGCCCAGGCGCGCCACTGCCTGATTGCGTCCAATGGTCGCCATCATGCCCGGATCGCGGTAACGGAAAGGGAGAAGTGGCTTACCTTCCAGCAGGCACTGAACGTTGGCTACCGCCCAATCGGCTTGCTGGAGAGCAACCGGCGCCACCATCGGCAAGGGATTGCCGTGCTCGTCTTCCAGGTATGCCGCATCGCCAATGACGAACACTTCGGGATAGCCCGGCACCTGCAGGGTGGGCTGAACGCGGATTCTGCCGTTGGAAGCGCGCGGCGCAGGGATACGCTCAGCCAGCCCGGCGGCGCGAATGCCCGTCACCCAGATGAGCGTGCGGGACGGAATTTGACGCCCATCCTTCAAGCGGATGAGTGTGCCATCATAGGACTCCACCGGCGCATTCAGCCACACCTCCACCCCTTTGGCGTGCAGGGCTTGCAGGGTGGCTTGCTGAAGCGCAGGGGGCATGGCGGGCAGGAGACGATCGGCGGCTTCCAGCAAAATGACCCGCGCTATCGAGAGGTCAAAGCCGGGAAAATCACGCTTCAGCACCCCGTGAATCAGTTCGCTCAGTGCACCCGCCATCTCCACCCCTGAAGGACCGCCGCCCGCCACGGCAAAGGTCAGCATGGCACGGCGTTTTTCAACATTGCTCTCCCGGCTGGCATGTTCAAAGAGACGCAGAACATGGTCGCGAATACGCTCGGCATCCTGCAGGGTTTTGAGTGTGAGCGCATGGCGGGCAAGCGTGGCATTGCCAAAAAAGTTGGTCTGTCCACCCATTGCCAGAATCAGCACATCGTAGCGCACTTCTCCCGCTGTGGTGAGCAAGCGGCGGTTGGACAGGTCCAGATCGGTCACCTCGGCAAGCAGGAAACGGGCATTACGCTGACGGCGTAACACCGCGCGCACGGGATAGGCAATCTCTCCCGCCGAAACCCCTGCAGTGGCTACCTGATACAGCAGAGGTTGAAAGAGATGGTAATTCTGGCGGTCTATCAGGGTCACCTGTACCGGTAAACGGGAGAAACGGCGCGCGGCGCGCAATCCGCCAAAGCCGGCGCCGACAATGACAACGTGGGGAAGGGAAGAAGCGGTCATGCGAAAGTCCTTTCCGGTAAATACTTTGTGAAAAATATAACTAAACCTATTTTACTCCAATTTATCCTATTTTCAAGCAAATGGTAAAGGTTTATGCACTGATGAGCGCTTTTCTCTATAATGGAGATACCTCTTTCCCTAAGGAATGTCTTATGGGCTCTCTTCCCCCCATCTCGATAGCCGAATTGACCCGCCAACTGCTGGATTTAGGGGTCAAACCCGGCGGAGTGCTGGTCGTGCACTGTGCCTTTTCCCGTGTTAAGCCCGTCGAAGGTGGACCGCTGGGGCTGATCACCGCGCTCCAGCAGGCGCTGGGCGAGGAAGGCACGCTGGTCATGCCCAGCATGACCGATGACGACGAACTGCCCTTCGATGTGCGCTCCACCCCCTGCCGCGATATGGGCATCGTAGCAGACACCTTCTGGCGCTTACCCGGCGTCCTGCGCAGTGACAGCCCGCACGCCTTTGCCGCCTGGGGCGCTGAAGCCGCCTTCATTACCGTGCCGCACCCGGTGGAGATTCCCCATGGACTGGACAGCCCGGTAGGGCGGGTGTATCAGCGCGATGGGCAGGTGCTTTTGCTGGGAGTGGGGCATACCGAGAACACCACCATCCACCTGGCGGAGAACCTTGCAGGGGTACGCTACCGCCGCCGGAAGCGCGCCTGCCTGCTTCGAGACGGCGCAACGATTTGGGTAGAATACGGCGAGGTGGATCACTGCTGTCAAAATTTTGCCCTGGTGGACGGCTGGCTGGACGCCGTTCACGCTCAACGCCGCGGACGGGTAGGCTACGCCGAAGCCCGCCTGTGCCGAGCGCGGGACGTGGTTCACATCGTCATGGAGCATTTGCGGGACAACGAGACCATCTTCCTCCACCCGCTGGGTGTGGATGAGCAATGCGATGAAGCCCGCCTGAGCCTGCTCTCCGCGTCCGATTTTCCAGAAGAAAAATGACCTGTTTCCCATAACCGTTTGTGACGTAATATAAGATTGAAAAAACTTGCTGGGATATCCGGAACATTCCGGGGATGCCCTGCGTCTATCCAGAAGAACATTCCACTTCTTTTGTGGTTTGCCGGAAAGTGAGGAGAAAAATATGAAACGCTTGCGATTGCTCATTCCCGTTTTTGCCCTGCTGGCGGTGATGCTGGCATGCAATTTCCCATCCTTTGGCAGGCAGGCACAAACCCCTACCCTCCCCCCGCTGGAGCAGACTCTGGCGGCACTGTATCAGACGGCTTCTGCCATCCCCCCGACCCCCACCTTTCCACCGGTTGCCACGGCGACGAGCGCCCCGCAGGTTTCGCCCACCCCGCTTCCGCCTACAGCAACGGTAGTGCCGCCCACCGCCGTCCCCCCTACCCCCGCTCCTCCTACGCCCACCTCTCCCCCACGGCGCAGTGTGGTTTCCAATGCTACCTTCATGAGCCCGGCGCCCACCCTGGATGGCGACTGGAGCGAGTGGAAGAAAGTGGCTAAGGAATACCCGGCTACGAATGTGGTCTTTGGCAAGAGCGAATGGCAGAACGAGGATGATCTTGCCGGCTCGTACTATGTGGGCTGGGACAATACCTATCTGTACCTTGCCGTCAAGGTGCGCGATGATCGCTACGTGCAAACATCCTCGGGGGAGATGCTCTACAAAGGCGACAGCATCGAACTGCTGCTGGATACTGACCTGCTGGGCGACTTCTCCAGCGACCGCCTCAACGGAGATGATTTTCAGTTGGGCTTTGCCCTGGGACGCCCGGAGATTGCCTCAGGCAATCCCGAAACCTATGTGTGGTATCCATCCTCGAAAAGCGGCGCACCTTCCGGGGTGAAGATTGCCGCGCGTTACGAAGGCGCCATCTACCGCGCCGAGATTGCCATCCCCTGGACGGTGTTCGGCATCACCCCTTCGCGGGGCATGCGCCTGGGGTTTGCCCTTTCGGTCTCGGATAACGACCTGCCCGGCAACGCCGTACAGCAGAGCATGGTTTCCAGCGCGCCGCGCCGCGCCCTTACCGATCCTACCACCTGGGGCGAAGTGGTCTTAAAATAGAGCCAATCTGGTTTACAATGAGGTTGCTGCATGATTTTATTTCACATTCTGACCGCTTCGGACTGGGAACGCGCCCGTGTGGAAGGCACATACCGCCCTGAGTCGCTCAATCACGAAGGCTTCATCCACTTTTCCATGCGCGATCAACTTCTGCGGGTTGCAAATACTTTATTTCAGGGAAAGCGGGATCTGGTAGTGATTGAAGTAGAAAGCGCCCTGCTTCAGGCGCCCCTGCATCTGGAACCGCCCCTGGAAGGGGGCAGAGAACTGTTCCCGCACCTTTACGGCGCGTTGAACCTGGATGCCGTGCGCGCGGTGGGCAGATTGTCCCCTGAAGGGGACGGGGCTTTCGTACGTTTCCCCGACCTGCACCCCATTTCCACTCACGGGTAGCGAAAAAATTACCCGTCACTTCGTCCCTCAAGCGGGGTTATCTCTGTTCAGAAGGTTGTTCAGACTGCCATCCTTTTGAACGGAGGTATCCCCTATGAGTTATCCCTCACCCTCTGGCAATGAACCTGCAGATACTGCGGTCTTCCGCACCGTCGTCCTGGCGCTGGCAGTGGATATCTGCGAGCGCCTGAAGTGTGCCCATTTGCCTGCCCGCCTGGCAAAGGAGATGAAACGTCTGCCCGACGGACGCTTTGAGGTGCGCGTACCGGCAGAATACGCCGGCGAAGCCCTGCAACTGGTCTCCGCCTGGACGGGTCAGTCGGCTTAAACCCCCAATTTCCATCATCCCCTCCTTTTCCCTTCTCCCTGGCGGCGGCATCCACCCATGCCGCCGCCCCTCTTTCGGCAGGAAACCGGGCTTCCGGCAGAGACATTCCTGCCCAAAGCATACTTTCCACGCCTGAATCATGGTATATTAATTTTCAGAGGAGGGGCATATGAAAGAACGCATTTTAATCATTGAAGACGATGAAGGAATCGTTCGCGTTCTGAAGCGCGCTTTGACCTACGAAGGATATCTGGTAGAAAGTGCGCTGGAGGGGGAAACCGGTCTGCAATTAGCGCGCGAGCATCGCCCCGACCTGATCATCCTGGACTGGATGCTCCCCGGCATGGACGGGCTGGAAGTCTGCCAGCGCCTGCGCACCCTCTGCAACGCTCCCATCCTGATGCTGACAGCCAAGGACACCCTGCAGGATCGCGTTCAGGGGCTGGATGCCGGCGCCGATGATTACATGACCAAACCTTTCGAACTGGAAGAACTGCTGGCACGCATCCGCGCCCTCCTGCGCCGCACCCAGATGGAACGCGCTCCCGTGCTTTCGTTTGCCGACCTGACCCTCGATACCTCTACCCGGCAAGCCACTCGTGGCAACCGCACCATTCCCTTAACCGCCAAGGAATACGACCTGCTGGAACTCTTCCTGCGGCATCCACGCCAGGTGCTCACCCGCGAGATGATTTTCGACCGCGTGTGGGGCTATGACTTCGGCGGGGAGAGCAACGTGCTGGATGTGTACATCCGCTACCTGCGGCAAAAACTGGAAAGCGATGGAGAGCCCCGCCTGCTCCATACCGTGCGCGGGGTAGGATACGTGCTGAGAGAAACCCCCTGATGTCGCTGCGTTCCCGCCTCGCCCTCCTCTTCACCCTGGTGCTGGGGGGCACGCTGTTCATCTTTGGCTCGCTGGTCTACGGACTGGTGAGCATTGTTTTAACCGAACAGATTGATAGCCTGCTGGCGCGCGAAGCCTCCCGCCTGGTTGAGGGGTTGGGGGTCAACACCATGGGACAGTTCGACCGGCGCTGGCTGGAATCCTTTGAACCGGCGGAAGGCACGCTGGTCATTCAGGTCTGGGACAACAACCGCCGTTTGCAATTTGCCCGTCCGCGCACCTGGACACAACCGCTCGACCCCGCGGCGCGGCAGTCGGGCAGGACAATGTTCAGCGCGGCTTTCAGCAATGAACAGCACATGCGCGTCCTCACTGTGCCGCTGGTTACCCGCCGCGGGGCAGTGGGCATTTTGCAGGTTGGCTTGAGCCTGGCGCTGGTGGATGCGGTGCGTTCCACCCTGGCATCCATCCTCTTCTTCCTGGCGCTGATTTCGATTGTCCTGGCGGCGTTGCTGGCTTCGGTTGCCGTGCAACGCACCCTGCAACCACTGGAGATGGTTACCGAGGTAGCTACCACCATCACCCGCGCCGATGACCTCTCACGGCGCATCCCCACACCGCCCAACAGCGATGACGAGGTGGGACGCCTGATTCAAGCCTTTAACCAGACGCTCAGCCGTCTGGAAAGCCTCTTCACCACCCAGAGGCGCTTCATCGCTGACGTGAGTCACGAACTGCGCACCCCGCTCACCGTCATCAAGGGCGAGGTGAGCCTGATGCGCAAGATGAAATGCGGGGACGAAGAATCCCTGCAGAGCATTGAATCTGAGGTGGACCGCCTTTCCCGCCTGGTGGGCAACCTGCTTTTGCTGGCACAGGCAGAATCGGGGCGTCTGCCGCTGGATTTGAAACCGGTGGAGATGGATACCATTCTGCTGGAAGTGTTCCAGCAGATGCGCACCCTGGCAGGGGAAAAGGTGCATCTGGAAATTGTCACCCTCGAACAGGTCTCCCTGATTGGCGACCGCGACCGCCTGAAGCAGGTGCTGCTCAATATCGTCGGTAATGCCGTGCAGTACACCCCGGCGGGTGGGGTGGTGACGCTGGGACTGACCCAAACCGATGGCTACGCCCGCATCACCGTCAGCGATACCGGCCCCGGCATTCCCGAAGAAGACCTGCCGTATATCTTCGAGCGTTTTTACCGCGGAGAAAAGTCGCGCACCCGCAGTCAGGGGCAGGCAAGCGGTTTTGGGCTGGGGCTGTCTATTGCCTACTGGATTGTGCAGGTACACGGGGGCAAAATTGACGTTACCTCAGTGGTGGGAAAAGGGACGACCTTCATCATCCACTTGCCGCTCAAACTTCCCGAGAAAAGCGGCGACGCGCCCGAAGGCGCGTCACTGAGTTAGATCCATATTCAGTTTTTCATCCCGGCCATTATAACCGACGGGTAGGGGTGGATGCGGGACGACTGCCCACCGGCGTAGCACTGGTGGTTCGGCCGCTCATCGAAAGGCTGTGGTAAGTAGGCTCGGGGATGGGCGCAGGTTCAGAGGGTGCAGAGGCTCCAAAGGAAGCGCCTGACGAGGTGCGCGAGGCGGTCGTACTGCGATTGAGGGCAGGGGTGGGTGCCGGACGGGGAGCAAAAGACGGAGCCGTAGGCAAAGGTGCAGGGGTGGGCAGTCCAGCCGGGGTTGCCGCAGTGTTCCGCCATGAGCGCGAACGGCTGGTTTCGCCGTGGATGACCCGATCCAGCGCTACCGAGAGCGTACCGATGATCAACACCCGGATGACCCAGACCATGATGGCAACAAAGACCGGTACTACCGTGGCAAGCGTCTTGGGGTTAATGACAGCAGCGCTCTGCACCTTGTGATTGGTGATTGCCATGGAAACGCCCCACCAGGTGAGGATGGCGTTCATGGTTGCCGCCAGCAGCCATGCGCCGAAGAGGTACCAGATTTCTCGAGGTTCGTTTTCTCCCTGCTCCGGAGTGAACAGGCGGGCAATACCGGCAAAGTCAATTCCGCAGAAGGCTATAGCGAGGATGGTGGACCAGTACATCCCGCCAAACTTTAAGTCGCCCAGCAGGTCTCTCAGCGCATGGTCGGTGGTGCTGTAGTTGAAAATTTCGAAGGCAAGCAGCGCCCCCAAAATCATCACCAGGAACACCACGCTCGGATTGGCACGCGAGATGGCTGAGCGAAGTTGTGCACTCATGGCACGACTGTTGCTGTTCATGGGTTATCCTCCTTACTCTGGCAAACAAATGCAAATAACAGAAAATTTGTTCTATAGCAAACTCAGTATAGAACAAATGTTCGTTAAAGTCAAGGATGAAATTCAGGGAAATTTCGCTGAATTAGCGGCTCTTCAACGGGGGCAAATTTTTGCCTGCACGGCTTCAAAAGAGGCTTTATCCGCCAACACCAGCAGCGTATCGCCCCCCTGAAGCACCGTACCCCCGCTGGGAAGAATGAAATCCTTCTCGCGGGCAATGAGGATGATGAGAAACTCATCGGGAAGTCCTAATTCGACAATGGCTTTGCCCACCGCTGGCGACTCTGGCGAGAGAGTCAATTCCTTTAACTCGCTCTTGAAGCCGCCAACCGGAGTGTACTCAATGGGATAAACCCGCCGGGGCGTTTCCGGTGCATCTACCTTCAGCCAGCGCGCCATGATGGGAATGGTGGTACCCTGCAACAGGACCGAGGTCAGCACCACAAAGAAGATGACGTTGAACATCAAATCGGCGTGCGAAACCCCGGCAAGCAAAGGGAAAGTTGCCAGCACAATGGGAACAGCCCCACGCAAGCCCACCCAGGAGACAAAGGTTTTCTCCCGCAGATTCAACGAACTGAACAGCAAACTGACAAACACACTGAGCGGACGGGCAAGCAAAATCAAAGCGGCGGCGCAGAGCACCCCCCCCCCACAATGGGCAGGAGCCGCGAAGGGAAAACCAGCAATCCCAGCGTGAGGAACATGGCAATCTGCATCAGCCACGCCAGCCCATCGTGAAAGCGCAAGAGACTGCGCTTGTGAATGAAATCGTAATGCCCCAGCACAATTCCTGCCATGTATACGGCAAGGAAACCACTGCCGCCCAGCACCGCCGTCACCCCGTAAGTCAGAAAAACCAGGGAGAGTGTCAGCACCGGATACAACCCTTCGTAGCCCAACTTCAAACGGTTGATGAGAAAGAGCATCACCCTGCCCATGCCCAATCCCAGCACAGCCCCGATGAGCATCTGCTGGATGAACAGACCCACCATTTGCCCCACAGACGGGTTGGGCTGGGTGAGCCATTGAATCAAGCCCAGGGTGAGGAAGACCGCCATGGGATCGTTGCTTCCCGATTCCAGTTCCAGCAGGGGCTTGAGCTTCCCCTGGAGATGAATGCCCCTGGAGCGCAACACCGAGAACACTGCCGCCGCGTCGGTGGAAGAGACAATCGCTCCGAACAGCAACCCCTCGGTGAGCGATAAGTCCAGCAGAAGATGGGCGCAGAGCCCTGCCACTCCAGCGGTGATCAGCACCCCCAGGGTGGACAAGAGCAAGCCCTCTTTCAGCACCGGTTGAATGTGCCGCCATTCCGTATCCAGCCCGCCGGAGAACAGAATTAGCACCAGGGCAATCACTCCGATAAACTGCGCCTGAGCGGGGTTATCAAAGTAAATACCCCCGGGACCATCCGAGCCTGCCAGCATGCCCAGAATCAAAAACAACAGCAGGGTAGGCACTCCAAAACGGTCCGAGATTTTGCTGATGAGCACACTGAAAAGCAAAAGAAGCGCCGCGGCAATGAGGACATAGTCATTCATGGGACGAAATCCTGTGCAAACCGGTCGCCAGCCTTGCTCAACGGGCAAGACATGGCACCTGCAGAGTTTTTCTCATTATACATGTATCGCCCATAGCCTGTTTTTTCCCACCTCAAAACAAAACGCGCCTTCTGTTTGGGAAGGCGCGCAATTCCTGCGAGATTCTGTCTTCAAGATAGTCCAGATTCTTGCCTCTCGCGCCTTTTTTCGGCAATTCCCAGCAGGCAGAGGAAGCCCAAAACACACAAGCCCGACCAGAAGGCAAAGGGCGCTGAGGGATAAATCTCTGCCAGGCTGTTGCCCAGAGGCGGCGCCAGCAGGTTGCCGATGTTGGCAATGGCAATGGCAAAGCCCGTTGCCGTACCGGCGTACACCGGACCGACGCCATCGGTTTCAATGACCTTGGTCATGAACATTGCCATGAAGGCATCGCGCACCGAGCCCGAAAGCATGACCGCCGCCCAGATGATGCCCCCGCGGACAAAACTCAGCAGGGCAAAGCCGGAAGCAATCATCAAACTGGCAACCAGTAAAAGCCGTTTGCGCGATCCCAAACGGTCAGACCAGAGAGAAATGGGAAGCACAAACAGCATACTGACAGTGTGGAAGGCGGTCAGCACGCCATCGGCTTGCAGGGGCTCCCATCCCAGATTGCGCAGGTAGAGCGGCAGGTAGCCCAGCGCGCCCTGAATGGCTCCGCTGATGCCGAACAGGGCAAAGCCCAACAGCCAGATGTTTTTCAAGCCTGCCACATGCCTCAGCGAGTGCAGAACAGAGAACGACCTTCCTGCCGATTCGCGTTCGCGCGGGCTGATGCGGGTGAAAAGCCAGGGGATGCCCAGCAGTGTCCCCGCCACCCCATAGACGATCAGCACATTGCGCCAGCCGCCCAGCAGAGGTGATAACGTGGTGGCACTGAAGAGCGATCCGAGCATGAAGCCCATTGCCATGCTCATGGCTTGCATGCCGTTTGCCATCCCCAACTGATGTGGCGGAAACCACAACCCCAGCACCTTGATGCTGTTCATCAGCACCATGGGCAGGACAGCCCCCAGCAGGACGGTGAGGACGGCGAGGGTGGCAAAATCCTGAGCGAAGCCGCGCGTCAAGCCCAGCAAGCCGCCCAGAAACGCCCCCACTGCCAGCACGCGCTTGGGACCAATTTTGTCGCCAATCATGCCCCCCAGCAGACTGGTGAGGATGCCCGGCAGTGCGCCTACCCCCCAGATGACACCCACCTGCACCAGGCTCAGCCCCAGGGAATCGGAGATTTCCTTCGCCAGCACCGAAACCCCCATCTGAGGGATGGCAACGACGATCATGCTCGTCAACACGGTCAGAGTCAGGATGTACCACTTGTAATGCTGGTCTTTCACGGCTTCTTTCCTTTCTGTAGCGTGTGCATCGTTGAAGACTGCGGGAACCTCTCACAGCCTTTCGGCAGGGGCTCTGCGCGCGCCCTGCGCAAGCCTGTATTATAAAACACAGATGTAAAAACCTGCTCCCCATTGGGGGAGCAGGTGAAAGGGTGTGAAGCGGGAATGCAGGTTGCGCTTCACTTATAAACCGAGAAGCGCAGTGAGGTGAAGCCTCTCGAGGTACAAGCGCGGGTTGGGCGGCTGTTTATAATGCAAAGTTGTCGAAAACTCTATCGCCCTTCAAACTCGATTTCTCCCCTATCGAAGGGGAACACAAAAGTCCATAGTTTGTTCGTAATAGATCTCATAAGTGGGGCGTTGCGGGTCTACAATCAGTTGATGCTGTGGCATATACTCCGCAAAGAAACGTCCAATAGTCTCTCCTATTGTGTTTGAGTCCTTCTCAAGGGATAGGATGATATAACGCCCACCTGGCAATAGTTTTGTTTGGATGTCTTGTATGTCCTGAGAAATAAATTCAGGAAGTTCTAATGCACACTCATAACCGACTAATTGAGCGCCGTTGGTACGTGGGATGCCAATTACTTTCAGGGCTGAAGGATTGTAGCCACGTTGTTGAGCCCAGTCTTTTATGCGTTGAAAGCCGTCCCGAATTTGTTCGCTAAAATTCCCGGTTGCTTGTTGTAACTGGCAAGACACATAGACAATAAAAACGGGTGTCAAATTTTGTATAGTAACGTGGAATGGCTGTTCATTGACGCTCATAAAAACTCTCCCATGCTGAAATCATGAAACGACGAGTAGAGTATACCCCAGTTTGGCAGCGACCGACATGATAAGCACACCCATATCCCATATAGTTGAAGAAGATGACAGAACCATCGGTGGCTTCAATGATGCCCTGAAAATTGGGTTCAAATGTGCTACCTTCCCTTCGCCTTGGATGATCAGCACCCTGGAAATTGCCTTGAATCCGCCCTTCACAAGCACCCTCTGTTACAAAGAAGTGCTGACTTTCAGTACTGGAAGGGGATGATAAAAACACAGCCCAACTCTGAGGTTGTGTAAAACAAACATGATAGAGTGGAATTTAATTTACTCTCTCCAAAGCCTTACAAACTTCCCGGCAAACTCCATCCATGTCCTCTACCCGAACCATTCCCCCTGCCCCAATAAAAAGCGCCTTCCCCATCGGGAAGGCGCTCTGGCTGTCTCGTCAAAACCGTTTAGTGCTGGCTGGCAAACGCCGGGCGGAACTTGTAGCCGTATACGATGATGCCCTTCTCGTCGCCGTCATCGCGAATACGGCGGGTGACCATCTCCACCGGCATGCCAATCTCCACCGGCTGATCGCCCAGGTCGGTCAACTGCGCAGTCACAATGGGACCTTCTTCCAGTTTGACCAGCGCCACCGCGTAGGGAAGGTTCTTCTCATAGCCTGCCGGCGCATCGTTCATGACGGTAAAAGAAAACACCGTGCCTTTGCCGCTAAAAGCGAACTGCGTCTTGGCTTCGCCGCCGCAGTTCGGGCAGACATCCCGCGGGGGGAAGATTTTGACTTCGCAGTGCGGGCAGACCTCGCCCACCAAAGCATAGCGCTGTTTGCGAATTCTCCAATGGCGTGGATTTTCCATCTTGTTACTCCTTTTCTTTCAGACCAGTAAGCCTGTTGCTTTACACGAAATTCAACCCTCACTATACGGATTGGACGCTCTCACTGGCTATCATTGTCGTCCAAAATCCTATCAAAACCTATCAACTTTCAGCCGTTGACGCGCTCCAGCACGTGGGCTACCGCCGTGGAAGCCGGACCGCCCAGATTCTGCACCAGCGCGCGCCGTGCATTGGGAATTTGATTGCTCCCCGCCTCGCCGCGCAACTGCAGGGCGGCTTCCACAATCTGGTACACCCCCGCCGCGCCCAGCGGATTGCCGCGCGCCTTGAACCCGCCCATGGTAAGGATAGGCAGTTTGCCGTCACGCCGCAGGGTGCCGTCCAACCCCAGTTTCCAGCCCTCGCCACGCGGCGCAAAGCCTGCCGCTTCCAGCGAAAGCACGGCGTAGATGGAGAAGGCATCGGTCAACTCGAAGAAGTCCACATCCTGCGGCAGAATGCCCGCCTGCCGGCAGGCGCCCTCAACAGAGAGGCGCGCCGCATCAAACGCCAGCGGATCACTGCGGTCGTGCAGGGCAAGCGTATCGCTGGCAACGCTCGACCCCGAAACCTTGACCAGCGGGTGGCTGACGGAATCAGGCACCAGGTCCCGGCGGGTCAGCACCACCGCCGCCGCGCCGTCGGCGTAGGGTGCCATGTCCATCAGGTTGACCGGCTCGCTGACCATTGGCGCGCTGTCGTAGGCTTTCTGGCTGATGGGCTTGCGGTACATGGCAAAGGGATTGCCTACGGCATTCTCATGGGCAAGCATCGGGAACGCCGCAAAGGCTTCGCGCGGCGGTTTGTACTGGTGCAGGTACAACTGCATCACCAGCCCTGCCTGCGCGGTCAGGGTCAAGCCCTGCGCCAGTTCGTAGTCGTAGTCGGTGCTTTCGGCAATGGCGCGCTCCAGTTCGGGACCAACCACATCGGTGATTTTCTCCACGCCCACCACCACGGCAGTATCCACAAAACCCGATGCCACCGCCAGGTAACCCAGGCGGAACGCCCCGCCGCCCGATGCTCCCGCCGCTTCAACGGTGATGCCCTCAATACCGGTCAGGTTGCTCCAGTCGGGCAATAACGCTCCAAGGTTGCTCTGGTGCGAAACGGTTGGTGCCAGCAGGTTGCCGATGTACATGGCTTGCGGCTTCAGTCCGCCGGCGTCCTTGATTGCTGCCAGCACCGCGCGCACGGCCTGCGAGCGCAGGGAAACATCCCAGTGCTCTCCCACGGGAATTTGTCCCACACCTGCGATGACTACGTCGCTCATAGGCTTACCCCATGTCAATCTTGCCGCGGAAGCGGGCATAGGTGGCGTAATCAATCTCGGTGCGGCGGGCGATGTAATCGGCAGTTGAGGGAGCCAGATTGCGCCGCGCCTCGATTTTCTCGGTCACCACCCAGTCGAAGGCGTCCGAACCAGCCCCCGAACCGAACGACACCACCAGAATGCGGTCGCCGGGTTGGGCAACGTCCAGCACGGCGCTCAAGCCCACCAGCGCCGCCCCGGCATAGGTATTGCCGATGACGGGCGCGAGCAAACCGGTCTTAATCTGCTCATCGGTGAAGCCCAGCAGTTGCCCGGCACGCTGAGGGAACTTGGTGTTGGGCTGGTGGAAAATGGCGAAGCGGTAATCTTCCGGACGCGTGCCCATCTCTTCCATCAGGGCTTTTCCCGCCTCGGTGATGTGCTTGAAGTACGCCGGTTCGCCGGTAAAGCGCTGACCATGCTCCGGGTACTTTTGATTGGCGCGCCGCCAGAAATCGGGCGTATCGGTAACGTAGGAATACGAGCCGTTGAAAACCGCCAGGGCGTTCTCCGCCGGACCGACGATGTACGCCGCGCCGCCGGATGCCGCCGTGTACTCCAGTTGATCGCCGGGCTTGCCCTGCGCCGTATCCATGCCGATTGCCAAAGCGTACTCGCCCATGCCCGAACCCACCAGCGAGAGCGCCGCTACCAGCGCCTCGGTGCCAGCTTTGCAGGCAAACTCCCAGTCCGCCGCCTCAATGGACGGACCGGCGCCAATGGCTTCTGCCACCACCGTGCCGGTAGGCTTGACGGCATAAGGGTGCGATTCCGAACCCACCCACACCGCGCGCAAGAGGGTAGGATCAATCTGCGCCCGCGCCAACGCGTTGCGCGCTGCTTCAATGGACATGGTAATGACATCCTCATCCAGCCCGGCAACGGCTTTTTCCTTCACCGGACCGCCGCCCTTGCCGCCTTCCCACACCCGCGAGACTTCGCTGGCAGGCAGACGGTAGCGCGGGATATACGCACCATAGCCGATGATTCCCACCGGTCGGTTTGATTTCAACACACGTCCGCTCATAAGGTTCTTTCCATCCTCTCCAGAGTTTATGCAGTCAATTCTTTCAGGATTTCCTGTGCGCGGTCGATGCGCACGACTTTTTCCGCAACCATGCGGCTGGCGACTTTCTCAATCAAATCGCCGACAGCCCCGGCAGCGATAGCCACCTGGCGGGCGTGCAGGCTCATGTGTCCGCGCTGAATGCCCTCGGTTGCCAGCGCGCGCAGAGCCGCCAGGTTTTGCGCCAGCCCTACCGAAACAATAATCTGCGCCAGTTCTGAGGCGCTCTTTACCCCCATCAACTGGATGGCGGCGCGCGCCGCCGGATGCACCCGCGTAGCTCCGCCGACAATGCCCACCGCCATGGGCATTTCCAGCGTTCCCACCAGGTTGCCCTCGCGGTCTTTGCCCCACGTACTCAATGAAGTGTAGCGCCCCAAACGGGCGGCGTAGGCATGCGCCCCGGCTTCCACGGCGCGCCAGTCGTTGCCGGTAGCAATCACCACCGCATCCACGCCGTTCATGATGCCCTTGTTGTGGGTGGCGGCGCGGTACGGGTCAGATGCGGCAAATGCCCAGGCTTCGATAATACCGTCGCGCACGCGCTCGCCGGTGTATCCTTCAAACGCCAGCGCAGAAACAGGGATGGTACAGCGCGCCCGCGCCACCCGCCGCTCGGCAAGGTTGGTGAGGATGCGCAGGTGCACCCGTCCGCCGGTGATGTATTCCACCTTTGGCGCCAGGCGTTCCATGGCGGTGTTGACGGCGTTCGCGCCCATGGCATCGCGCACGTCATAAATCAGATGCACCACCAGATACGCCCCGATGGGCGAGTCGGCAATCAGGCGCACTTCCAGATCGCGCGCTCCGCCGCCCAGTTTTGCCAGCACGGGATCAACGGCAGTGGCTTCGTCCAGCAGTTCCTGGCGGTGTTCCAGAATCTTGAGACGGGCGCTGGCGGGGTCGTCCAGGTCGAGCACCTGCATCTGCCCGATCATCTCCGGCGCGCTGGCGGTGGCAAAGAAGCCCCCGCCCTGCAGTGCCAGTTTTGCCATGAACGAAGCGCTGGCAACCACCGAAGGCTCTTCCAGCGCCATGGGGACAAGCACATCCCGCCCATTGACGCGGAAGTAACGGGCAATGCCCAGCGGCAAGCCGTACACCCCGATGACATTCTCAATCATGTGGTCGGCTTGTTCGGGAGTCAAACCGGGCAGTCCGCTGAGCATTTCCACTTCGCTCAGCGGAATACCCGCCTGCTCGGCAACCCAGCGGCGGCGTTCTTCCAGCGGCAAATCGTAAAATTTCACACCCGTCTCAGCCATTCTCTTCCTCCAGCCCGTACATACTTTGTATAACCAATATACTTTCTTCCCAAAGCAGAAGAAAGGTCAAACTGCTTTATATATAAGGTTTCGACTCTGGCAAAAACTATCAGAATTGAGAAAAGAGCAGTCTCTACCTTCTGGAAAGAGAAAAACACCCCATTTCCGGGGCAATTCCAGGGAACGGGGTGCTTTTTGTGAGAGCGGTTGACTTATGGGCAGGGCGGCGCTTCGGGCAAGTCAGAAATACTCCCGTAGCGGCGAAGCGCCTGCTCCACCTGCCAGGTTCGGCGGGCATCGGCGCAGTTGCCGGCGCGGGTTTCCTGCTCCCTCAGCCATGCCAGCGCATCCAGACGCCCATCCTGCGGGAAAAGCGCAAGAAAATTCGGCGGCACATCCGCGGGAAACACCGCTCGGTTGAGATATCCTGCCAGGTTGTATCCCCTCCAGCCTGAGAAATATCGTTCCAAACCATCGCGCAAGGTTTTTGCCGCCCGCAATGCCCAATCTTCCTCGCCAGCGGCTAAGGCTACCCGCCACTCCACCGCCTGAGGCGCGAAACCTTTTTCACCTGCAAAGCGGCTGAAGGCAATCCGCCGCCGTGCCTCGCTGATGTCCCCTGCTTCCAGCGCGGAAAGTGCTTCCTGCCAGTAAGGTTGCGGCTGGATGAACGCTGTGCCTTCGCGCGCCTGACGGCGCAGAGCGGTTTCTTCCCAGAAAGGACTGCCTGCCAGTATCGGATCAAGGCGCAATCCCTCGCGGTAGGCGGTCAATGCCTGTTCCTGCCAGCCCAACTGCTCGGCAATCCAGCCGGCATACAGGGCATAGGAAGGTTCGTTGCGGGCGCGCGCCCGCGCTTCCTGCAGGGCTTGCCAGGCTTGTTCCAGGTTTCCTTCAGCCACGTACACTCCCGCCAGCGCGGCATGCCAGGGCGCCGGCGCAGGTTCTTGTGCCACCACGTTTTCCAGATGCTCGCGGGAGCGTTCCAGCCAGCGCGCATCACCGCTGGCTTGCCATGCCCATGCTTCTGCCAAGCCCGCCTGAGCGCGGTAGAGGATATCCTGCGGACTGCGCCGTAACACTTCCTGATAAGTTTCAGCCGCGGCAATGAAATCGCCCTGTTCATAAGCCCGGGATGCTTGTACCGCAGGCAACGCCACCCAGCAGGCTCTGGCACTCAGCCCAAGGACAAGCATCACAGGCACGATCAGCCAGACACTGCGCAAGGGCAAGCGCGGCAGATGACCGTTTCTCTCTTCCCATGCCATGGCAACAATGAGCGTTATCCCCCCCATGATGACCGGTGAGAAGGAAATGTCATCTCCAATGCCATGAGCCAGCAAAGAGCACAGAGAAGCCAGGGCAACTGCCCGTTCAATCCTTACAGGTGATTCAGGCGCTGTCTGCCACCAGGCTTTTCCAAGTTGAAAGAGCAATTTTCCCAAAAAGACGAAAAACACCACAAACCCAATCACGCCAAACTCTACCAGCACCTGTAAATAGAGGTTATGGGCATGGGGTGCCAGAAAACCGCCCGGGAAATCACGACTCACATCAAAATAGGCAGGCATAAAATTCCCCACTCCCACGCCCGTCAGCGGATGCTCTTGCCAGATTTGAAGCACATACCTCCAAATTCCCGTGCGCGATTGCGTCAGTGTGCCGGTGCCGTGCGATGGATGAGCGCTGAAATAAGGCACCCCCACCAGAATCACACCTGTTACCAAAACAAGCAACACTCCTGAAACCAGCACCATACGCTTCCAGGAACGACGCAGGAGAGCCCATAATTTCATCCGCGCATCCCAGCCCCAAAGCAGTATCAGGACTCCCCAGACTGCCAGAGCGCCTAACCACCCACTTCGTGAACTGGAAAAAGGCAAAGAAAACGCGTAAAGGATAAGCCAGAGCATGGCTCCCACACGGCGCCCCGTTCCACCCAAGCGCAGATTCAACGCCGCCAGAGGGGCGTAAAGATTCATAACCGCCATAAACGGGTTGGGATGCCCTATGATACTCATCAGCCGGTAGGGAAATGGGGGAAGCGTGGTGTTATTGCCCACCACCTGCCAAAAACCCTGGTACTGCCAGGAAATCTCTGCTACAGCCATGGCGGCAACCCAGCCGCTGACCAGCAAAAGCCCATCCACCACCCGCTGATGCAAAACCCCGCGGCGGAAAAGCACCAGCGCGCCGTAGAACAACACGACATACCCTGTCATGAGAGCAAGATGCTCCCAGCCCAGTTGAATGTGGCGCGACATTGCCAGCGAAAGCGCCCAGGAAAGCGCCCCAAGGGCAAAGACACCTTCCAACCCGGTACGCGGGAGCGGGTCTTTCCCCACCAGGATGAGCAGAATGAGAGATAACAGGGCAAAGAATCCCAGCGAACCCGCCCACATCTGCGGGTTAGAAGCCCAGATCAATCGGTTTCCAACCGCAAAAATCATTCCCGCCAGAACGCCCAGGGTGGTCAGGACGTTCAGCAGTCGCTCGGTGCGTGGCTCAACCTTTGATGAGTGCATTTCCTCATCTCCCAGGCAAAAGGCTGTTTCCATTGTACCGGAGGCGCAGTGCAAGCGCAACGATAGAGAAATCCTGCGCCCTCATAACAGGCTAACTGATATATATTCCATGTAACCTTTTGCCCTGCCCCGCATCCAATCACTGGTTTAACACTCAGAAAATGGGAGAATAAACACTCTTATGGAAATGATCATTGACTTTCCCGGCGGCGCCAAAGTGGACGCCCATTTCGGACAGTTTACGGTAAAGACCGACCAGCCCCCTATAGGCGGCGGGGATGGTTCAGCCCCTGCACCTTTTGAAGTTTTCCTGGCTTCCATCGGCACCTGCGCCGGTATTTACGTACTGGGCTTCTGCCGTCAGCGCGGCTTGCCTACTGATGGCATCCGCATCATCCAGCGGGCTTACCGTGATTTCACCACCGGTTTAATCGGCACTATTGAACTGGAGATTCAGGTTCCGCCCACCTTCCCGGAGAAGTACCACGAATCGCTGGTGCGCTCGGCGAACATGTGCGCGGTTAAGAAACACCTGGAACATCCCCCGCAATTCAATACCTACACCCGCGTTGTAGAGTAAACCTTTCCAAGCCCCCTGAAAACAGGGGGGCTTTTTCATCCCCTTCTCGCCAGTATAAACCCGCACGGGTGATATACTACAGAGGGGAGATCTCTCGCATGACCACGTACGTGCAGGTTGCTGTCAATCTGGCTACCCTGCCCGAACTGTACGATTACCACGTGCCTGCCGAACTGGAAGGCAGTATCCAGCCGGGCAGTCTGGTGGTGGTGCCGTTCGGCAGGCAGGTGATGCAGGGCGTGGTGTGGCGGTATGTCTCCACCCCGCAGGTGAGCGAAACCCGCCCCATCGGCGCTTTGCTCGACCCCCAGCCGGTGCTGACGGCGGCTCAGCGCCAACTGGCGGAGTGGCTTGCGAATCACTATCTGGCGCCGCTCCCTGTCTGCATCGCACTGATGATTCCACCCGGCTTGTCCCGCCAGGCAGATACCCTGCTCTCCCTGCGTGCCGAGGCTCTGCCCCCTCTCGAAACGCTTTCCCCCATCCAGCGGCGTCTGGTGGATTTGCTGAAAGACCGCGGTGCCCTGCGCGGCGCGCAGATTGATGCCCACATCAAAGGTGTGGACTGGCGTCCCGCCGCCCGCCGCATGACCGCGCGCGGCTGGCTGACAGCCCAGCCCATCCTGCCTGCCCCCACCGTAGGACCACGCCGCGAACGCCTGATCACCCTTGCTATCCCCCCGGCACAAATTGACGCTCACCGCTCTCAACTGGGTCGGGCGGGTTCTGCGGCGCTGGAACGCCGGCTGACCCTGCTGAAGGTGCTGGCATCTCAGCGCGAGCCCATTGCCCCCGCCTGGCTGTTCACCGAAGCGGGTGGCGGCACCACCGCCGACCTGAAGTTTCTGGAAGAGCGCGGCTTGATTCGCTCGCTGGTGGGCGAGGTCATCCGCGACCCGCTGGAGCGCATGGATATCCCCCCGCTGAGCGAAGCCCCGCAGTTGACCCGCGAACAGCAAATCGTCTGGGATGAGGTGCAGACTGCCCTGCGCCGTGTGCAGGACGGGCAGGGCGTTCCGCCGCATATCCTCTACGGGATTACCGGTTCAGGCAAGACGGAAATTTACCTGCGGGCGGTGGAAGAGACCCTGAAGATGGGCAGGCAAGCCCTGATTCTGGTGCCGGAAATTTCCCTCACCCCGCAGATGGTCCAGCGTTTTGCGGCGCGCTTTCCGGGGCAGGTGGGTGTCATTCACTCCAAACTCTCGCAAGGTGAGCGTTACGATACCTGGCGGCGCGCCCGCGCCGGTCAACTGCCCATCATTGTGGGCGCGCGCAGTGCTTTGTTTACCCCCCTCTCTGCGCTGGGGTTGATTGTGGTGGATGAATTTCACGACGAGTCCTTCTATCAGGATGAAATTCCGCCTGCCTATCATGCCGTAGAAGCCGCGCTGATGCTGGCACGCCTGAGCAACAGCCTGATTTTGCTCGGCTCGGCTACCCCGGACGTGAGTCTCATGGAACGGGCGCGGCGTTCCGCGTGGCGCATCCTGCACCTGCCGGAGCGCATTCTGGCGCACCGCCAGGCCGTACAGAAGCAATTGGAACGGCTGGGCAAGCCTGCCCTGCTGAAGACCGGTGAGGGGGAAAGCGCCCACCTTGACCTGCCTCCCGTGCAGGTGGTGGACATGCGCCAGGAACTCAAAGCGGGCAACCGTTCCATCTTCTCCCGCGCGCTGGAAAGCGCGCTGGAAGAAGTGCTGGAAAAGCAGGAACAAGCCATCCTTTTCCTTAACCGCCGCGGGAGCGCCACGCACGTCTTCTGCCGCGAGTGCGGCTTTACCCTGCGCTGTCCGCGTTGCGAGGTGCCGCTGGTGTACCACGCCGATGCCGCCGCGCTCATCTGCCATACCTGCGGCTATTCGCGCAAGATGCCTGTTACCTGCCCGCAATGCTCCAGCCGCGCCATCCGTCAGGTGGGCTTGGGTACCGAGCGCGTGGAAGCCGAAGTGAAGGCGCGTTTTCCCCATGCGCGCGTCCTGCGCTGGGATGCCGAGACCACCCGCCAGAAAGGCACGCACGAACTGCTTCTGCGCCATTTCAGCCACCACGAGGCGGATATCCTCATCGGCACGCAGATGATTGCCAAAGGGTTGGATTTGCCGCTGGTCACTCTGGTGGGGGTGATTCTGGCAGATATCGGCTTGACCCTGCCCGACTACCGCGCCGCCGAGCGCGGCTTCCAACTGCTCACTCAGGTGGCGGGACGTGCCGGGCGCAGTCCGCTGGGCGGCAGGGTGATTCTGCAAACCTATATCCCCGAGCATTATGCCATTCAGACCGCCAGCCGGCACGATTACGAGGCTTTTCTGGAACGCGAACTGCGCGAGCGGCGCCGTTTGGGCTATCCGCCTTTTGTGCGGCTGGCGCGTCTGGAACTGCGCCACGCCGACCCGGCACATGCCCGTGAGGAAGCCCGCCGCATGGCAAATCAAATCCATGCCTGGATCGAGCAAAGCGGCTCAACCATCGAGATGAGCGGACCAACACCGTGCTTCTTTGCCCACCGTGCCGGACTGTACCGCTGGCAAATCATCCTGCGCGGCGCAGAGCCAGGGGCACTTTTACGCGGCAAGCCCCTGGGAGACTGGCAGGTGCAAATCGACCCACCCTCGTTGCTGTAAGATATCTTCTCATCTTCCATGGATATTATTTTGGTCACGCTTGCGTGATAAAATCTTAACACTATGATGTCTCCCAAAAAAACATCCCAAATTAAGGAACAACTGGCATTACCCTTTGCTCCCCCTCAGCCCATGGTATGGGAGTCTGAGCAAGCCTACATCGACCGGCTAAAGACTCTTCTTGAGGGTGATCTGGATTTTCACGAGCAGAACAGTGGGTATGCCACACATTTGATTCATTCCTTTCCTGCCAAATTTCCCCCGCAATTGCCCCGCCTTTTTATCGAAAACCTGACTCAACCTGGTGAAATTGTCCTTGACCCTATGGCTGGTTCTGGAACAGCCCTGCTGGAAGCCTGTATAGCCGGTCGTCAGGCAATTGGGTTGGATATTGATCCGCTTGCGTTGAGAATATCCTATGCCAAAGTTCACCCACTAAATACAGAGCAGGTTTTACAATCCCTCCATAAAATCCTGCGAAACGTTGAAGAGCAGTTGAAAATTAGAGAAGAAACTGATTTTCAGTCGGAATTTGCTCACACTTTCGACGAAGAAACTCGTCAATTTATTTCTTACTGGTTTTCTCCAGCGGTTTCCAAACCCCTTTTTTATCTGAAAAAAGAGATAGAGCGCGTTCAAGAACCGGTTCTGAGGTTATTTTTTGAGGTGGCATTCTCATCCTTGATTATCACGAAAAGCGGCGGCGTTTCTTTTGCATTGGATCTGGCGCATACTCGCCCGCACCGGGCAAAAATTGTTTATGACGAACAGGGAAATGAAATCCTCCGAGAAATTCCCGACACCCTCTCGCCTGCGCGCCTGAAAATCCTGACTAAAACTCTGCGTCCAGTTCTCCCGGAGTTTGAGAAACGTGTTCGTATCAATTTGCGCAGTGAATTGGGAAAAAGTGAGGTAAATCCTTTGCCCATAGTTCTGGCTGGTGACGCTCAGAATCTTCCAATTGCAAGGAATACTATAGATTTGATTGTCACTTCACCGCCTTACGCTTCCAATGCAATTGATTATATGCGGGCGCACAAGTTTTCTCTTATCTGGTTTGGGTATCCACTTGGAATACTCAGCCAGAACCGCCGGCAGTATATTGGGAGTGATTGGGTGGAGTCTATTGAAGAATCCAGGTTCCCGCCAATTGTGCAAGAAATTCTCATGACACTTGTTCAAAAAGACAAAAAGAAAATGCTGGCAGTTCAGCGCTATTACAGGGAGATGAAGACTGTCTTAACTGAAATGTATCGTGTGTTACGTCCTGGAAGAGCGGCTATTCTTGTAGTGGGCACATCAGTCATTCGCGGCATAGATATCCGAATTGGCGATTGCTTAGCCGAAATCGGCACGCAGATTGGTTTCCAGGTGCCTGCGATAGGTATTCGTAACCTTGATCGAGATCGCCGCATGCTCCCTGCCAGCAAAACCAACGGAAACGACTCCCTAATCCAGCAACGCATGCACCAGGAATATGTCATTGGCTTCTACAAACCTTCAAAAGAGGGATAACTATGTGGCTCGAGGAACTTCGCCAGGAATATCATCAACGTATTTGTCGGGAAATTGTTCGCATCCAGCAGGGTGAATCGGCATATCCAAATTTTGCGGATAAATCCAGTAAAGCCAGCCGGGAAATTGCGTGGCGCATTCTGGAGAAAATAGGATACCAGACCTCTCAAGAGCAGTCTCTTCCCGGACAAACGGCAGGTGGTCGTTTTGAAGATGTAACCCGCGATTTTCTCGAAAAAGCGTTCCAGGAACTTCAGCATATTCGTCCCGGAAAATGGCTCTACAAAACGGGAATGAATATCTCATTGTTTGACCAGTATGAACACCTGGCAAGGTTACAAAAGTTAACGATTAAAAATAGCGACCTCTCGAGTATTTTTGGTACAGAGTATCTCATTACACCGGATATTACTGTCTCCCGCGAACCACTAAACGATGAAGAAATTAACCGCTCCATGACTATTGTTGAAGATTCCCGGTTGGCTGGATTAACCCCCTTGCGCAAAACCAACTCCAGCGTGCCTATTTTACATGCCAGTATCTCCTGCAAATGGACTTTGCGCAGTGACAGAAGCCAGAACGCCCGGGCTGAAGCCCTCAACCTCATTCGCCAACGAAAAGGCAACACTCCCCATATTGTGGTCGTAGTGGCTGAACCTTTGCCCACCCGAATTGCTTCACTGGCTTTGGGAACTGGTGATATCGATTGCGTTTATCACTTTGCTTTGCCTGAATTACAACAAGCCATCCTTGAAATTCACAATGAGGATCAGCATGACATGCTTCAAACCCTGATTGAAGGCAGGCGTCTCCGAGATATCAGCGATTTGCCTTTTGATCTGGCAATTTAGAATGACTTATCTATGCTCCAGATCGTCGGGATCTGAAGAAAAGGGAGAGGTGAGAAATAGCCTCTCTCTAAAACTTTATTAGATTGATGAAAGCCCTGTTCAATCCGCCTGGGCGGTTTCGGGTGTGACCGCCACTGCCGCGGGCGGTTTGTAGCGGTTGACCAGCACAATCCCCGAAAGAATCATCGCTCCGCCCAGCAGATGCCATACCTGCAGGCGCTCTCTAAGGAAGACCGCCCCCAGCACCACCCCCACCAGCGGGAACAGATAGGTGACCAGTGTGGCGCGGGTTGGACCGACTTCGTGAAGCAAATAGTAGTACATCAGCGTTGCCAGGCAGGTGCCCAGCACGCCCAGCCAGAGTACCGCCAGCCAGGTGATGGGCAGGCGCGGGAAGACCAGCGGGTTTTCGGCAAACGGCAGGATTGCCAGCATGGCAAGCGAAGCAAACAGCGCCTGTCCGCCTGCCTGCACTTCCACCGGCATGCCGCGAGTCTTCAGGCGGGCAAAAACCGATGCCGCCCCGTAAGAAAAAGTTGCCAGCAACATCAACGCCTGTCCTTTGAGGTCGCCCCAGTTTGCGCCTGCGCGCAGTTCATCGCTCATCAGCACCACCACGCCGGCAAAACCCACCAGCAGACCGCCCAGACGCGGCAGAGTCATGCGTTCTTCGGAGATGAAAAAGGGCGCAATGACCAGGGTGAAGAGCGGCACGGTGGCGTTAAGGATTGCCGCCAGCCCGGACGATAAACTCTGCTCGGCGGTGGAAATCAGCACAAACGGCACTGCCAGATTGAACAGCCCCAGCACGGCAAAAATCCACCAGGTGCGGCGCAGGTCTGGCAGGATGGTGCGCTTGCGGGCAATTACCAGCGCCAGCGCAGTAAATGCCACCACCACCCGCAATGTCACCAGCATGAAGGGACCAATCTCGCCCACGCCGACTTTGATCCATAAAAACGATGACCCCCAGATTGTGCCAAGAGCCAAAAAGATTAACCAGTTTTTCAGCGTCATTTCAAACCTCTAAATGTTTATCCTGCCAGGTGCTTTTCCTGTTCCAGCAGACGGCGTTTGCGCCCCACCCCCCAGCGGTAGCCCGCCAGCGAGCCATCGGTGCGCACCACGCGGTGACAGGGAGTGACCAGCGAGACCGGATTGGTGGCGCAGGCTCGCGCCACGGCACGCACGGCTTTGGGATTGCCCAGTGCCTCCGCAACCTGCGCATAGGTGCGCGTCTCACCCGGCGGGATGCGGCGCAGTTCCTCCCACACGCGCAGTTGGAACGCCGTAGCGCGCACATCCAGCGGCAGGTGGCTGACATCCGGCAATTCACCGCGCAGGTATGCCAGCACCTCGCTCACCCAGGCACGCATGTCCTCCCCGGCTGGACGAATCTGCGCCTGCGGGAATTCCCTGCGCAGGGCTTCCAGCAGAGGATCATCCTCATCGCCCATACTCAGAAAACAAATGCCCCGGCTGGTACCGGCTATCAGCAAACGCCCCAGCGGGCTATCCACCAGTGTATATGCGATGTCCATTCCCATTCCTCCCATGCGGTAATGATTTGGCGTGGTTCCCAGCGTTGCCGCGCCGCTGGCATACATGCGCGCCGCAGAGTTATACCCGGCGGCATACACCGCCGCCGTAACCGACTCGCCCGCGCGCAATTCCTGACGCAGTGCCTGCCGCCGCAGAGCCTCGCCGTACTGCCGGGGTGTCACGCCCAGTGCAGCCTTGAACTCCCGCGTCAGATGATGCGGACTGATGCCCACCGCGCGGCTTAATTCGTTCAACGGGAGCGGACGCCCAGCTTCTTCCAGCAGGCGGCATACTTCCAGCACCCAGGCTTGTGTGGGCGGGATGGGCTCATCGGGAGCACAGCGCTTGCACGGGCGGAAGCCTGCCGCGCGGGCTTCGGCGGGAGCGGCAAAGAAGCGCACCTGTTCGCGGCGCGGTCGCCGCGCAGGGCAGGATGGACGGCAGTACACCCCGGTCGAGCGCACGGCAAAGACAAATTTGCCATCCCAGGCGGCATCCCGCGCCATCACCGCCTGCCAGAGAGTTTCTTCATCTTGTAATTGAGCCATCATGCTTCTCATCATACCCTCTCCGCCAGAAATTGGCTACCCGTTTTTTGCGGTCAAAGTTCGGTATAATGGAAACGAACGCCGAACAGGTTGTACCTTAAGGAAATACATGAAGCGCCGTGTTTGTGAGTCTTCACCCCCTGCCAGTCGCGGGGGATGTCGCCGCGGTTCGCTGGCACGAACCTCGTGACGACACAACGAGTTGTCATGGCAAGAGCGCTCATTGCATCGGCTTAAGGAGCTTGTTTATCCAGGCGCTGAATCTGTTCGCGGCGTTCAAAGTGCTGATATCCATTGGAGGGATTCCCATGCCGCTGGAAATTGTCATTGGCACGCAATGGGGTGACGAAGGCAAAGGTCGGGTGGTGGATTTGCTCTCTGCCCGCGCCGATATTGTCGCCCGCTATAACGGTGGAGACAACGCCGGACACACCGTCACGGTCGGTGAGAAGGTCTTTAAACTGCACCTCATCCCCTCGGGCATTATTCACCCCGGCACGATAGGGGTGATTGGCAATGGGGTGGTGGTGTACCCGCCCACGCTGTTCAGCGAAATCGAGATGCTGGAGCAAAACGGTGTGGAGGCTTCGCCTCAGCGCCTGCGCCTCTCGCATGCCGCCCACCTCATCACGCCGGCGCACCGCGCGCTGGACCGCGCGCAGGAAGTCGCCCGCGGCGCAGGTCAAATTGGCACCACCGGGCGGGGGATTGGTCCAGCCTATACCGATAAAGCCGCCCGCCGCGGCATCCGCCTGGAAGAAATGCTCAACCCCGAGGCGTTCCACAAGCGCATGCTGGCGCACGTTGAAGAAGCCAATCAGTGGCTGGTGGGCGTGTATCAGGCAGAAGCCCTCGATCCGCAAGCTGTTGCCGATGAATACGCCGAATATGCCGAGAAGATGCACCCGTATATCACCGATACCTCTCTGCTTCTCTGGCAGGCACTGCAGAATGGTCAAACCGTGCTGGCGGAAGGCGCACAGGGCACTCTACTGGACCTTGACCACGGCACTTATCCCTTCGTCACCAGTTCCACCCCCACCGCCGCCGGGGCGCTGGTGGGCTTGGGTTTGGGTCCCGGCACTGCCGCCCGCGTCATCGGCGTGACCAAAGCCTTTCAGACGCGCGTGGGCGCCGGACCTTTCCCCACTGAAGTCAGCGGCGAGATGGCAACCCGCCTGCGCGGCACCGGCGCTAACCCTTGGGATGAGTACGGCACCACCACCGGACGTCCGCGCCGCGTGGGCTGGCTGGATGGCGTCTTACTGCGCTATGCCGTGCGTGTCAACAACGTCACCGACCTGGTGGTGACCAAACTGGACGTGCTGAGCGGGCTTCCCAGCATCCTGCTCTGCACCGGTTACCGCGTCAACGGCAGTGTCCTCACCGACCTGCCGCTGGGACCCGCCGACCTCTCGCCCTTTGAGCCTGTCTATGAGGAACTGCCCGGCTGGACAGCGGATGTGCGCGGCGCGCGCTCGTGGAAGGATCTGCCCCGCGAAGCCCAGCGCTACCTCTCGCGCATCTCCGAACTGTGCGGCGTGCCGGTATGCCAGGTTTCGGTGGGACCGGAACGCGAACAGGTGGTGGATTTGTGAGAGTGTGGGAAGTTTGGGCGCTGAGCCTCTTCCTGCTGGGACTGACGGCATGCGCCGTCCAGTCACCCCAGAGCGCCCTGCTGGCAAACCCCACCCCCACGGTGACGCTCACCCCCACGCGCACGCCGGTTTGGTTTCCCCCCACCGATACGCCCACGCCCATCCCCACCGCCACCCCCGTACCTACGCTGGAGATGCGTCCTGGTGTCGGCGAGGTTGTGCTGACGGACGACTTCAGCGGCGCTAACTGGCAGACCGGCGAAACCGAAGCCGGACGCATTGCCCTAGGCAAAGGGGAACTGACCCTGGCAGTGACGGCAGAGAAGGGTGTGCTGACCAGCATGCGCAGCGGCGCTCTGCCCGGCGATGGCTATCTGGAAATTACCGTGCAAGCCAGTTTGTGCCGCCCGGAAGATGTGTATGGCGTGCTGGTGAGGGCATCTTCCCCACGCGACGGCTACCGCATCCTCTTCAACTGCGGCGGCTCTCTGCGCGTCGAGCGCCTGAAAAACGGCGAGATTGCCCTTCTGCAGGACTGGACGCCCGTTGCCGGTTTGCCCTCGGGCTTACTGCCCGCCCGCCTGGGCGTGTGGATGGCTGGGCAGGATCTGCGCCTGTTTGTCAATGGCGTGTACCAGTTCAGCCTGCGTGATCCGGTCTGGACGGAAGGGAGCATCGGCGCGTATGCCCGCGCGGCGGGTGCTTCGCCGCTCACCGTGGCGTTTTCGGCGCTGGAAGTGCGCGCGCTGGACGTCTCCCGAATTCCTACTGCCACGCCGTTCCCCAGCCCTACCCCCTGACGGGAAAGCCCTCTTAAGAAAGAGGGAGTTTTATCAGCATGGAAAGTTGTTCAAACAGGATATGATTCCCCAGAGAAAGGAGTAACACGCAATGAGCAACCCAACATCCAAGCCCGCATGGCTCGAAAATGCCGTTTTTTACGAGATTTACCCCCAATCCTTCTTCGACAGCAACGGCGATGGCATCGGCGATTTGCCCGGTATCATTGCCAAACTGGATTATGTGAAATCCCTGGGTTGTAATGCCATCTGGCTCAACCCCTGCTTCGTCTCGCCCTTCTACGACGCCGGTTACGACGTGGCAGACTACTACAAAATCGCCCCGCGCTACGGCACCAATGAGGACGCCCGCCGTCTGTTCGAAGAAGCCCATAAACGCGGTATGCGCATTCTGCTTGATTTAGTGGTTGGGCATACGTCCATTGAACATCCCTGGTTCAAGGAATCCTGCAAAGCAGAACGCAACGAGTACACCGACTGGTATATCTGGAACGACGACCCCTGGCGCTGGGATGAACCCGGTTTCCACGTGGTTCACGGCTACGCCGACCGCCACGGCAACCCGCTGACCAACTTCTTCTACTCCCAGCCGGCGCTGAATTTCGGCTTTGCCCACCCCGATCCGCGCAAGCCCTGGCAACAGCCGGTGACTGCCCCCGGTCCTCAGCGCGTGCGCCAGGAAGTCAAGAACATCATGCGCTTCTGGCTGGAGATGGGCGCCGACGGCTTCCGCGTGGATATGGCAGGCTCGCTGGTCAAGAACGACCCCGGTCAGGTGGAAACTGCCCGCTTCTGGCGCTGGATTCGCGACTGGCTGGATGAAGAATTCCCCGAAGCCGCCATGGTCTCGGAGTGGAGCAACCCCGAAATTGCCATCGGGCAGGCAGGCTATCACATGGATTTCCTTCTGCACTTTGGCATGCGCGGATACAACGCATTACTGCGCAAGCAGTATTACGCCAACCGCCCCGGCGGCGATCCCTACGGGTTTGCCTTCTTTGACAAGTCCGGTCACGGCAATATCATGGAATTTCTGGATGAGTACCTGCACCATTACCGCAAGACCGCAGGCAAGGGACACATCGCCATTCCCACCGGCAACCACGACATCAACCCGCGCCTTGCCATCAACCGCGATTGGGACGACCTGGAAGTCATCTACCTGTTCCTGATGACCATGCCCGGCACCCCCTACATCTACTACGGCGATGAAATCGGCATGCAGACGCTCAACCTGCCGTCCAAAGAGGGCGGTTACGAGCGCACCGGTTCGCGCACACCCATGCAATGGAGCAACGAAGCCAATGCCGGCTTCTCCACCGCGCCGCGCGAGCGCCTCTACCTGCCGGTGGACGAGCGCCCTGACCGCCCAACCGTTGCCGCGCAGGAGAACGATCCCAACTCCCTGCTCAACCGCGTGCGCCGCCTGATTGCCCTGCGCCAGAGCCACCCCGCCCTGCAAGCCAGCGGCGCTTTCGAGGTGGTGTACGCCGAGGCGGGCAAACTGCCCTTTGTCTATCAGCGCCAGCAGGGCGATGAGACCGTGCTGGTAGCGCTCAACCCGGCGGCGTACCCCGTCGAGGTTAAACTGGACGGCAAGCGCTTCGGCAAGGTGGTAAAGGAACTGTACGGCGCAAAGAACGCTCTGACCCGCGAAGGCGACGGCTGGATTCTGCGCCTGCCGCCCGTCAGCGGCATTGCCTATCAGGTAGCGTAAGAACTTTTGTTTCGAACAACAAAGCCCTCTCCCGAGCGGAGAGGGCTTTGCCGTTCTTTGAGTCATCCGCGTACCGAGCCGTTGAGGCACGTGCCCTGAGCCAGTTGACAAGCCCTCGAAGGCTTTTCCACCCCCACAGCCCCACGGAAGGTTGCTTAACCCTTTCGGGAAATTTTCGCCCTGCACAATTCCCTGGGGATGCTCCGCGATGATAACGACACGGCTGGATGTCATTGCGAGACCCGCGCTAGCGGGTCGAAGCAATCTTCTGTATATCCTTCCATGTCTTATCAGCCTTTCGCCAGTTCGCTCCTCCTGCTCTATGGGGATATCGCGCAATCGCAACAGTATCGAGATGTGTCTATTGGTTCTCCCTTTACGGCGTCCAATCACGGGTGTACCAGCGCAGGTACGCGGGGACATGCGCCTGCCAGTAAGGTTCTTCGTGCAGTCCTTCGTTGAAGTACCACTCGTGCGGCACACCCAGGCGGGTGAACATCACTTCGACTGAGATGGCTTCGGTGCGGTAGCGGTCAGCCCGCCCGGTATCCAGATAGACGCGCGGGAAAAGCGTCTCCGGATGATCCAGGATGATGCGCCGCAGATGAGTTTCCTGCCCGTAGTACGGCGCAAGGCTGTGCGCCCCCACCGCCGAGAAGAGGTCGGGATGCTCAAACGCCAGATCCAGCGCCCAGGCCGCCCCGCGTGACAGCCCGCCGATGGCGCGGCAGACGCGTTCGCGGCACAGGGCATACTGTTCCTCAACGTAGGGGAGCAGTTCCTCAATCAATGCTCTGCCGTAGGCGCTCTCACGCTGGACGATGCTGGTGTTCCACTCTTCCGGCAACAGGATGACAAACGGGCGCACCTGTCCGGCGGTAATCAGCGCATCGGCGGCAGTGCCCATGCCCAGGCGCTCCCACTGATCGGCGCGGTAACTCTGCCCGTGAAGCAGAATCAACAGCGGGTAAGTAGCGCCTGCCTGCCGGTTGTAACATGGAGGCAGGTAGATTCGGTAAGTCAGGGCGCGCTTCATCAGGCGCGAATCCAGCGAGCCTTCTTCAAAATGTCCCTCATCTTGCGGGCAGGGAGTGGGCGAAGGTACAGGGGTGGCAGAAGGCTGAAGGGTGGGCGAAGGCAATACAGGGGCATCCGTCTGCGCCGGCAGGGCTGGAGAGGGGGTAGCAGAGGCAAGTACAGGCAAATCAGCAGACGGGACAGCCACCTCACCGCAGGCGGTGAGCAGGAAGAGAAAAAACATCCCCCAGCGGGCAATGCGCATGGGGGAGAGTATATCACACCCTATTGCACACAAAAAAGGACGGTCATGCCCTGCGGAGAGCAGACCGTCCCAATTCAGCCCAACCTCAAAATTTCTCAGTTGGCGGTGGAATTTTCGCAGAAGGCGCATCCCCGCCGTTCTGCCGCCACAATGGCTTCATCGCTCGCCCAGAAGAAGTTTTCCTCGCCGATATGTTCCACCAAACCGGCACGCCGGAGCATGTTCATCACATTTTCGTGAACACCGGAGAACATCAAGGTACCACCCTGCGCCTGCACTTTGCGATGCAGGCGGTGAATGGCTTCAATTCCGCTGATGTCAATCAGCGGCACGCCGCGCATGGATAAAATCAGCGCATGGGTGTCCTTCAACTGGCTGAAGGCTTCATTGAAATGACCCGTTGCGGCAAAGAACAGCGGACCGGTGAGGAAGGCGACCCGCACATGACGACATTTTCCTTCGGCATCAATGCCTTTCTGGCGCAATTTTTCAGGGTCAACCTCGGTAATTTGAATATCCATGGTGGATATGTCATTGAGGAACTTTGCCCCGGAAAGGAACGCCCCCACCAGAATCGCCTGCGTCAGGTCCAGCGAGACGGTTGCCAGCAGGGTGATACCAAACGTGAGCATACCGGTCTTGAAACGCCTGCCGAAGAGGAAACGGATGGCTTCCCATTCATTCATCCGCCAGGCAGTGACCATCAAGACCCCCGAAAGCACCGAAAGCGGAATACGCGCCATGATGGGAGAGAGCAGGAACATGGAGAGCAGTAACCCTACCGAATGGACAATGCTCACCATGCGGGTTTGTCCGCCCGATTTAATCCCCACGCTGGCGCGGGCAATTGCCGCAGTAGCAGGAACGCCGCCAAAGAAGGGAATGACTATATTGCCAATGCCCTGAGAAATCAATTCCTGATTGGCTTGCAGGCGGATGCCGGTCATATTCGAGCCGACCGCGCCGCACAACAGACTTTCAATGCTCCCCAATGCCGTAATGGTCAGGGCGGGGGCAAGAAACTCGGTCAAATGATTCCAGGGGATTGCCTGAAGGGTCAGGCGCTCGTTCAAAAACAGGGTGCGGGGAATCTCCCCAATCACCGGGACATCCCAATGGAACACCAGGGCGTTCAGCGCCGTGGCGAGAATGATTCCCAGCAAAGAAGAAGGAAATCGGGCATTCCAGCGCGGGGGCATGAGCACCATAGTGAGTATGACAATCATGCCCAGCACCACCGTATGCCAGTCGGGGATGAACCCGCCGCGGAAAAAGCCCAGCAATTTCAGCGCCGCCGATTCGGCGCCAGGTGT